>CAZHIU010000033.1:0-17321 GCA_964532555.1 uncultured Microbacterium sp.
GAAGGAGACCATCGAGTCGTTCGACGCGATCTGCCGCGGCGACTTCGACCACGTGGCCGAGCAGGCCTTCTTCAACGTCGGCGCGATCAGCGACGTCGAAGAGAACTGGGCGCGCATCCAGAAGGAGAACGGCTAATCATGGCGCTGCAGGTCACCCTGGTCTCGGCAGACGCCGAGGTGTGGACGGGCGAGGCGACACTCGTGGTCGCCAAGACCGTCATCGGTGAGATCGGCTTCATGTCGGGGCACGAACCCGTGCTCGCGAACCTCGCCGACGACGGCCAGGTGCGCATCACCGAGCCAGACGGCACGAAGATTCTCGCCAGCGCCCGCGACGGCTTCGTGTCGATGGAGGGCAACGACCTCACGATCGTGGCGGGCAACGCCGCGCTCATTTCTTGACGCATGCGTTTCGCGGACTGACCGCGCGCACATGAAGATTCTGTTACCGCCCTCGGAGACCAAGCGCTCCGGGGGCGGTGCGGCATTCCTTGACCTGGCCACCTTCGCCCTGCCGCAACTGACGGCCCTGCGCGAGCAGGCCAGCGACGCACTCGTGGCGCTTTCGGGGGATGCCGAGGCCGCCGTTCGCACGCTGAAACTCAGCGAGGGCCAACGTCACGCGGTCAATGACAACGCCCTGTTGCGCAGCGCACCGGTCATGCCCGCGATCGATCGCTACACCGGGGTGCTCTATGACGCGCTGGATGTCGGCAGCCTGGCGGCGGTCGCGCGACGCTGGTTGGGGCAGCATGTCTGGATTCAGACCGCACCCTGGGGTGTGATCGGGGCACTCGACACGATCCCCAACTACCGGCTGGCCGCCGGAACGTCGCTACCAGGCATCCCGCCGCTGCGCCGACACTGGGCGGACGCGACGAGCGAGGCGATCGCGGGGGAGCAGCCAGACTTCGTCCTTGACCTGCGCAGCGAGGCCTATGTGGCACTGGGGCCCGTGCCAGCATCCGTACCTTCGGCCTATGTGCGGGTCGTGACAGAGCAGGGCGCCGCGCTCAATCACTTCAACAAGAAGGCCAAGGGCCTTCTCGTGCGCAGGCTTGCCGAGACCCGGGCTCGGGTGCGTTCACACGGTGAGATCGAGGGCTGGGCGGCCGCGCGCGGCATCACACTGCGCACGAGTGCCGCGCCCGGCGTGCTTGAGCTTGTCACGACGGCGCAGTAGTGTTCAGGCGGGATTCCCGGAGCGCTACCTCGGTCACCCGAGATGCCGCGGGCGGTCACGTCTTACTGTCAAGATGTCCAGGTGAGGTTGATGCGTGCCTCACGAAATGCTTTGATAGCCCACTTCCCATGAAACTGACGATCCTGTTTTGCGGGCTCTTTTAGGTGAGGTACCGGAACCGTTTCGCGGGCAATTTACGTGAGGCACGTCGCCATCTAGACGAGCAGTCACTCCATGTGGTGTAACATCCGGAGGTATGGGATCGAACCTTAAGCAGATCGTCGCGGATCAGCTTACGCGAGAGCGCACAGAGGCCGGGCGCGAGCGCCCTCGCTCGCGATCTACGATGCGAGCACTCCTGGCACTTCTGACGGTGGTCGCGTTTGTGTGCGCGCCTACTGCGGCGCGCGCGGACTACTTCAGCCCCTACTACGCAGACGATGCCAACCACGACTTCTACCTCAGCTCCTCACTGTCGACGACCCAGAAAAACGCATTCCGGCTTGCGATGTCCTACCTCGATTCCGAGACCGACATGTACGACACCGAGAAAACCATCCTGTGGGCTGGCACTGATATCAATGCCTACGCGGGAACAGTCTCGGCGGGAGAGCAGGCTGGCTGGTACGCGTGGGCGGTGTGTAACACAACCGCGAGCGCAAATGTGTGCGACCGGTGGCACGTCGTCTTCAACAACCATCTGCCGCACTCCAACTACACCGCCTTGTCATGCCATGAGATCGGGCACACGATCGGACTGGACCATCAGCCCGGAAAGAACTCGGACTATTCGACCGCGAACCGCACGTGTATGAGAAGCAATCCCGATCACATCGACTACAGCGTTCACGACATCGGCCACATCAACACGAAGTACTAGGAGGAAAAGTGAGGACAAGAGTGAGGTTTCTCCCCGCAGCGGCGCTCCTCGCCCTGGTACTCGCCTCCTGCAGCGCACCCGCGCCGGATCGGCCGCTTTCGGCTGAGGAGTTCTGGAGTGCCTTCGCGGTCCACGCGACCGAGGCTGATCCGGCATTTAGCCTCGATGAGCTGGTCGAACGGTCGTCTGTGATCGTCACCGGCCGGATCGTTGAGGTGCAAGCGGGTCCTTCGCACGAGTTTGTGCTTGACAATGGCGAGGTCGATGTCATGGGCTCGTCCATCCTCGCCGTGATCGTATCGGAGACCGTCACCGGTGCGCCCGTCGACCGGGTGCAAGTTTGGATCAGCCAGGAGAACGCGTCAATGATCGAGCTAACCGAAGAGCGATTGCCTGCGGCGGAGTTTCTGTGGTTTCTCAGACCCAGCGAGCAGCCGAGCTTGATGCTGACAACGACACTCGCGGGCGTGATCGGAGTGGGCTCGAACGGCGAGCTGGTGACCCTGCGTGACCCCGGGGTTTCCGCCAACGTGATCCCAGAGGGGGCGAGGTCGATACTCGAACTCATCGAGGCGATCCGCGAGATCGAGTCGTAGCAACTCGTATCGGCTACACGATTCTGCGTCGGCTACACATATCGGTGGCGCGAATGCAGAATCGTGTAGCGGATGCGAGGACGACGGGCTGGCGGCGGCAGTGGCGAGTGGAACACTTGCCCAGCAAGGTGAGCCACCGCGGCGGTCCAATCAGGGCGATTCGCTGTGCTTGCCATACCTCGGATCATGCTCGTCGTTCGCGGGCATTCTCATCAGAGACACGAGGAACCCTTCACGGGCGGTCATTGCCCGCCGGGTGCCCGCGCACTAGTATTGCCAATGCCGAGAGGATTTCTCAGCCGCGCCAACGATGTCTGCGGCGTGTGTCCCCCAGAGAAAGTAGTGTTCAATGCCGAACGACTCAGCCCTTGTGGCGCTGTTCGCAATCATGGGTGTGTTCCTCTTTGTTGCAGGAGCTATCGGGTACGTCCTCGTGTCGTTCTTCTTGATGAAGATCTTCGACAAGGCCGGCGTACAGGGCAAGTGGCGCGCCTGGGTGCCCGTGTACAACGCGATGGTGTTCGCGAAGCTCGGTGACCTCTCTCCGTGGCTCGTTCTCATCGGTTTCGGTGCGAGTGTTCTTCTCGGGTGGATCCCCGTCATCGGCCAGCTCATCGTGCTCATACCGCTCGCCGTCATGGCCGTTGCCGCATGGCGCATCGGGCTGAAGCTGCAGAAAGAGGCCATCTGGGTACTGCTGTTCGTGCTGCTCAGCATCGTCTGGATGGCGATCCTCGCCTTCGACAAGTCGCAGTGGAACAAGAACATTGCTGCCGCTCCCTGGGCGGGCAACAAGTTCCTCGCCGACGCGACAACGTGGGATGGGGTTCCCGCACAAGGCGCCTAAGCCTTTCCGCTTCGCTGCGGCCTCCGAGCTACTTTCTTTAGCTCGGGGGCCGCGGTCGTCTCGGCGCCGCAGCATCCTTGCGGTCGCCCGAGGCGATAGCGTGGAGTCATGAGCACAGCACAGCGCCGTGTGGGCGCATCGGGTCTTATGGTGTCGGCGGCGGGTCTCGGATGCAACAACTTCGGCCGCGCGAACACGCCGAGCGAGACGCTCGAAGGCACCCGGGCCGTTCTCGACGCCGCACTCGAGAGCGGCGTCACCTTCTTCGACACCGCCGACATCTATGGCAAAGAGCCCGGCCTCAGCGAAACGCTCATGGGTGAGGCGCTCAAAGGCCGCCGCGAGCAGTATGTGCTGGCGAGCAAGTTCGGGCACTCCTTCAGCATGGGCTACGACTTTCCCGCCGCACGAGGCTCCCGTCGCTACATCCGCTACGCCGTCGAGCAGTCGCTGCGTCGACTGCAGACCGACTGGATCGACCTCTACCAGTTGCACGAACCCGACCCTGAGACTCCCCTCGCCGAGACAATCGACGCGCTCGACGAACTCGTGAACGAGGGCAAGATCCGTTATTACGGTCACTCGAACTTCCGCGGCTGGCAGATCGCCGAGGCGGAGTTCACCAGCGCCGCTCGTTCGAGTGGGCGGTTCATCTCGGCGCAGAATCACTATGCCCTGCTCGCACGCGCCTCCGAACGTGAAGTGCTTCCCGCGGTGGTGCGGTACGGGCTGGGATTCTTCCCCTACTTTCCGCTGCACAACGGCCTGCTCACGGGCAAGTTCACGCGCGAGGGCGGCCCCGCCGAGAGTCGCATCATGCAGGTGCGCGCTCACGTGTGGCAGAACGCCCCCTGGGATGCCCTCGACGCCTACCGTGACTTCTGCACCGAGCGCGGAATCACGATGCTTGAGGCGACATTCGGGTGGATGCTCGCCCAGCCCGGCGTCTCGAGCATGATCGCGGGGGCGACGTCGCCAGCGCAGGTTCAGGCGAATGCGGCCGCGGCCACGGCCTGGGTTCCGGATGCGGCAGAGCTCGCCGCGATCGACGCTCTCTTTCCCCTGCCCGAAGACCCTGGCGCGCGGGTGTGATGGCATCCCTTATTCTGGCGGAGAGCCGCTCGCTACGGCGGCTCATCGCGGTTCATCAAGAGAGGGCGCATGGCTGAACGGGAGCAGGGCATCGCCGAGCGCACCCTTGCTGACGGCCGCACGCTTAGCGTGCGATGGGCGGCCGCGAGCGACATCGGCGCCCGCAGAGACAGCAATCAAGACGCCTTTCTCGCGGCCTTCCCGCTGTTCGTCGTGGCCGACGGGATGGGGGGGCACGCGGGCGGCGAGATCGCCAGCCGGGCCACCGTCGCCCAGATGCGCGCCGTCGTCGACTCCGGCGTCGTGGAAACCCACACCATCGAAGAGGCGATCGAACGCGCGACAGCCGAGATTCTGAGCCACCCCGAGGCGGCCGACGAGGGCACGGGCACCACGCTCACGGGTTTCTTCTTTGCCGAGGCGGATGCCGCGCCCGAGGAGGGCGCGGCGGCATCCTGGATCGTGCTGAACATCGGCGACTCCCGGGTGTATCTCGTGCGCGGGGAGGGAATCGCGCAGGTCACCACGGACCACTCGGTCGTGCAGGAGATGATCGCTTCGGGCAGACTCCGCTCGGAGGAGGCCGAGGGGCATCCCTACAGCAATGTGATCACGCGCGCGGTGGGTTCGGGCGAACAGATGTCGCCCGACTTCTTCAGGGTCGATCTCGAAGACGGCGATGTCTTCGTCGTGTGCTCGGACGGGCTCACAAAGGAGCTCACTGACTACGGGATACTGCACTTTGTCAGCAGTCACAGCGAGCCGGTGAGCATCGTGGATGCGATGCTCTCGGCGGCGCTCGAGAACGGCGGGCGTGACAACATCACGGTTATCGTCGTGCGCGCCGAGACCGCACACACCTCCTCCACAAAGCGCACATCGCATAAGTAGTTCGCCCCCTTCGGGGTGCGATCCACCTCGGGGTGTGAGGTCGCGTGGGATGGCGTGATGGAGGAACTCGACACGATCACGCTCCCCTCGCCGCCGCCAGAACCCGCGCGTGCCCGAGTGCCGCTCGCGGCGGCGATCGTGCCGGTGATCGCGGGCGTGGTGATGTGGACGGTGACCGGGTCGCTTCTCGCGCTCTGCTTCGCCGCGCTCGGGCCGCTCATGATGCTCGCCTCGCTGTTCGACGGCGGCCGTGTGCGCCGCCGCGAACGCCGAAAGGCCATGCGGGATGCTGAAGAGCAGTGGGATCGGGCCGCCGATGCCCTCGCGCGGCGTCAGGATTCGTTGCGGTCGGGGCTGTGGCGCACGCAGCCCGGGGTAGCGGCCTGTTTGCGGGAGCAGCCGGTGCGCCAGGAGCGGATCGACGCCGGAACGCGGGTGGTTCTCGGTTCGGGCTCGCTCGCCGTTGCGCATGACACTTCCGGCGGCGAGGGAGAGCGCGCACGGGCGTTTCGACAACAGGCCGCGGTGTTGCCCCATGCGCCGATTTCTGTCGCGCTCGGGGCGGGCCTCGGAGTCCGCGCCCCCTTCGCGGTCGCCGCCGCGATCGCGCGGGCCGTGGTGGTGCAGTTGTGCGCGCGGTTCGCACCCGCACAGCTCGCGCTGCTCGGAGACGATCTTGACCGGTTGGGCATCGCGGGAATGCCGCATGCGCAGCATCCCTCGACCGGCGCCTTTCGGCTCGCGCTCGTCATCGGCGCGCATGAGGTGCGGGGAGCGGATGCCGTCGTCCGGCTCGTCGGAGCAGCCGAAGCGCTCGCAGGGGTCTCTGTCGTCATCGATGCGCACGAACCGACCGCGGCGCGGGTGCGCACGAGCGACGGCGAGGTCGTGGTGCGCGCGGAGGGGTTATCGCGCGCACAGGCAGCAGCCGTCGCGGCCGAGTGGACGGTGGAGAGCCAGACGCGCGCTCTCGTGCCGAGCGCTGTGACGCTCGAAGAAGTGTTGCTCGCCGATGCGGCAGAGGGGCTGTCGGTCGGGATCGCTCGCGGCACGGGCGGCACTGTCGTGGTCGACCTTGTCGCAGACGGGCCGCACGCGATCGTCACGGGGATGACCGGCTCCGGCAAAAGCGAGCTTCTCGTCACCTGGGTCATTGCCCTCGCGCACGGATTCGGCCCGGAAGAGGTGAGCTTCGTGCTGGCCGATTTCAAAGGCGGCACGGCCTTTGACCCCCTTCGCGCTCTCTCGCAGGTGACCGCCGTGATCACCGATCTCGACGAAGACGGTGCGCGCCGTGGCGTGGAGAGCCTGCGTGCCGAACTCCGCCGTCGCGAGGCCGTGCTCGCAGATTCCGCGGCGCGAGATATCGCCGACGCCGCGGTGCGGATGCCGCGGCTTGTCATCGTCGTAGACGAGTTCGCGGCGTTGCTGCGTGAGCACCCCGGACTCGCCGAGGTCTTCACCGACATCGCCGCCCGCGGGCGCGCCCTCGGAATGCATCTGATACTCGGCACCCAGCGCGCGGCAGGCGTGGTGAGCGAGGCGCTGGCCGCCAATAGTCCGCTTCGGATCAGTCTGCGCGTCACCGAGGCGGCCGACAGCCGCGCGGTCGTGGGCACGGATGCTGCCGCCACGCTGCCCGGGGATTGGAGTGGGCGCGGACTGGCGCTGATCCGGCGCCCACGGGATGCGGAGGCACAGCGTGCACGAGTCGCCTTGACCGACGCCGCAGACATCGCCCGCGCCCGCGTGCGATGGAAAGGTCACACCCCGGCGGCGCGACCATGGCTGCCCGCTCTGCCTTTGCGGTTGGCGCTCGCGGATCTCGACGCGCGCGCATTTGCACCCGGTAACGCTCTGCTCGGCGTCGCCGACCAGCCCGCGCACCAACGTCAAGAAAGCGTGGGGCTCAGGCTCGGCGAAGAACGCGGGCTCGTGGTTCTCGGCGGCCCGTCAAGCGGCAAGAGCGGCATCCTTGCGCTCCTAGCCGCCCAGGCAGAGCAGCCGTGCATCGTGCCCCAGGATGCCGAAGAGGCCTGGGACACGATCACCGAACTCGCCCAGCACCCTCGCCCCGGTCTCATCATCTGCGACGACCTCGACGCCGCTTTGGCGGCGTATCCGCCCGAATACGCGCAGGAGTTCCTGCAGAACTGGGAGAGCGTCATCCGTCACGCCGGAGCGGCGGGCGCGACCATCGCGGTGGCCGCAAGCCGGGTGACGACCGGCGTTGCCCGGCTCGCGGAGCTGCTGCCGCGCCGGGCATTGCTGGCATACCCCTCGCGCACGGAATACCTCGCGGCGGGCGGTGAGGCGCAGAACTTCCTCGCGCGGTGCCCTGCCGGGCGAGGCCGCCTCGACGGCCACCTCGTGCAGTTCGCGCTCTCGCCTGCCGAGCTGCCCTCACCGAGCTCGAGTACCCGGCCGTGGGTGCCTGAGATGACGACCGCGATCATCGCCCCGTATCCCGGTCGATACATCGGGATGCTCCGCGCCCGCCATCCCTCCTGCGAGGTGCTCTCTGTGGCCGAATGCGCCGAGCGCGGTGTCGCCCCCGATGGGGCAACCCTCGTCGTCGGCGACGGTGAGGCATGGCAGCGCGGCTGGGCACTGTGGCAGCGCCTGCGCGAAGACGCGGATGTGCTCGTGCTCGCGCCGTGCGCCACCGAACTGCGCACCCTGCTCGGAATGCGAGAGTTGCCGCCCTATGCGCGCGCACACCAGGGTCGCGCGTGGCTCGTGCGTTCCGGCGCGTCACCGCAACGCGTGAGCGGGCTCGACCTCGTCGCCGAAGCGCCCGCTGTCGAGCCGTTCGCGGAGCTATCCCGCGCTGAGGGGCCTAGCCAGACGCCGCCGTGATGCCACCGAGAATCGACGGCGAGAGCCGCACGCGACCCACCTCGCGCCCACCGCCGTACACCTCGAGAGGAAGACGCCGCTCGAGCTCTGCGTAACCCTTCGCCGTGATCGCACCCGCTTCGGCCAAAAGCCCGGCAGCGACGAGCGTCGCCGCTCGCCCGGAACCATCGATCATCTTGAGCGCCACAGTGGTGCCGTTCGGTGCCACCATCACCATCACGCCCTCGGCGCCGCCCTTCGTGAAGACTCCCAGCGTTTCAATCGCGATGGTGTCGGCCCTGCCTGCACCGTCGATGGTCCACGGTTCCTCACGCACGGCCTCGACGACCGAGGCAGCCACGCGATGCAGGGCGAAAGTCGAGCCGAGAGACGCCGTGCCGATGCGGTGGATGCCCCGCGCAAGGCCGTGCAGGCTGAGCGCGAACACCGGGGCACCGCATCCGTCGATAGCGGTGTGGGCGACCTTCTCATCGCAGAGGCGCTCGATCGTGTCTCGGGTGTGCACCTGCAAAGGATGCTCCGCATCGAGATAACCGCGCGTCGGCCAACCGGCGACAACGCACGCCGTCAGCATCCCGGCGTGCTTACCCGAACAGTTCATCCGCACGCGGCTGGGCTCGGCGAGATCACGCAGCATCTCCGCGTGCGTAGCAGAGTCAGAGGGCCAAGCGGGCGGGCAGGCGAGGTCATTCGCGCTGAGGCCCGATGCCTCCAGCATCCCGTGCACGACCTCGACGTGTGCATCGGTACCGGCGTGACTGGCGGTGGCCAGGGCGCGTTGGATCGGCGCGAGATCTGCGCCTGCGGTGATCGAGGCCACGGCCTGCATCGGCTTCAGGCTCGACCTCGGCAGCACAAGGCCACTCGGGTCGCCGAGCCTGCCGATGACCTCGCCCCCGGGATCGAGCACGATGGCAGCCCCGAGGTGCCGGGATTCCACGAAGCCGCTGCGCTCCACAATCGCGAGCTCGGTGATCTGTTGTGCGCTCAGGGTCTCCTGCATGCTCCTCAGCCTAAAGCGTGGCGCGGCGGTCTCCCCACCCGCGGGTGCTTAGACTGGCCGCATGAGCACGGATGACAAGCCCCTCGGCGAGCACCGCTACGCGCTGACCACCACCTGGACCGGAAACCGCGGCACGGGCACGAGCGGGTATCGCGACTACGCACGCGATGTCACCATTGAGATCGACGGCAAGCCCGTGCTCCTCGCCTCTTCAGACAAGCCGTTTCGCGGCGATCCTTCGCGCTGGAACCCCGAAGACCTGCTGCTGGCCGCCCTCAGCGAGTGCCATCTGCTCTCCTATCTGCATGCCTGCGTCACGGCGGGGGTCGTTGTGCTCGCCTATCGCGACGAAGCGCGGGGTGTCATGCGCGAAGACGGGCGGGGAGGCGGTGCTTTCGTCGAGGTGGTGCTGCGGCCCGAGGTCGTGGTGGCAGATGCGGCGATGCGGGATGCGGCGATCGCGGCGCACGCGCAGGCGAACGCGTGGTGCTTCATCGCGAACTCGGTCAACTTTCCGGTGCGCCATGAAGCGACCGTCGTGGTTGTGGAGGGCTGACTCGGGGGTCTGCGGTTCGAGTTCGCGGCTCGGGTTGGCGCTCCGGGGTGCCTGTGCTGGGGCTAGGGTTGCACCGGCCGCAGAGGGCGTCCGGTGCAAATGCGCCCCAGCACAGGCACCCCTACGCGCCTGCGCGCACACGCTTCAGCGCGGGCACGTCGGATCGCAGAGGCGACCAATATCGGGTTGCTCCGAGTCGCGGATTTGTGGGGGAGGCTCGCGGTTGCGACTCAGCGACGTTCGTGGGGGAGGGCGCGCTTGATCTTCTCGATCGCGCCCTCGGCCGCGGCCTCGTTGTAGCTGCCCGCGAGCTCCTGACCGGAGAGCGCATGGATGGCGGCCATGATGGCATCCGTCGCCGTACGACGCGCCCTGCCGGAGTCGGCGGGGCCGTGCGCGCTGAGATCGAGAGGCTCACCGAAACGCACCGTCACGCGCTCACGCAGCGAGGGCATCTTCGCGCCGACCGGCATCACCCGATCGGTGCCGATGAGCCCGACGGGCACGACCGGCGCACCCGTCTGCAGGGCGAGAAAGGCGACACCCGTGCGCCCCTTGTAGAGGCGACCGTCGGCCGAACGAGTGCCCTCGGGGTAGAGCGCGACCGCGAGACCCTCGTCGAGCAGCATCCGCTGCTGCTCAAGCGCGTCGAGCGCGGCCTGACCGGCGCCGCGGCGCACCGGAATCGCGCCGATCGCGCCGAAGAAGCCGCGACTGATCGCCCCGCTGAGCCCGGTGCCCTCGAAGTAGCTGGACTTGGCCAGAAAGTGCACGGGTCGGGGTGCGGCAACCGGGATCGCGATCGAGTCGATGAACGAGAGATGGTTGCTCGCGAGGATCACCGGCCCCTTCTTCGGCACATTATCGCGCCCCTCAACGCGCGGGCGATAGACCACCCTTGCGAGAGGACTCACGATCACCCGACCGAGCGCGTAGCGAAAGCCTGCCTTGTGGGGAGTACGGGCACGCATCCCCTCATCTGTCACCGAGGCATCGTGCGGCTCGTCGTTCATTCCTCCAGGGTAATGCGCTACTCATGCGTAAATCGGCATGGGCAAAAGCACGCCACGACGCGCGCCTCCCAGCGACCGCAAAGACATCCAGGGCACAATGAGAGAGTCCCCCATCCCCGTTATAAGGTTTCCCCGTGCGCACTCGCTCCCTCTCTCTGCTCGCCGCTCTCGCCGCCGTCGGTCTTCTGGCGAGCGGATGCACGGCAGACCCCGCAGACCCCAATGCTTCACACACTCCGCGCGCGGACTGCCTGATCGATCTGCCTTCGGGTGCGAGTTCGGATGCGATCGGCATCGAGGGCAGCGGCGCAGAGGTGACGATCACCATCCCCGAGGGCACGGCCTTCACGGAACTCGAGCGCACCGTGCGCTCGCGCGGTACCGGCGACGACGTCTCGGCGGGAGACCTGGTATCCCTCAACTTCACAATCGTGCGCGCCGACACCGGCGAGGTTCTCGATTCGACCGCCCGCGGCGAGAACGGGCTTCTGCCGATGCTTCTCGACACGAGCGATGCCACCATCTTCGTCGTCGCGCTGGAGTGCCTGCCGCTGGGCTCCGAGGTCGTCTTTGCTGTGCCCGCCGCGAATCGCGGCGAGGGGGCGAGCGATCTGGTCGTCTACGCGCAGGCGGTCGAGTTCTTGCCGACACGCGCCGTGGGAACGGCGGTCGCCCCGGTCGATGGCATGCCCACGGTCGTGCTCGACGACAGGGGAGCACCGACGATCGGCATCCCGAATGCCGCGGCTCCGAGCGAAACGCGGGTTGAGACCCTGATCAAGGGTGCCGGCGCCGTCGTGCAGCCCGGCGATATGGTCGTCGTGCAGTACACCGGGGTGAAGTGGGATGACGGCGAGGTCTTCGAGTCCAGCTGGCAGCGGGGCGCGCCCTCGCAGTTCCCGACAAGTGGTGTGGTCACCGGGTTCCGCATGGCTCTCGAAGGCCAGAGCGTCGGCTCTCAGGTTCTTGTCGTGATGCCTCCTTCAGACGGCTACGGACATGTCGCCGGGCACCGTCTTGAGCACCACACGCTGGTCTTCGTCGTCGACATCCTCGCCACCAGCGCGCTGGAGAACTAGTCGCGCGGCCTAGGCTGTTCGCATGCGTCGCATCCTCGTTCTCGGGTCCACCGGGTCCATCGGCACACAGGCCCTTGAGGTGATCCGAGCGCATCCCGAGCGCTTCGAACTGGTGGGAATCGCGGCGGGGTCTCGCTCGGAGTTGCTCACCGCACAGGCGGAACATTTCCACCTCGAGCACACGGCTCTCGGTGCGCACGAAGCCGAGCAGATGGTGCGCGATGTCGAGGCGGATGTCGTGCTCAACGCCATCAGCGGATCGATCGGACTCGGCCCCACGCTCGCCGCCCTCGAGAGCGGGCGAACCCTGGCCTTGGCGAACAAAGAATCCCTCATCGTCGGCGGCTCGCTTGTCACGGCGCTCGCCGCGCCAGGGCAGATCGTGCCGGTGGACTCAGAGCATTCTGCGATCGCCCAGGCGCTTCGTGCAGGAGAGCCCTCCGAGGTGCGTCGACTCGTGTTGACGGCATCCGGCGGTCCGTTTCGAGGGCGATCACGAGATGAGCTCGCCGCGGTGACCCCGGCCGAAGCCCTCGCGCACCCGAACTGGGACATGGGGCCGATGGTGACGACAAACTCGGCGACCATGGTCAACAAGGGGCTCGAGGTCATCGAAGCGCATCTGCTGTTCGGGGTGGAGCTTGACGACATCGAAGTCGTGGTGCATCCGCAGTCCATCGTGCATTCGATGGTCGAGTTCGTCGACGGCTCGACCATCGCGCAGGCATCCCCACCCGATATGCGCCTGCCGATCTCACTCGGCCTTGACTGGCCCTCTCGCGTGGGCGGTGTGGGCGTGCCCCTGGATTGGCGCACGGCAACGAGCTGGACCTTCGAACCGTTGGATCACGAGGTGTTCCCGGCTGTGCGTCTGGCCAAGACGGTGGGGCGCGCGGGCGGCACATTCCCCGCGGTTTACAACGCCGCCAACGAAGAGGCCGTCGAGGCCTTCCACTCCGGGCGCATCGGCTTCACGCGCATCGTCGAGACGATCGAACGCGTGACCGACGCGCACGATCCCCCCGAAGACCTCAGCCGTGAGAGCCTCGCCGACGCCGAGCTATGGGCGCGGGATGCCGCGCGCGCGAGCTTCGACTGAGGTTCAGCCCTCTTCGCCCCAACCGGCACCGCGCAAGGCGTCCAGCATGAGCTGGCGGGGGCTGTAGGGGTAGCGCACGCCCTTGATCTCGCGGTAGTTCTGGTGGCCGGGGCCCATCCACAGCACCGTGTCGTCTTCGCCCGCGAGCGACACCGCCTTCACGACGGCGTCTTCGGGTGGGGAGATGTTGAAGAGGCGCTCGGCTGGCAGCACCTCGGCGGCTCCGGCGTAGAGCGCCGCGCGAATCGGCTCTGACTCCTCCCAGCGCAGATGGTGATCGGTGATGACCGCGATGTCGGCAGCGCTCGCTGCCGCCCGCCCCATGGCGTGACGCTTGCTCTGATCGCCCGAACCGCGCACCCCGAACAGGATGATGAGCTTGCCCTTCGTGAGACGCCGAACCGCCTGGGCGGTCATCGTGAAGCTGTCGGTGTTGTGAGCGAAGTCGAGGTAGACCCGTGGGCCGCGGCCGGTCGTGACGAGCTCGGTGCGACCGGGGAGCACGGCCCGGATGCCGCCGTCGCGCTCCAGCACGGCGACGATGTCTGCCCAGCCGATGCCGGCCTCCAGCAGCATGACGATCGCCAGGCCCGCGTTCGCCGCCATGTGCGCGCCAGTCGTCGGGATCGTCGTCTTCAGGCTCCCCGCGGGGCCGCTCAGCCGGATGCGCGTCGCGTTCAGGCCGTGCTCGAGCACCTCGACCTGCCAGTCAGCGCTCGCGGCGAGCGCTGCGTCCACGGCGATCTCGGGGGTGGCGATGGTGGTGACCGGGATGTCGGCGTGCTCGGTGACCGTGCGCCCCGCGGGGGTGTCCAGCGAGACGACCGCACGGCGGGAGCGATCGGAGCGGAACAGGGGGAGTTTGCCGGCGAGATACTCGTCCATATCGGCGAACTCGTTCATGTGATCGCGCTGCAGGTTGGTGAAGCCCGTGACGAGGTATTCGACCCCGTCGACGCGATTGCGGATGACCGCCTGCGCGCTCACCTCCAGAGCGATGTGCGTGACGCCACGCTCGCGCATATACGCGATAAGGGCGTGCAACTCGCAAGACTCGGGCGTGGTCAGGCCCGCGACGAGCACCTCGCCGTCGATGTGGCGCCGCGCGGTTGACGACATCCCGGATCGGATGCCGAGTTGTTGCAGAAGAGCGTCTTGCAGGTGCACCGTCGAGGTCTTGCCATTCGTTCCCGTCACCCCCAGCAGCAGGGGCATGCTCTCGGTGTTGCCGTATATCCAGGCCGACAACGGCGCGAGCAGTTCACGGGGGCTGTTGGTGACGAGCACGGGAAGACCGGCGCCCGCCGCGATCTCGGCGCCGACGGCATCCGTGACGACGGCCACAGCCCCCCGCTCGCGCGCCTCGGCGGAGAACTCGGCACCGTGGCGGCGTTCCCCGGCGACGCCCACGAACACCTCGCCGGGGCGGATGTCGCGGCTGACGAGGGTGACGCCCCCGGTCGTGATGCCGTCGATCTCTCCTCGAATATCCAGCCCGAACCGCTGTGCGAGTTCCGTCAGCGACCGAGCGGCGTTGTGCTCGGGGCGCGGCACGGGAGGGATGCTCTGCTCCATGTGTCCTTCGTTCATCTGAGGTGGTCTGATCGCTGCCTATGCGCTTCGCGCACACATCACGGTCATTCTCGCACGCAAGCTGCCCGCGCCCCGATGCAGCGCGGGCGCTCAGCCGAATCCTCAGCATCCGCCGCTAGCGTTGAGTCGTGGACATTCTGCTGTATGTGCTCGGCATCCTCTTTCTCGTGCTCGCCCTCGCGATTTCGATCGCCCTGCACGAGTTGGGCCATCTCGCTCCCGCGAAGCTCTTCAGGGTGCGTGTCAGCGAGTTCATGATCGGCTTTGGCCGCACGCTCTGGTCTCGGCGACGCGGCGAGACCGAGTACGGCGTCAAGCTTCTGCCCCTCGGGGGCTACATCGCGATGTCGGGAATGTATCCGCCCTCTTCTGAGGTGGGGGCTGCGAAGGGTGTCTTCCGCGCGTTGGTTCAGGATGCCCGCGCCGCCAATGACGACACGATCGGGGATGCCGACCAGGGGCGCCTGTTCTACCAACTACCCGTCTGGAAGCGCGTCGTGATCATGCTGGGCGGGCCGGTGATGAACCTCCTGCTCGCGCTTGTGATCTTCACCGTGCTGCTCAGCGGCATCGGCTACCAACAGGGAACAACGACCATCGCGCGCATCTCGGAGTGCGTGCTCCCCGCGGGCTCGACCCAGACCGAGTGTCTGCCGAGCGACCCCGCGTCTCCCGCTGCGGCCGCGGGACTGCTGCCCGGCGACATTCTGCTCTCGGTCGCCGGCACCCCGGTGGCGACCTTCGCCGAGGCGAGTGACATCATCCGCGTGGCCCCGGGCCGGGCGCTCGAGGTGATCGTGGATCGCGGCGGCACCGAAATGGCGCTGACGATCACACCGATCCCCGCCGAGCGTGGCGAGTTCGACCGCTGGGGTCAGCCTGTGCTCGATGAGAACGGCGAGCCTCGAATATCAACGGTCGGTTTCGTCGGGATGTCGGCCCAGCTCGCCTTCGTGCCGCAACCGCCGACGGCGGGTGCGGAGTTCGCGGCATACAACGTTCGCGCTGTCGCGGGCATCGTGGTGGCGTTGCCGGTG
This sequence comes from uncultured Microbacterium sp., assembly GCA_964532555.1. GTDB lineage: Bacteria > Actinomycetota > Actinomycetes > Actinomycetales > Microbacteriaceae > Microbacterium. The sequence continues at coordinate 15,729 of CAZHIU010000033.1, forward strand.
CGATTGTGGGATATCGCAGTGTCGCTGTTCACGGGTGCCGAGCGCGACCCGAACGGGCCGCTCAGCGTCGTGGGTGTCGGCAGGCTCGCCGGTGAGGTGGCCGCCATCGACGCTCCCGTGCTCAACCGCGTGTGGGTGCTGTTGAGCCTGGTCGGTTCGCTCAACATCGCCCTCTTCGTCTTCAACCTCATCCCGCTGCTGCCGCTGGACGGCGGCCACGTGGTCGTGGCCCTGTGGGATGGGCTGCGGCGGGGCTGGGCGAAGCTCTTGCGCAGACCACCGCCCAAACCGGTTGACGCCTCGCGGCTCGTGCCGGTGACGATCGTCGTTGCGGCTCTTCTCATCGGGATGGGCGTGCTGCTGCTGGTCGCCGACATCGTGAATCCGATGAGCATTTTCTAGCTGATTTCTGGGGATTTTCCCCGCCGCTCGCGAAGATGTCATTGCCGGTTCGCGGATGTCGTGCGACGGTTCATGGGAAGCGGTGCAGCATCCGCGAGATGGGAAAGACCATGAAGTACGTTCTGATGTTCACCTCGACACCCGAGCGCGATAAGGCGGTTTCGACCGAACGCGCCCAAGAGGTCTACGCCGAGGTCTACGACTGGTTTGTGAAGAACGCGGCCGTGATGGATGAGGCCGGTGCGGAACTTCAGCCGGTGGAGACGGCCAAGACCGTGCGCCACGGGGCCGACGCTCCGGTGGAGATCGACGGCCCCTTCACCGGCACGGGTGAAGCCGTCGGTGGCTTCACCGTCGTAGACGTTGCCGACATGGATGCCGCCCTCGCCCTGGCGCGAAGCTGGCCGATGCTTGTCTTTCCTGGCACCTCGGTCGAGGTGCGTCCGGCGGTGACCGACTACAGCCAGTTCGAGTAATCGGCGCGTAGGCTGGGGGGGTGCCAGCAGTCAATCTCGGGATGCCCAAAGTCCCCGAAGTGCTCAGCCCGCGTCGTGTTTCCCGGCAGATTCGGGTGGGCAAGGTACTCGTCGGAGGTAACGCGCCGGTGAGCGTGCAGTCGATGACGACGACCAAGACCACCGACATCAACGGCACCCTGCAGCAGATCGCCGAGCTCACGGCGTCCGGATGCGAGATCGTGCGCGTGGCCGTGCCCTCGCAAGACGACGCCGATGTGCTGCACATCATCGCGAAGAAGAGCCAGATTCCGGTGATCGCTGACATCCACTTTCAGCCGAAGTACGTCTTTCAGGCCATCGACGCGGGCTGCGCGGCGGTGCGGGTCAATCCCGGCAACATCCGTCAGTTCGACGATCAGGTGGGGGCCATCGCCGCGGCGGCCGCGGCTGCGGGGGTGTCCTTGCGCATCGGCGTGAATGCCGGTTCGCTTGATCGTCGGCTGCTGGAAAAGTACGGCAAGGCGACACCCGAGGCGCTCATGGAGAGTGCGGTGTGGGAGGCCTCGCTGTTCGAGGAACACGGCTTTCACGACTTCAAGATCTCGGTCAAGCACAATGACCCGATCGTGATGGTGAAGGCCTACCGCCTGCTCGCCGAGCGCGGCGACTGGCCGCTGCACCTCGGTGTGACCGAGGCGGGGCCGGCCTTTCAGGGCACGATCAAGTCGGCGAC
>CAZHIU010000034.1:0-17244 GCA_964532555.1 uncultured Microbacterium sp.
GCGCTTCCCTGACACGGAAGAGGTCACTGGTTCGATCCCAGTATCGCCCACCACAGAAAACCCCTGGCAACCCAGGGGTTTTCACGTTCCCGCCCGTCGAGTTGTCGTTCTCAGGCTTTTCGGCACCCCCCGGCATCACCCGAGTCACGGGGGTCATCCTGGCTTCGCTGCAGTCCCACCTACAGTTCTTCGGATGCATCCTGAGCTTTCGCTGTCTACCCGAGAGTCGTCGCCGCTTGGCAATCGAGAGCGAGGTGTCGCCAGCATCGCCGTACTGCTAATGTAAGCAGCGCTAACTCTGTGGGAGGAGATATCCATGCCTGCGCTCGCCGCGAAGCCTGGTTACCACCACGGTGATTTGCGGGCGACGCTGGTTCTCGCCGCGCTGGAGATGCTTGAGGCGAGCGAGCCTTTCTCGCTGCGTGCCCTCGCCCGCCGGGCAGGCGTCACCGCCGCCGCCCCATATCGGCACTTCGTTGACCGTGAGGCGCTGGAGTCGGCGCTTGCCGTCCACGGGCTGCGGGAGCTGATGACCGAGCTCACCGCGGGCAGGCGGACTCCGACGTCCGCTGTCGAGGTCGGTGAGCTCGCGGTCAGTTATGTGCGCTTCGCTCTGCGCCGACCGGCGCTGTTCCGGCTCATGTTCGGGCAGCCCTGCGACGACCAGGACGACGAGAGGGTGCGTGCGGCTGGTGCCCTGCACGACTATCTCGCCGCCGTCATGGTCGAGGTTTTCCCGCAGACCGATCCTGTCGCCTTGGCGACGGCGGGCTGGTCACTCGCTCATGGGCTGGCGTTCCTCCACCTCGACGGCAAGCTCGCCGCCACCGACCAGACCACCATCGACGAGCGTGTGCGCTCAGCCATCGCCGCCGTCTTCCCAACCGCAACCTAGATGAGAATCGAGGACACCGTGAACAGACGCATCCTGATCGTCGTCACCAACGTCGACCACTATGAGGCCGACCCGTCGCACCCGACCGGGCTGTGGCTCTCGGAACTGACCCACGCCTACGACATCTTCTCCGAACACAGCTTCGAGCAGACGATTGTGAGCCCCGCAGGAGGGATGTCCCCGCTGGAGCCGCGGTCGTTGAAGTTCCCTAACTACGACAAGTCGGCGAGGTCCTGGCACGAGGACCCGTCGCGAATGGCGCTGCTGGAGAACACTGCCAGCCCCGAGGAGATCGATGCGGCGGATTACGATGCGATCTACTTCACCGGCGGTCACGCCGTGATGTTCGACTTCCCCGGCAGCATCGGCCTACAGCGGATCACCCGCGAGATCTTCGAGCGTGGGGGTGTCGTCGGCGCGGTCTGCCACGGCTACTGCGGCCTGCTCGACACCACTCTCTCCGACGGCTCCTACCTCGTCGCCGACCGCAAGCTCACCGGCTTCTCCTGGCGCGAGGAAGTCCTCGCCCGCGTCGACAAGCTCGTCCCCTACAACGTCGAGGAACGCATCCAGGAGCGCGGCGCGCACTACTCGAAGGCGCTGCTGCCGTTCGTCTCCAACGCCGTGGTCGACGGCAACCTCGTCACCGGCCAGAACCCGGGTTCTGCCAAGGAGACCGCGACCAAGGTCGCCGCTCTACTCTGACGCCCGAAGCCACAACGAACGCCGACACGAACGGTCGGATCACATGCAGATAGTGCTCGGAGCAGGCGGCCAGATCGCCGAAGAACTCACCCGCGAGGAGTGAGTCCTTCGGCCGCGATTCGGGGCGGTCGAGCGATCACCAGCCGCCCGCGATCGGGTGCTGACCCGCTCACCCCGATATCACCCCGATAGTGAATTCAGGGGTCCGAGAGGCCCCCGAGGCCCCAAGAGAATCAGGGGAGTCAGCAACCCGAAGGCCCTGACACGGAAGAGGTCACTGGTTCGATCCCAGTATCGCCCACAAGAAACCCCCGAGAGATCGGGGGCGTTCGTTCATCCGGGTGCCTGGGGGAAGCTTCTATCGCGGCGCTCGACGGGGCAGGGCGCAGGGCGGCGATAGAATCGAAGCCGACCCCAGGAGAGCACTCTTGTCTGACAACGCCCCCTCGCCGCGTGACGGCTTCGCCCTGTTTCCGGATCGTGCCGTTGTCGCGATGCGCGTCAACGGCGAGTTGAGGGATCTGGCAACAAGGGTCACCGAAACCGATGTGGTCGAGGCGGTCACCATCGAGAGCCCCGATGGCCTGGACATTCTGCGTCACTCCACCGCCCACGTGCTCGCGCAGGCGGTTCAACGCATTCGGCCGCACGCGAGCCTCGGCATCGGGCCGCCCATCACCGACGGCTTCTACTACGACTTCGGCGTCGATGAGCCGTTCACGCCCGAAGATCTGAAAGCGATCAAGAAGGAGATGGAGCGGATCGTCCGCGACAACCAGCGCTTCGTGCGCCGCGTCGTGACCGACGAAGAAGCACGCGCGGAACTTGCTCACGAACCCTTCAAACTCGAGCTCATCGGACTCAAAGGTGCAGCATCGGATGCCGCCGATGGTGCTTCGGTCGAGATCGGCACCGGTGAGCTCACCATCTACGACAACGTCACCCGCGACGGTGAGACCGCGTGGAAAGACCTCTGCCGCGGCCCACATGTGCCCGGCACCCGGATGGTTGGCAACGGTTGGGACCTCACCCGGATCGCTGGCGCCTATTGGCGGGGGAGCGAGAAGAATCCCCAGTTGCAGCGCATCTACGGCACCGCCTGGCCGACGAAAGACGCGCTGCGTGCCCACCAGGAGCGCCTGGAGGAAGCCGCCAAGCGTGACCACCGCAAGCTCGGCGCAGAACTTGATCTGTTCAGCTTTCCCGAGGAAATCGGTTCGGGTCTTTCGGTATGGCACCCGCGTGGCGGCATCGTGCGCGGCGAGATGGAGCAGCACGCACGGCGGCGGCACATCGATGCCGGCTACAACTACGTGTACACACCGCATATTTCGAAAGATGATCTCTTTCTCACTTCGAACCACCTCGTCACCTATAAGGACGGCATGTTCCCTCCGATTCGGATGGACGAGGAGCGCGATGCGAATGGCGCGGTGACGAAGCAGGGCGTGGACTACTACCTCAAGCCCATGAACTGTCCTATGCACATCCTGATCTACAAAGAGCGTGCGCGCAGCTATCGCGATCTGCCGCTGCGGTTCGCAGAGAACGGCACGGTCTACCGCTATGAACTGTCCGGCGCCCTCCACGGGCTTACCCGCGTGCGCGGATTCACTCAGGATGACTCGCACCTGTTCGTCACGCCAGAACAGCTAGAGGAAGAAGTCGCAAAGGTTATCGAGTTCGTCGTCTCTATGCTGCGGGACTTCGGCCTTGACGACTTCGAGTTGGAACTGTCGATGCGCGACGAGGAGAAAGAGAAGTGGATCGGTTCAGACGAGTTCTGGGACTACTCCACAAACGCGCTTCGCACCGTTGCGCAGGCGAGCGGGCTGAAGCTCACCGAGGTGCCCGGTGAAGCAGCGTTCTACGGGCCGAAGATCGATCTCAAGACCACCGATGCCATAGGTCGAGTGTGGCAGCTTTCCACCGTGCAGGTCGACCCCAACTTGCCCGAACGATTCGGTCTGGAATACACCGGTTCAGATGGCGAGAAGCACCGACCGGTGATGATCCACCGCGCCCTGTTCGGCTCTATCGAACGCTTCTTCGCCATCCTGCTGGAGCACTACGCCGGGGCCTTCCCGGTCTGGCTCGCGCCCGTGCAAGCTGTCGGCATCCCGGTCGCCGAGGAGTACGCGCCCTATCTCGACGAGGTGATCGCGCGGCTGCGCACCGCAGGGGTGCGCGCTGAGGTCGACCGATCCGATGATCGGATGCAGAAGAAGATTCGCACCCACACGACCCAGAAGGTGCCGTTGCAGATCATCGCCGGCGAGACCGACCGGGATGCGGGCACCGTGTCGTTCCGCTTCCGCGACGGCTCGCAGCGCAACGGTGTGCCGGTAGACGAGGCGATTGCGAAGGTCCTCGCGGCGATCGAGAACAAGATGCTGGTGAACACGGCCGAGGACATGGCATGAGAGGTCTCGGCCTTTGAGCGAGCGTTCTGAGCCGGAAAGTGAGGGCACCCCGCTGAGCGCGGAGCACCTCGCCGGGGTTCCTGATGAGTTCCAACGACTGTGGACGCCGCACCGCATGGCCTACATCGCCGCCGGTCCCGAACCTTTGCGTGCGGCGTGCCCCTTCTGCGCCGCGCCGGGGATGGATGACGCCGAAAGCCTTGTCGTGGCGCGCGGCACCCACGCCTACGTCGTGCTGAACCTCTTTCCTTACAACTCCGGGCACCTTCTCGTATGCCCCTACCGGCATGTCGGTGGCTATGACGAGGCGACACCGCAAGAGATCGCCGAGATCGCATCCCTGACCCAGACTGGGATGCGAGTGCTGCGCGCGGTCTCGCGCTGCGATGGCTTCAATATCGGCATGAATCAGGGGCGTGTGGCCGGGGCGGGCGTCGAGGAACACCTGCACCAGCACATCGTGCCGCGCTGGTCTGCGGATGCCAACTTCTTCCCGATCATCGCAAAGACCAAGGCCCTGCCCCAGTTGCTCGGCGAAGTGCGAGACACAATCGCGAACGCCTGGCCCGACTAACCTCGCACTCGGCGAACGCGCTGCCCCGCGCACCGCGTACGCGGATGCGCGGAGAACTCCAACGCCTCAACGGGATGCACACCGCGCCCTGTCGATCACGGCGTGGATGCCTGGGGGTGCCGCGAAGAATAGACTGGGCGCATGGCCGAAACCCCCCAGAACCAGAAGGGCTCCAGTCGCGTCAAGCGCGGACTGGCTGAAATGCTCAAAGGCGGCGTCATCATGGACGTCGTGACCGCGGAACAGGCGAAGATCGCAGAGGATGCGGGTGCGGTTGCGGTGATGGCGCTGGAGCGCGTACCCGCCGACATTCGCTCGCAGGGCGGTGTGGCGCGCATGAGCGATCCGGATCTCATCGACGGGATCATTTCGGCGGTGTCGATCCCCGTCATGGCGAAGGCTCGTATCGGGCACTTCGTCGAGGCGCAGGTGCTGCAGGAGCTGGGCGTCGACTACATCGACGAGTCTGAGGTGCTCTCACCCGCCGACTACGTCAACCACATCGACAAGTGGGACTTCACCGTTCCCTTCGTCTGCGGTGCGACCAACCTCGGCGAAGCCCTGCGTCGAATCACCGAGGGCGCGGCGATGATTCGCTCCAAGGGTGAGGCAGGTACCGGCGACGTGTCGGAAGCGACCAAGCACATCCGCACGATCAACGCCGAGATCGCGAATCTGCGCGCCAAGAGCAAAGACGAACTCTACGTCGCCGCCAAGGAACTACAGGCGCCCTATGAGCTGGTGGCAGAGGTCGCCGAGACCGGAAAGCTCCCCGTTGTGCTTTTCGTCGCCGGTGGTGTCGCAACCCCGGCGGATGCCGCGATGATGATGCAGCTCGGCGCTGACGGGGTCTTCGTGGGCTCGGGCATTTTCAAGTCGGGCAATCCTGCAGAACGCGCGGCGGCGATCGTGAAGGCGACAACCGCCTACGAAGACGCGAAGGTCATCGCCGACGTCTCGCGGGGGCTCGGCGAGGCGATGGTGGGCATCAATGTGTCAGACCTTCCCGCACCGCACCGCCTTGCCGAACGTGGCTGGTGAGCTGCCGCCGGTAGGCGTTCTCGCCCTTCAAGGCGATGTGCGCGAGCATGAGGCGATGCTTCTCGCGCTCGGTGCAGAGGTCGTGCGGGTGCGCACGCCGTCTGATCTTGAGCGCGTAGCCGGGCTCGTGATCCCGGGGGGCGAGTCGAGCGTCATCGACAAGCTCGCGCGTGCCTTCGAGCTGCAGGCGCCGATCCGACGTGCGATCGCCGAGGGGATGCCGGTCTACGGCACCTGTGCCGGCCTCATCCTGCTCGCCGACACCGTTCTGGATGCGATCGAAGGGCAAGAGTCTTTCGGGGGTCTGGATGTCGCCGTGCGCCGTAATGCCTTCGGGCGGCAGGCGGAGTCCTTCGAAACGAGTCTCCGCATCCCCGAGTGGGGAGAGCCACCGGTGCAGGCGACATTCATTCGCGCGCCCCTGGTGGAGACACATGGCCCTGAGGTGACGGTGCTCGCCACGCTCCCAGGGGGCGGGGTCGTTGCGGTCGAGCAGGGCGCACTCATGGGCACCTCCTTTCATCCCGAGATGAACGGTGAACGACGTTTTCACGAGCGCTTTCTCGACAAAGTGCGAGCGTGCGCTGCCCGTTAGAATGGACGACGCCCAGAAATCGGGCTTCGAATGACGAGCGGAGAGACATGTCCGGCCACTCCAAATGGGCAACGACCAAGCACAAGAAGGCCGTCATCGACTCGCGTCGGGCCAAGTCGTTCGCGAAGCTCATCAAGAACATCGAAGTCGCGGCCAAGATCGGAGGCGCAGACCTCGCCGGAAACCCGACTCTTTACGACGCTGTGCAGAAGGCGAAGAAGACCTCTGTTCCCAACGACAACATCGATCGCGCCATCAAGCGCGGTGCAGGCATTTCGGGTGAGGCTGTCGACTACCAGACGATCATGTACGAGGGCTACGGCCCCAACGGTGTCGCATTGATGATCGAGTGCCTCACCGACAACAAGAACCGCGCGGCCGCCGAGGTGCGCACCGCGCTCAACCGCAACGGCGGCTCGCTTGCCGACCCGGGAAGCGTTGCCTACAACTTCAGCCGCAAGGGCGTGATCGTCGTCGACGCCGAGGGCACGAGCGAGGATGCCGTGATGGAAGCAGTGCTCGAAGCGGGTGCCGAAGAGATCGAACCGCACGCGCAGGGCTTTGAGATCATCACCGAGGCATCCGATCTCGTCACCGTGCGCTCCGCGTTGCAGGCGGCGAATATCGACTACGAATCGGCCGATGTCGAGTTCGTTCCGAACCTGAAGGTCGAGATCGACGCCGACACCGCTCGCAAGGTGTTCCGCCTGATCGACGCTCTCGAAGACAGCGACGATGTGCAGAGCGTGTACAGCAACTTCGATCTGAGCGCCGAGGTGCAGGCGGAACTCGCGAACGAGGAGTGATGCGCTTAGCCTGAGAGGGTGGCCGCCACGACTCTGCGCGTACTCGGGATCGACCCCGGCTTGACGCGCTGCGGGCTCGGCATCGTGGATGTGGATGCCACCCGGCGGGCGCATCTGGTTCACGTCGGGGTTGTGCGCACCGCCAAAGAGACTCCCGTTGCCGAACGGCTCGCCCAGGTCGCGGCGGGCATCCGCGCGGCGATCGAAGGCTTCGCGCCGCACGTTGTCGCGGTCGAGCGCGTCTTCGCACAGCACAACACGCAGACCGTGATGGGCACCGCTCAGGCCGGCGGCGTCGCACTGATGCTGGCCGCCGAGGCGGGGCTGGCGACGGCCACACACACCCCGAGTGAGGTCAAGGCGGCGGTGACAGGCTACGGCTCTGCCGACAAACGCCAAGTGCAGGCGATGATCGCAAGGATTCTGCGGCTCGACGAGCCACCGCAGCCCGCGGATGCCGCCGACGCCCTGGCGATCGCGCTGTGCCACGCCTGGCGTCGGGATGCGGCCACCCCCGCCGCGGCGCAGAAGCTCACCCCCGCGCAGCGCGCGTGGGCAGAGGCCGAGCGTGTCGCTCGAACATAACTACGACCGCACGCCGTAGGCTCGTGACATGATCTCCTCCCTGCACGGCGTCGTGCTCGCGCGAAGCGCCGACAGCCTCGTCGTCGAGGTCGGCGGCGTCGGCTTTGCCGTGGCGGTGTCGGGAGAACTCGCGCACGGTGCGCGCATCGGCGAGACGATCCGTCTGCACACGCAACTCGTCGTGCGCGAAGACGCTCTCTCGCTCTATGGGTTCTCGGACACCGAGCAGTTAGAGGTGTTCGCGCAACTGCTCACCGTCACCGGCGTGGGGCCTAAGTCGGCCCTGGGTGTGATCGGGCACCTCAGCGTCGAGCAGATCGCGACGGCGGTTGCGGGGGAGGATGACGCGCCTTTCCGCCGCGTCTCGGGCATCGGCCCCAAGACCGCGAAACTCATCGTGATGCAGCTCGCGGGCAAGCTCAGCGCGCCGACACGACAGGATGCCGCATCCGGCGCCTCGCCCGCGATCATCGAACAGGTCGTGGCCGCCCTTGTCGGGCTGGGGTGGCCCGAGCGCATCGCCGCCGAGGCTGCCGAACGCACGGTGGAATCGGCAAACGACACCGAGCGTTCCTCGGCGGCGGCACTTCTGCGTCGCACGCTCGCCACGCTCGGCCCCGCACAGGCGGGAGTATCGCGTGGCTGATTTCTTCGACGCGGCAGAACCGCTGGACGAGGCAGAGCTCGCCGTAGAGGGCGCTCTTCGCCCCGCGACGCTTGCGGAGTTCGTCGGCCAGCACAAGGTGCGGGCGCAGTTGCAACTGCTGCTGGATGCGGCGCGGATGCAGGAGCGCACCGCAGACCACATCTTGCTTTCCGGCCCCCCGGGGCTCGGCAAAACCACCCTCGCGATGATCGTCGCCGCCGAAAGCAACCGCCCGTTACGACTCTCCAGCGGCCCTGCCATCCAGCACGCGGGGGACATCGCAGCTCTGCTGTCGAGTCTGACGCCGGGTGAGGTGCTCTTCATCGACGAGATCCACCGGATGGCGCGCTCGGCCGAAGAGATGCTCTACCTCGCCATGGAAGACTTCCGCATCGACATCATGGTCGGTAAGGGCGCGGGGGCCACCAGCATCCCGCTTGACCTTGCACCTTTTACGCTTCTCGGGGCAACGACGCGCTCGGGCCTGTTGCCGAACCCCCTGCGCGACCGCTTCGGCTTCACCGCTCACCTCGAGTATTACGGGGTGGACGAGTTGGAGCAGGTCGTTGCGCGATCCGCGTCGGTGCTCGGGATTGACATCCCGCGTGACGCCCGCGCAGAAATCGCCGGACGCTCTCGGGGCACCCCTCGCATCGCGAACCGTCTGCTCCGCCGCGTGCGCGACTACGCCTTCGTGCACCGGGGCGCCGCCACGGCGGGCATCGATGAGGTGCGCGCCGCTCTTGAGCTCTACGACGTCGACGGAATCGGCCTTGACCGGCTCGATCGCGGCGTTCTCGACGCCCTCGTGCACACCTTCCGCGGAGGACCGGTGGGACTCAGTACGCTCGCCGGCGCCGTGGGCGAAGAGGCCGAAACGGTCGAGAGCGTGGTCGAACCGTATCTCGTGCGCATCGGCTTTCTCGGGCGCACGCCGCGCGGAAGGATCGCTACCGCCGCGGCCTACGCACACCTGGGTGTCACGGCACCGCACCAGGGTCTGCCCTTAGATGACCTATAATCGCTGAAGGCTTCGTCTCGCCTGAACTAGCTCTCACTCGAAAGGCTTATGCCTGCTCATGGAAACAGTACTCTTTGCCGCTCTTGGCCTCCTTCTGGTGTTCATGGTGTTCAACTCGCGCCGTCGCGCCAAGCAGATGCGCGAAGACCAAGAAGCAAAGCGCATGGGCACCGTTCCTGGCGCCAAGGTTCTGTTGCAGGGCGGCCTCTATGGCACCGTCGTCTCCTATGACCACGAGAACCTGGATGCACCCGCCCTCGTTGAGCTGGCCCCCGGAGTTGTCGTCGAGGTGCACAGCCAAGCGGTCTTGCGCATCGTCGAACCGGTCGAAGAACTCGACGACCAGGCAGCCGAGCTCGACGCGGCCCGGGTCGAGACGGCCGACGAGACGCGCGCCCGCTTGAAGCGCGACACCGAAGACAACTCATAAGCCCGCTATCGCCCCCGATCCAGAAATAGACCTTCGTGGCTTCGAAAACACCTGTTCAGCATGCCTGGCGAGTTCTTCTCGGCCTTCTGCTGGTGACCGCTTCTCTCTTCGGCATCAATGCGCTCGGCGTACACGTGTTCCAGCAGAGTTCCTGGGCACCAGAGCTTGCCCTTGACCTGCAGGGCGGCACACAGATCGTCTTGAGTGCGGTGACTCCCGACGGGCAAGACCCCACGCCTGAGCAGCTGGAACAAGCGGTGCAGATCATCCGTCAGCGGGTGGATGCCGCGGGCGTCTCTGAGCCCGATGTGACCACCGAGGGCGGGCGGCGCATCGTTGTGCAGATCCCCGGCGTCGCCGATGCAGATCAGCGTGCGCGCATCGAAGCCAGCGCTCAGATGGGCCTGCGTGCCGTGATCGCCGCTTCTGCGGCCAGCGGTGAGTACATCGGTGAGGATGGCCTTCCGACCGCCTTCCCCAGCCCTGCCCCCACTCTCAACGCCGTTCCCTCGCCCGAGCCGAGCAACGGCAGCGATCTGAACTGGATCACCGAGAGGCTCGAAGCGGAGTTCCTGGCCTATAGCTGCTTCGACCCGACGAATAACCCCGGCGTCGCACCGGCTGATGAACCGCTCATCACCTGTGATGTCTATGGAATCAAGTACATTCTGGGGCCGGAAGAGCTCGACGGTTCGATGATCGACGACGCGGTGGCCGGTCGTGACCCACGCAACGGTCAGTGGATGGTGAACCTCACCTTCGACGACGAGGGGCGTGAGAAGTTCGGTGTGGTCAGCCAGCGTCTCTACGTCGAGTTGGGGCCGCGCGCCTCGCCGCGAGACCAGTTCGCCTTTGTGCTCGACGGCTATGTGATCTCCGCCCCTCGGATGCAAGCGGTGATCCTCACGGGTAACCCGAGCATCTCCGGCAGCTTCACCCAAGAGAGCGCGCAGTTGCTCGCGGATCAGTTGCGCTATGGCGCCTTGCCGCTGAGCTTCACGGTGGAGAGCACCCTGGCGATCTCGGCGACCCTCGGTTCGCAGCAGCTTCAGATCGGTCTCATCGCGGGCCTCATCGGACTTGTGCTCGTCGCACTCTACTCGCTGCTGAGCTACCGTGCTCTGGGCATGGTGATCATCGCCTCGCTCGCCGTTATGGCGGTGCTGACCTACATCCTGATCGCGATTCTTGCCTGGCGTATAGGCTTCCGGCTTTCGCTCGCCGGTGTGGCGGGTCTGATCGTGGCGATCGGATTCTGTGCTGACTCCTTCATCGTGTATTTCGAACGAATACGTGACGAGTTGCGTGATGGCAAGACGATCATCAACGCGGTCGAAGACGGCTGGGCGCGCGCAAAGCGAACGATCTACATCTCGAAGTCGATCAACATCCTGGCCGCCGTGGTGCTCTACATCCTGGCTGACTCCACGGTGAAAGGTTTCGCGTTCACCCTCGGTCTGACGACGATTCTCGACGTGTTCATCTTCGTGATCTTCACCCATCCGGTGATGCAGATTCTTGCGCGCACGCGCTTCTTCGGGCAGGGGCATCCGCTCTCGGGCATGGATCCGGCGGCTCTCGGTGCCGTGTACCACACCCGCACCGAGTACCGCTCGGTGCAAACCGGGAGCGAGGGCAAGGCGGCCAAAGCCGCCCGTTCGCGACGCGAGGCAGAGAAGCGTCAGACGATTGCCGAACGCAAACGTGCCGAGGCGCTGGCCGCGGGTGAGGGTGCGACATCCGGGAAAGATGGGAGTGCCTGATGGCCTGGAGTTGGAACGAGTTCGGTAACAATCTCTATACCGGAAAGCTCTCTTTTCCTTTCGTCGCGAAGCGACGTCTGTGGTTCATCATCGCCATCGCGCTCGTTGTGGGTTCGGTGCTGGTGCCGGTCATCAGGCCGTTCCAGTTCTCGATCGAGTTCACCGGTGGCTCGCAGTTCACCGTGCACGCGCCGGCCAGTACCGACCAGTTGAAGGCCACCGAGGCGGTGCGTTCGATCGTTCCCGATGCGACCACGAAGGTCGTCGTCGTCGGCGAGCAAGACGTGCGCGTGCAGACCTCGCAGATGACGCAGTCCGAAACGCACGCGGTGGCCACGGCCCTCGCCGAGGCCTACAACGTGCCGATCGAAGAGATCGCCTCGACCTTCATCGGCCCGGCGTGGGGCCAGGATGTGACGCGCCAATCGCTGTGGGGTCTATCGATCTTTCTCGCACTGACCTTCATCATTCTGGCGATCTACTTCCGTACCTGGAAGATGTCGGTCGCCGCGATCATCGGTCTGCTCGATGTGCTGGTGATCACCATCGGCATCTACGCGCTGGCGGGATTCCAGATCTCGCCCGCGGCGGTCATCGGCTTCCTCACGATCCTCGCGTACTCGCTTTACGATACGGCGGTGGTCTTTGACAAGATTCGAGAAAACACGGCCGACGACGGCGTGAAATCGGCGCGCCTCTTCGGCGAGTCGGTCAACCTCGCTGTCAACCAGACTCTCGTGCGTTCGATAAACACGTCGATCGTGGCGGCACTGCCCGTCGGCGCGATCCTCTTCATCGGCGCCTTCTGGTTGGGGGCCGAGACGCTGACCGACATCTCACTGTCGATCTTCGTCGGAATCATCGTGGCGACATACTCGACCATCTTCGTGGCTGCCCCGCTGTACTCCCTGTTCCGCGAATCCGAGCCGGAGATCGTCGCGAACGATGCCCGCGTACGCGAGCTTCGTCAGCGCACCGCGGTCAACGCCTGAGTTTTGCCGTAAGCGTGCCTTCGCGCGACGCGTAGGATAGCGAGCGCAAGGAGGATAGCGATGGTGGATGCACCGACTCAGGGTTCGAGTCTGCGCCGTCTTGTGCCCCGCATCTTCTCGCGTTCGCCGCGCATCCACGATCTCGACAACCTCGTGCGCACGGTGCGGGTCAACCACCCCAAGGGCGATCTGTCCGTCATCGAACGCGCCTATGCGGTCGCGAGCGAGAAGCACGAGGGGCAGCGGCGTCAGAGCGGCGAGCCCTACATCACCCATCCGATGGCGGTGGCGCAAATCCTCGCCGAACTCGGGCTCGGGCCGCGCGCCATCGCGGCGGCGCTCCTGCACGACACCGTGGAGGACACCGGCTACGCGTTGACCGAGTTGACCGCGGAGTTCGGTGACGAAGTCGCGATGCTGGTCGATGGTGTGACCAAGCTCGACAAGGTGAAGTACGGCGAGAGTGCGCAGGCAGAGACGGTGCGCAAGATGATCGTGGCAATGTCGAAAGACATCCGGGTGCTGCTGATCAAACTGGCTGACCGTTTGCACAACGCGCGCACCTGGGGTTTCGTCGATCCCGAGAAGGCCACGAAAAAGGCTAAAGAGACTCTCGAGATCTACGCGCCCCTCGCGCACCGCCTGGGAATCCAGACGATCAAGTCGGAACTGGAAGACCTCTCTTTCGCGGTTATGCATCCGAAGCTCTACGCAGAGATCGAGAGCCTTATCGCCCAGCGCACACCGCAAAGAACGCAGTATGTGAAACGGGTCATCACCGAGATCAACGAGGATCTTCAAGGCCTGCGTGTGCGCGGGGATGTCGCCGGGCGCCCCAAACAGCTCTACTCCGTGTACCAGAAAATGGTGCTGCGGGGTCGTGAGTTCAACGACATCTACGATCTGATCGGTATCCGGGTGCTGGTGAACTCGGTGCGCGATTGCTATGCGGTGCTCGGTGCCATCCACGCACGGTGGACGCCCCTTCCCGGGCGCTTCAAGGATTACATCGCCACCCCGAAGTTCAACCTCTACCGTTCTTTGCACACGACAGTCATCGGTCCCGACGGGCGCACCGTCGAGATTCAGATTCGCACGCACGAGATGCACCAGCAGGCCGAGTACGGCGTTGCCGCGCATTGGATGTACAAAGAGCGCGTTGCCGGAGGTAAGGTCGACGCGCGCGCGAATGACAACGATATGGCGTGGCTCGCCCACATTTCGGATTGGCAGGCTGAAACGGCCGATCCGGGGGAGTTCCTCGACTCGCTGCGCTTCGAGATCGGCGCCAAAGAGGTCTATGTGTTCACGCCCAAGGGCCGCGTGATCGGTCTTACCACGGGTGCGACCACGGTCGACTTCGCCTACGCTGTGCACACCGAAATCGGACACCGCACGATGGGGGCGAAGGTCAACGGGCGTCTTGTTCCCCTCGGCACGACGCTCCACAGCGGCGATGTCGTCGAAGTGTTCACCTCGAAGAACCCGGATGCCGGCCCCAGCCAAGACTGGCTGAGCTTCGTGCAGTCGACCCGGGCGCGCAACAAGATCCGTGGCTGGTTCACCAAAGAACGACGAGAAGAAGCGATCGAGCAGGGCAAGGAGTCGATCGCCCGCGCGATGAGACGCCAGAACCTGCCGCTACAGCGCCTTATGCGGCAGGACACCTTCGCGGAGTTCGCGCAACAGCAGGGCTATGAGGATGTCGCAGCCCTCTATGCGGCGGTGGGCGAAGGGCACATCTCGCCCAATGCCGTGATCGAGAAGGTGACCGCCCTCCTCGGCGTGGAGGAGACGAGCACGGGTCCGATCGACATCCCCGTGCTCGGCACCTCGCGTGCCACACGCACGGGGGACTCGGGGGTGCTCGTGCGCGGGGATGCGGATATCCTCGTGAAGCTCGCGAAGTGCTGCACACCCGTGCCCGGCGACGAGATCATCGGATTCATCACGCGCGGCAGCGGAGTGTCGGTGCACCGGGCCGACTGCTCCAACATCCTTTCGCTTGGCGAGGGTGCGGAGCGTTTGATCGAGGTCGAGTGGGCACAGACGTCCACCGCGGTGTTCCGCGTGCAGATCCAGGTCGAAGCGCTTGACCGGGCGGGACTGCTCTCGGACATCACGCGTGTTCTGAGCGATCATCACGTGAACATCCTGACCGCGAGCGTTTCGACCTCGAAAGACCGCCTGGCGATCAGCCGTTTCGTTTTCGAGATGGGTGACGCGGTGCATCTGGATCGCATTCTGAACGCGGTGCGTCGCATCGACGCCGTATACGAGGTCAATCGCGTGACATCATCCTGACCCTGCTGCCGGAGCGGGGCCAAGGGATCGGAGAAGCTCCATAGCCTGATTCTTGCCGGGGGTGCGTGTCCACGCGGTCACGACGGCAAGGGCAGGAGCGACGAGCGTCGGATCGGCTGCTGCCACGCGGCAGGCCCACGAGACGAACTCGGGATGCTGCCAGCCGAGCCGCACGAGATCGCACAGCGTTCGCAGCGGCGTTGTCGCACGGATCGGTCCCACGCGCATCAGATCGCCTGGGGGAGCAGCCATCTCGTGTAGATGCACGCGAGTGTTGGCAGGGGCGCGCACCCTGGTGGCGGAGGCACGCAGGATATGGTGACGCGGCGGCGGAGCGTAGCTGCACCCATGCACCCACGCGGCGCTCGGACCCATCGCGGCGGTGCCGCGCGGCATGAGGTGCGCGATGCTGGCCGCACGGGCCGCGGGCGTCTCGATCGCGTCGGCGGGCAGAAACCCTTCGCCCAGCTCGACGAGGTGACCGTCTATGCGCGCGGCCGTGAGCTCGGCGAGGGAGAGCTTCTCGGAGGGGAGGTAGAGCAGCGCCTGGTGCATAGCCACTCAGTGTGCCCGATCACCGCACGGGGTGCGGCGCAATCCGTCAGATTGTGGAGAACTCAGGCGTTGAGCGCGCTCAGCCAGGAACGACGCGCCTCCAGGGCTTCCTCTGCGGCAGCGACAGCCTTCTGATCGCCCGCCTTCTTCGCCGCATCGAGTTCTGCCTCAAGCTTCTCGATCGCTTCTTCGAGTTGCCGCGCCATTGTGCCCGCGCGTGCCTTGGTCTCGGGGTTGTTGCGCTTCCAGTCCACTTCTTCACGCGCTTTGAGCGCCTGTTCGATCGCGCGCAATCTGTCGTCCAGAGCGCGCTCCTTGTCGCGGGGAAAAACGCGACCGAGCTCGTCCCAACGGCGCTGAATCTTCGACAGTGTTGCTCGTGCCTGCTTGACGTTGCTGATATCAGCGATGGCAGCGGCCTCCTCGAGCAAGGCTTCACGGGCGGCGATCTTCGGTGCCGACTCTGCCTCTTCGCTCGCGGACTGCTCTGCGCGCGCGGCGTAGAGCGCATCGCCGACCGTCTTCAGACGCGCCCAGAGGGCGTCGTCGACCTTGCGCCCGGCGCGACCTGCCTTCTTCCATTCTTCGAGGAGTTCGCGATAGCTCGGGATGCCGTCTGCACCCTTCGCGGTGAGCGCTTCTGCTCTCTCGATGATGCGTGTCTTGCGGTCACGGGCACTCTTGTGCACCTCATCGAGCTCGGAGTAGAAGGAGCGACGCTGCTTGTCGATGGTGGCGCGGGCATCCCGAAATCGCTTCCAGAGCGCCTGTGAGGTGTTCTTCGGCAGGCGGGGGCCGCTGCGCTGCTGATCCTGCCATGTGTCAAAGAGCGTGGTGACCTCGCCGGTGAGCTGCTTCCAGTGCACCTTGCTCAGATCCTGCGCGGCGAGTGCTTCAATACGCTCGACGAGCGCGGTCCTTTCGACGATCGCCGCTTCGAGCGCCTCTTTGGCCTGCTGTGCCTCGCGTTCCCCGGCCTCGGCGAGTTGCGCGGTCAGGGCGCTCAGCCGTGTGTGCAGCGAGGCGAGATCGCCCACGACTGCGGCCTGGCTCGTCTCTTCGATGAGACGGGATGCCTGCCCCATGAGCTGCGCCGCGCTTGCCCCACCGGCCTGATGGCGCTGTTCGAGCGTCGAGATGCGAAAAGCGAGGTCGTCGAACTTGCGCACGAAATAGGCCAGAGCTTCTTCGTGCGTTCCGTCGGGATACTGGCCGACAACACGCCATTGATCGGCTTCTTGCACCTCGACGGTGCCATCCTCGCCGACGCGCCCCCAACGTGCGGAGTCTTCTGCCGCGACGGGTACGACATTGGCAGAGCCTGCCGGCTGCAATGGCGTGCGCGGTGGGGCAGGAACGGGAGGGGTGGGCTTCGTGGGCAACTCGGCAGACACGGTGTGCTCCTTGCGCGAATAGGCGCGTTCGCGTGAGGGTGGTAAGGACGAAGCCCAGCCTAGCGCCTGCGGCGTGCCCGCGCGGAGTTCAGGAGTCTGCGCTTTCGCTGGGTTCCGGGCTCGGTTCGGGTGTCTCTTCGGGATCGGTGGAGCTGCTCGGCTCGGGGGAGGGGGTTACGCTCTGGGTCGGCGCCGGTGTGATCGTGGTGCTGGGCGTGGGTGCGGGCGTGTTGTCGAGCACGATCGCGTGCACCGACTGGCTCGCGATGGTCATCAGAACCAGAAGCCCACCGGCAACACCGGCGATCACGTTGTCTCTTGTGCGGCGCTCGATCCGGCTCTGGTGCCATTCGGCGCGCGCCTGGTACACGCGAGCACGTTCCTGCTCGGTGCGAGCCTTGTTCGATGCGCTCTTTGAGCCGCTGCGCGCCATCATGAATCCCTTTCCCTTCGGCCTTGACGACCACAGTGAGCCTAGCCGCTCTGCCCGCGGTGGCGCACACTGTCAGCCTCTG
>CAZHIU010000035.1:0-16563 GCA_964532555.1 uncultured Microbacterium sp.
CTGGCCGACTCCAAGAAGACCCCGCCCGCGGCGGGCTGAGTCCTAGCGGGCGGGGTCTTCTTGGAGTCGGCCAGATCGTCTTGGATGAGGTGGGCCGCGTCGATGCTGCCGTTGCGGTAGGCCTGACGTCCGACCATGTGCGCCGAAAGCGGTGCGGTAGCGAACTGCATGAGAATCACGGGGGTGACCAGCACCAGGCCGAGAAGGATCCCCTGCCATTCGCGCACCGACAACGCCACCGCCGCGCAGATCAGAACAAGACCAAAGACCTGCGGCTTGGTCGCCGCGTGCAAGCGCCCCGGCACATCCCTGAAATGCAGCAGACCCACCGCCGCCGATAGGCATAGGAAGGCACCGGCGAGCACGAGCGCGTAGATCGTGATGTCGATCGCGAAGTCGGGGATCTCCCAGCCGAGAATGTTCATGAGGGGGCGTTGTCCCTTCTGGCGACGAAGCGCGCGACCGAGATCGAGCCGAAGACACCCACGGCGGCGATGATGAGCATGACGGGCACGTTGCGGGTGTGTCCGTTGATCGCCATCTCGGCGCCGAGCACGCAGAGAACTTCGGTGAGCAGCACGTCAGAGGCGACGGCGCGGTCAAGAATCGAGGGGCCGCGCACGATGCGCACGATAGTGAGGATCGCCGCGATACCGAAGACGAACTGAATGATCAGAAGCAGTGTGTTCACCTGGGCACCCCCCGCTTCGCGTTCTTGCCCGCCTCGCGTTCGGCGCGCTCGTCGGCGCGCAGCGCGCGATATTGGCTGCGTGACCCGACCGCGCGCACGATGCGGCGTTCCCACTGCAGCACGTCGGCCAGCATCCGCTCGATGTCTTCTGTGCTGTCGGTGCCGATAACGTGCAGATAGAGAATGCCGCGCACGCGGTCTGCGTCAACGACGAGCGCGCCCGGAATGAGCGAGGCGGTGATGGCGACGTGCGTCATTACCAGGTCATCCGCGTAGCGCAGCGGCACGGCGATGATCGCCGCCCCCGGCTGTCGACGGAAGTTCCACACCTGCACGGTGACAAGGATCGAGCCCTGCGCGACGGCGAAGAGGAATCGCACGATGAAGACCAGGGTGTACCAAAGGTTCAACCGCTCTCCGAGCGACACCGTCGGCAAGCGGAAGACGCGCGTGACGAACACCGCGACGATGAGCCCCGTGACGAAGGCGAGCGGGGTGAACTGGCCCCACAGCAGCATCCAGAGCGCAACCAACCACACGAGGAAAGGAAGCTGCGCCCGTAGATCGGGCCAAAAGCCGTGGCGCGCGTCAGGTGCCATCAATCGACCTCCTCTTCGATCTCCACGAGCGTGATCGGCTGCATAAGCGACTCGCCGATATTGGCGCACAGCGCATAGATCGGCCCGGCGAAGACGGTCAGCGTGAGGGTGACAGCGACCATGCCGCCCGTGGCGAGCGTCATGATCCTCGGGATGACGCGGCGCGCTACCTGCTCCTCAGCCGCCGGCGCACCCTCGAGGTGTGCGATTCGCGCCTCGGTCTCGCTCGAGTCCTCCTCCTCGCGCCAGAACGACAGGTTCCACGCGCGCATCAGGGCGTAGAGCGTCAGAAGCGAGGTCACGATGCCGCCGATGATGAGCACGAACATGATCGGGGTGCCGACCTCGGCGGCGGCTTCGAAGAGCGCGACCTTGCCGATGAAGCCCGAGAGGGGCGGGAGGCCACCCAGGTTGATCGCGGGCACGAAGTAGAGCACGGCCAGTATCGGCGCGATCTTCATCAATCCCTTGACACGAAGAATCGAGGTACTGCCCGCACGACGCTCGATGAGACCCACCGCGAGGAAGAGGGTCGTCTGCACGATGATGTGGTGGATGATGTAGTACACCGTCGCCCCGAGCGCCTGCGATGTCGCGATCGCCAGCCCGAAGATCATATAGCCGACATGGCTGACCAGAGTGAACGAGAGGATGCGTTTGAGCTCGGCTTGCGCGACCGCACCCAGAACACCCACGATCATCGTGGCCAGGGCGACGATCAACAAGAGGTCGTTGATGTTGTTCGAGGCGAAGAGCATCGTCTCGGTACGGATGAGGGCATAGACGCCGACTTTGGTCAGCAAGCCCGCGAACACCGCTGTGACCGGCGCTGGTGCTGTCGGATAAGAGTCGGGCAGCCAGAACGACACCGGGAAGATCGCCGCCTTGATGCCGAAGGCGATCACGAGCAGCAGGTGCAGAACGAGCTGCGTATCCTGCGGCAGTTCGGCCACGCGCTCGGCGACCTGGACCATGTTCACGGTGCCGACCGCACCATAGATCATAGCGATCGCGGTGAGGAACAGAATCGACGAGACAAGCGAAACGACGATGTAGACCGATCCCGCCCGGATGCGCGACTCGGTGCTGCCGAGCGTGATCAGCACATAGGATGCCACGAGCAGAATCTCGAAGCCGACGTAGAGGTTGAAGAGGTCTCCCGCGATGAACGCGTTGAAGATTCCTGCCGCGAGGATGAGATACGAGGGGTTGAAGATCGAGATCGGCGTCTCTTCAGGGCCGTCGGCAGCGCCCTGGCCGACCGAGAAGAGCAGAACCGCAACGAGCACGACGCTCGACACCAGAACGAGAAGCGCCGCGAAACGGTCGACGTAGAGCACGATGCCGAAGGGCACGGGCCACCCACCGACCGAGACCGCGAGGGCGGATTCCGCATCCACCGCCACCAACAGCACTGTCGCGATCACCGACACCGACAGCAGGGCCGCCACCGTGACGACCACCTGAAGCCGGGGGCGACGACCGAAGACGAGAGTGATAGCCGCGCCCAAGAGGGGAATCGCCACCAGCAGAGGCACGAGATGGCTCATCGCGCACCCCCCTCGGGAACATCAATCGGAGCATCGTCGTCGATCGCGGCATGGTCGCGACCGTGCAAAACGGTGATCGGAGAGGTCGAGATATCGACGAAGTCGGTGGTGACATCCTCATCGTCGCCGCCCTCGTCTTCCATGACGACCTCGTCGGCATCGGTGCGCTCGCGCAGGGCGATGTCGTCTTCGTCGTCTTCAACGATGTCGGCCTGACCCAGCTGCCACGAGCGATAGATGAGAGCCAGCAGGAACGCCGATATCGCGAAAGTGATGACGATGGCTGTGAGCGTCAAGGCCTGAGGCAGCGGATCACTGATCGCCTCTTCCTCACCGAAGAAGGGCGCTCGGCCGGGCACGCCCATGACGATGAGCAGCAGCAGATTCGTCGCGTTGCCCAGCAGCAGAAAACCGAAGAGCACGCGGGTGAGGCTGCGTTCGAGCATCGCATAGACGCCACAGGCGAAGAGCACCGCCATGACGATGATGAGGGTGAGCGAGACATCCATCAGACACTCACCCCCCGCGCACGCAACTCTTGGGCTTGCCGATCGACCTCGGCACCGAGGCTGCGCAGAACGTCGAGCACGAGGCCGATGACGACGAGGTAGACACCGATGTCGAAGATCGTCGAGGTGACGAACTCCACGTGTCCGAGAAGCGGCAGTTCGGCCTCCCAGAACATGCTGCTGAGGGGTTCGAAGCCGAAGAAGAGCGGGGCGACGGCGGTTCCGACGGCAAGCAGCATTCCCGCACCGAGCAGACGCCCGGCATCCGTCGGTGCCGCGGCACCCAACTCCCAGCGGCCGCCCGCGATGTAACGCATCACAAGCGCCATGCCCGCTACGAGGCCGCCGGCGAAACCGCCACCCGGTGCGTTGTGGCCCGCGAAGAGCAAGAAGATCGACACCACGATGATGGTGTGAAAGAGGATGCGCACGATCACTTCGAGAACGATCGAACGCGCCGCGGGGTCCATCCTCTGGCCACCGACAAGCCAGGCGCGAGGGCTCTCACGATTCTCGGCGGTTTGGAAACGCACACCCTCGGTGGTCTCGACCAGAGGGCGCAAAAGCCCCCGACGGCTCGCCTTGGGCAGATTGCGTGCCGTGGACAGAAAGTCGGTGCGATGGTTGATGAACACGAGCGAGGCAACCCCGGTCGCGGCGAGCACGAGCACCGAGAGCTCCCCCATGGTGTCCCAGCCGCGCAGATCTACCAGAGCGACGTTGACGATGTTCTTGCCGTGGCCGATCTCATAGGCGAGCGTGGTGAAGGCCGCAGAGATCGGCTCGTGAATACGCGCCTGGCTCGCCACGATCGCGATGAAGGCCATCATCAGACCGACGGATGCCGCCAGCAACGCCCTCGGCACGCGACGCACCGAGGCGTTGTGCTCGCCGAGGCGCGCGGGCAGACGCCGTAGCACGAGCGCGAAAGCGACAAGGGTCACGGTTTCGACGAGCACCTGTGTGAGCGCCAGGTCGGGCGCGCCGCTCGTGGCGAAGAGGGCCACCATCCCGAGGCCGGTCACCGAGACGAGCACGACGCCGGTGTAGCGCTTCGCGGCGACAACCGCGACGATGCCCGCGATCATCATGATGGGGGCGGCGACGAGCTGTGTCTCGTTGTGCCAGAGCGAGAGGTTCAGTCTGTCGACATCGGCCGCCAGAAGGGCGGTGATCTCGGCGGCGAGGAACACCACGAAGATCGTGCCGACATAGACCGGCAGTGAACCACGCTGGGTGAGGCTGGTGGTCAGCACCGAGAGGCGGTCGACGCCGCGCACGACGGCATAGTAGGCATCCGCCGCGGTGAACGGCAGCAGGCGCTTGCGGCCCGTCCAGCCGGTGCGCAGGGTCATGCGAAACAGCAGCAGACCCAGCAAGACGGTTGCCACCGAGATGCCGAGTGCCGGTTCAAAGCCGTGCCAGAGCGCAAGATGGCCAGGGTCAGGCATTGTGCCATCGGCGCGAGGGGTCTGTGCGGTGAGCGCGTAGCCACGCAAGGCGGTATCGACGGCGGGGGCCGCGATGCCGAGACCGAGAGTGAGGCCGGCCAGCAGTAGGGGTGCCGCGAGGAATCCCACGGGCGGGTCGGGCCACTCGCGATCTGCGACGGCTGCGCCCTCGGCATCCTGCTTGCGAGCGAAGGCACCCCAGAAGAAGCGGATGCCGTATGCCGCCGTCAACGACGAGCCGAGAATGACCCCGATGAGGGCGACCAGCCCCCAGGGTGATCCGGCGAGCGCATCGTTCAGAAGCGCGGCAAGGGTTGACTCTTTGGCGACGAAACCGATTGTCGGCGCGATCCCAAGCATCGAGGCGACCACGATCGCCGAGGTGGTGGCCATCACGGGCGCTTGTCGCCCGATCCCCGAGAGCTCACGGATGTCACGCGTGCCGAGTTGGCGGTCGATGACGCCGACGACGAGGAACAGCGCCGATTTGAAGAGGGCGTGGCCGATGACCAGTGCGAGGCCGGCGAGCGCGGCATCCGCCGTACCGTAGCCCAGCACCACGATGAAGAAACCGAGTTGGCTCACCGTGCCAAAGGCCAGGATGCGCTTGAGATCGGTCTCGCGCAGCGCCTGGTAGCCACCGAGCAGCATGGTCACCAGACCCAGGGTGATCAGCAGGGGTCGCCAGGGGCCAGAGAGCGCGAAGACGGGGGCGAGTCTCGCGACGAGGTAGATACCGGCTTTCACCATCGCGGCGGCGTGCAGATAGGCACTCACCGGGGTCGGTGCGGCCATGGCACCGGGGAGCCAGAAGTGGAAGGGGAAGATCGCCGACTTGCTGAGCGCACCGATGAGCAGCAGCACGATCGCGGCGTCGATCAGGGGGCCGGTCGGGTGCAGCTCGAGAATACGGGCGATACTGGCGGTGCCGGTGTCGACGACGAGAAGCACGGCGCCCACGAAGAGCAGGAGCCCGCCGAGGGTGGTGACCAGAAGCGCCTGCAGCGCCGCGCGTCGGCTGGTCGCGCGGTGGCTGTAGTGACCGATCAGCAGATACGACAGGATGCTCGTGACCTCCCAGAACATCACGAGCATGATCAGGTCGTCGGTGAGTACGAGGCCGTACATGGCACCAGCGAAGCCGAGCAGCACGCCCGCGAACTGCCCGAGGCTGGTGGCATCGTCGCGGAAGTACCAGCGGCAATAGAGCAGCACGAGCGCACCCACGCCGCTGACGATGAGCGTCATCACCCAGCCGAGCACATCCATGCGCATCGAGAGATTGAGCCCGAGCTGCGGAATCCACGCGAAGGACTCGAAGGGAGTCTCGTCGGCAATGACCGCCGGGGTGAGGATCACCGCGTGCACGAAGGCGGCAGCCGGGATGAGTGCACCAACGGCAAAAGCCCGCGCACCCCATACGCGCACGAGCAACGGAAGCAGCAAAGAGCCGAGCAGGAACACAGCGAGGAGCATCAGCATAGGCGGCTCCTCTGGCGTGTCGGCCGGGCGGCTCTGTCGGGCGGTCTGGCCTCTATTTTACCGGGCTGGGGTAGGCGGGCTGGACCGTTCGACAAGAATCAAAGGCACCTTTTGTTCGGGATGCCGCCGCGGCAATGGACCGAGGAAGGTGAGCGACCACTCAACGCGCCGGAATCAGGTGACGCTGTGGGCCTTCCAGCCGTGCGACGGCGATCTTCACCTCGATGAGGTCGTGACGCACGCCGCGCAGATCGCTTTCGATGCGCTCGAACCGGGCATCCATCTTCGCTTCAAGAGCCTCGAACTTCGAGTCCGTTCGATTGAGCATCCACGCGAAGCCACCCGCCAGGGCAAGCACGAGCCCCCCAACACTCACGATTGTCGTGATGATCTCGGCCGACACGATCATGACTCCATTCTCTCTCGCGATTGCGCGCTTGTCACGACGATACGTTTCATCAGCGACGCAGGGGGCTGATCGGCCACGTTGCGAACACGCTTGACGTCGACCCGCCTGTGCAGAGTTGATGCAGTATCCTCATCGGCTCAAAGTTCAGGGCTCATGGTCCGTATGAGTATTCCACCTACTCAGCGCTGGCGACTCTCTCTTACCCACGCCTGGGTCGCGAGCTGCACTGCATCCCACGGCGAGCCCAACGGAGGAGTGTAGGAGAGGTCGAGTTCGCTCATCGCATCGACCGTCATGCCGTGGTGGAGGGCAGTGGCGTAGGTGTCTACCCGTTTCGCAATCTCGGCTCCACGCGCGCCGACGAGCTGCGCACCGAGCAAGCGGCCACTCTCCTGGTCGCCGGTGATGCGGATACTGAGCGGCTTAGCGCCGGGGTAGTAGGCCTTGTGATCGTCCGCAATGGCGGTGCCGCTGTGCGGGTGGAACCCTCCGGCAGTCGCCTCGTGGTCGCGGAGGCCGGTTCGGGCTGCGACCACGTCGAAAACCTTGACGACCTGAGTGCCGACGCTACCGGCGAAGCGAGCCGAGCCGCCGACCGCGTTCTCTCCGGCGACCCGGCCTTGCTTGTGGGACGTCGTGCCGAGCGGAAGGTAGGTGGTACCGAGAAGCCGGTGGTGAGTGATGACGCCATCGCCAGCGGCCCAGACGTGCGGAAGGCCTGTCCGCATAGCCTCGTCCACGACAACCGCGCCGCCGACGCCGACGGTCGCACCGACTGCCGTCAGCAGTTCCGTGTTCGGCTTCACGCCCACCACGACGAGCACCAGCTCGGCTCTCCGGCTGAACGGCTTCCCGTGGCGGGCTCCGGTGACCGTCAGCCCATGCTCGTCCTTGCTGATCGCCTCGACACGAGTGTTAGTGACGACCTCGACCCCGTTGCGGACGAGTTCCGCCCGCACGAGACTGCCGAGTTCCGGGTCGAGAGTGGAGAGCACTTCGGGGCCGCGCTGGAGCTGAGTTACCTTGAGGCCACGCACGCGGAAGCCTTCCGTCATCTCCAGCCCGACGTAGCCCGCGCCAACGATGATGGCAGAATCAGGCTGGTGCTCGTCCAGGTAGCGCTCCAAGGCGAGGGTGTCGCCCATGGAGTGGAGCAAGTGAATGCCGTCCTCCGGCCCGAGGCTGTCCAGCCCGGCAATTCCGGCCGTAGAAGGGGAAGCGCCCGTGGCGATAATCAAGTCGTCATAGGGAATGAACTCCTCAGCTTCATCGGCGGAACGCGCCGTTAGCGTCTGCCCCACCACGTCGATGGCAGTTGCGAGGGTGTCGAGGCGGAGCTGCATTCCAGTCGCCTCAAGGTCCGCGTGAGTGCGGTGCGCGAGTGACTGCCACGGGTGAACCTCCCCGGAGAAGTAGTAGGGAATGCCGCAGATCGAGAAGTTTGGGTAGGCGTCAGCGACAACCACCGAGACGTCCACGTTCGGGTCGAGTTCGCGAGCGCGGAGAGCGGCAGAGATACCGGCGTCGCTGCCGCCAACGATAACGAGATGAGTCATGGGTGTTCCTTTCGCGGGATGAGTAGGAGGACGAGCGCAATGCCGACCGTCGCACCCAGGAGTTGCGCGGCGATAAACCCCAGCGCCGAGACGGGTGCTATGCCAGCGAAGGAGTCAGTGAAGATCCGGCCGATTGTGACCGCTGGGTTGGCGAAGGCAGTAGAGGACGTGAACCAATAGGCGGCACCGATGTACGCTCCGACAGCGGGTGCGACCAGCAGAGTGCGATCGGCACGGGTCAGCGCAAATATGACGAGCACGAGGTCCGCCGTGGCTACGACCTCCCCGAGCGCGGTGCCGAGTGTGAGGCGGTCAGCCGACGAGACCGCGATGGGAGCACCAAACATGGCGATAGCCAGAAGACACCCGGCGACTGCACCCGCGATCTGGGCGGTGGCGTAAGCAGCGATCTGAGCAGCACCGCGCCGACCCCCGAGGACGCGCTCAGAGAGCGTAATAGCAGGGTTGATGTGCGCCCCGCTGACTGGCCCGAGTACCCAAATCAACACCGTCAACGCAAGCGCCGTGACGATGCTGTTTGCCAGGAGTTGGAGGCCCACATCGCTCGGAGACAAACGCTCCGCAGCGATGCCCGCGCCGACCACGACCGTCACAAGCAGGCCGGTACCGACAAACTCAGCACCGGCCTGTCGGACCCCGACTGCGTTCAGCAGCAAGGTCCGTCCGGGCGATGAGTCGCGCAGTCCTTCGGGCACTCGGGGCCACAACACTCGTGAATGTCCAGCACGAAGTTCCTCCATACATCGATAGATGTCGATGTAGTCGAGTATAGCCATACATCGACAGTCGTCGATGTAACTGCCATACTTGTGCTCATGACCACCGTCGAGATTCTCCCGATCCGCGACGTGCAGGCGTGCTACGCACCCATCACGCGCGAGCCCCTCAAGGTCGCTGGCGCAGAGGCGCTCGCCCGCTCACTCAAAGCGCTCGCAGACCCAGCACGCCTCCGCATCCTCTCCATCGTCGCGGTGAGCGAGAACCACGAGACCTGCGTCTGCAACTTCACCGAGCCACTCAACCTCGCCCAGCCGACCGTTTCTCACCACCTCAAGGTGCTCGTGGACGCCGGGTTCCTGGAGCGCGAGAAGCGCGGCACCTGGGCCTACTATCGACTCGTGCCAGGGGCCTTGAACGCAACCACGAGCTTGCTCGCGGAGATGTAGGAGATGAGCACCCTCACGATTCGCCCGCTCACAGCCGACGACTGGCCGGCCGTTGAAGTGATCTACCGCGACGGCATCGCTACGGGAAACGCCACGTTCGAGACGGAACCGCCGAGTTGGGAAACCTTCGATGCGGATAGGATCGTCGACCTCCGCCTCGTCGCGGAACTCAGCGGTACCGTCGTCGGGTGGATCGCCGCTTCCCCGGTGTCCGATCGATGTGTGTATGGCGGTGTGATCGAGCACTCGATTTATGTCGCCGAGTCCGCACGTCGGCAAGGGGTCGCTCTAACCCTGCTGAATGACTTCGTGCGCCGCGCTGAAGAACAAGGCGTATGGACGATCCAATCGGGGGTATTCCCGGAGAATGTCGCGAGTAGATCCCTCCATCGTCTCGCCGGGTTCCGAGAAGTCGGCGTCCGCGAGCGCGTCGGCAAGATGAACTACGGCGAGTACGCTGGTTGCTGGCGAGACAGCGTTCTCATAGAACGGCGAAGTGGCTCTGTAGGGATCGACTAGCTGCCGCTCTTCAGTAAGGGACAGGCCAGCACGCGGGCCATTAGTGTTCTGCTATGGTCCTGCGCACTGAGCGGTTGCGGATTCGCGCTCTAGAACGCGAGAGCGACGCCGACATAGACGTGGTGCACGCGATTCAGTCAGATCCGATCGCCTGTGAGTTCCTTCCCTTCTTGCCCCGAACCAGGGAGCAAGTGATTGCGCGGTTTGCCGCCGATGTCGAGGGGATCTCACGGTTTGTCGTCGAGTTGCACAACGGCACCCCGATCGGAGATCTTCTGCTTTTCCCGCCCGCGGAAGACGAAGGCCGTGAAGTGGGATACGAGTTCCTTCGCTCGTACTGGGGATTCGGTTATGCGACCGAAGCCCTGCACTCGATGATCGCCTGGGCGCGAGAACAGGGAGTGCCTCGCTTCACCGCCACGGTGGCGGCTGGCAACAGCGCTTCAGCGCGCACGCTCGACAAACTCGGATTCATAGAGACCGGTCGAGGTGACGGCGAGCTCGGGCCGTACATCAGCTATCTGCTCACGTTCCAGAGCTGAACGCAAGAGGCGGTGATCCTTATGATCCGCAGGAAGCCTGGACTCGCCGGTTCAATACGCGCCGATAGCATGAAGTGGTGCGCCTCGTCATTGCTCGCTGCTCGGTCGACTACACCGGGCGCCTGAACGCGCATCTGCCCGTGGCGACGCGGTTGCTCGTGCACAAAGGCGACGGCTCTTTGCTGGTGCACTCCGACGGCGGCTCGTACAAGCCGCTGAACTGGATGAGTCCGCCCTGCCGTCTGGAAAGCGATGCCCCCTCCGACGAAGAGGCGAGCGCGGGCGTCGTCGAGGTGTGGCGCGTCATCCATCAAAAGACCGGGGATGCGCTGCGTGTGCAGATCTACGAGATCATCCACGACACCGCCCACGAGCTCGGCATCGACCCTGGCCTACAGAAAGACGGCGTCGAAGCCGATCTGCAGCGACTTCTGGCCGAGCAGGTCGATCTGGTCGCCGAGGGAGCCACGCTCGTGCGCCGCGAATACCCCACCGCCATCGGCCCGGTAGATCTGCTGGTCAGAGATGCCACCGGCACCGCCATCGCGGTCGAGGTCAAACGGCGCGGCGACATCGACGGCGTGGAACAACTCACCCGCTATCTCGAGCTTCTCGGGCGTGACCCGCATCTGCACCCCGTGCAGGGCGTGTTCGCCGCGCAGGAGATCAAGCCGCAGGCGCGCGTGCTGGCCGAGGATCGCGGCATCCGGTGCCTCGTGCTCGACTACGAAGAGATGAAGGGCATCGAATCCGGCGCCCCACGGTTGTTCTGAGGCCGCGCGCACAAGCCCAGCAACGCGGAACTCCCCCATCCTTGCGGACAGGGGAGTTCGTAAAGACGCTCTTGTCTTAGAGCGGGCGGATGTTCTCGGCCTGCAGGCCCTTGGGGCCTTGGGCGACATCGAACTCCACGCGCTGGTTCTCGTCGAGCGAGCGGTAGCCGCCGGACTGAATGGCGGAGTAGTGTGCGAACACATCTGCGCCACCGTCATCGGGGGAGATGAAGCCGAAGCCCTTCTCCGAGTTGAACCACTTAACCGTGCCCTGGGTACTCATGTACTGCCGTTCTTCTGTGTGACACCGGCGGAGAACCCGCCGACGGTGCAACAATATCTGACCGCCACGGCCGGGCAAGACCTCTGGCGCGATGGTGATGCAATTGTTGTAGAGGCACCAACCGCCAAAAATTGCGGATTCGCACGGCCCGGCGCGCTCTCACGCCCGTTCTGAGAGGATCGGATGGTGAGCACACCCAGCTACTTCCGTCGCCTCTCGACCACCCGTTTTGACCCCACCGACCATGTCATCGGCGCGTGGAACGTCACCGAGCAGCACATCGCCCCGACCGTGGGGCTGCTCGCGCACCTCATCGAACGCGACCACGTCGAGCGCCGCGGCGACGAGTTGCGGCTCGCTCGGGTGAGTTGCGACATCCTCGGCGTGCTCACACTCGATCCGGTCGAGGTGGCCCTGCGCGTCATCCGACCCGGCCGCACCATCGAACTCATCGAAGCCGAGCTCACCCAGAACGGTCGCATCGCGGTCATCGTTCGGGCATGGATGCTGCAACGCAGCAACACCGACGGTCTCGCCGGAACCGCCTTCGACCCGCTGCCCGCACCCGACACGGTGCCCCCCTTCGACTTCGGCGGCACCTGGCCAGGAGAGTTCGTACACACCATCCAGGCGCGGCAGAACCCCCTCGGTACCGGGCGCGCACAGTGCTGGATTCGCCCGACGGTCGCCCTGCTCGACAGCGAGGCGGTGACGCCCGCGGCCCGGATGCTCGGCGCCATCGACGTCTCGAACGGCCAGACGCCCCGAGTCTCACCCTTTGACGTGCTCTTCCCCAACGTCGACGTCATGGCGAGCCTTTTGCGCGACCCCCAGGAAGGATGGATCGGGCTGGACATCCGCGCCTCTTTCGGGCCAGACGGCACGGGGATCACCCAGACGGTGCTGCATGACGAACAGGGTCCGGTGGGCACGCTGACTCAGACGCTGACCGTGCGACCGCGCTAAGCGCGTCCGCCCGTGAAGCGCGGCAAGCGCTTCTCTTGGAAGGCCGCGAAGCCCTCACGGTAGTCGTCGCTGTCGCACAGGGCGGCCTGGGCCGCGTTCTCATCCGTCATCGAACGCCACAACCCCGCGCGTTCGTCACGCAACTGCGCCACGAGCTTCTTGCTCGCCTCGAATGCGGCCGTCGGTCCCTCTGCCGCGCGCTCAGCCGCCGCGACCGCGCGTTCGCGCGCCTCATCGAGCGGGAACACCTGCGAGAACAAGCCTGAACGCACCGCCTCCTCGCCCGTCATCATGCGCCCCGTATAGATGAGATCGAGCGTCTTGTGGGCACCCAGCCGCTCGAAGAACAGTGCGTGCCCGCCCGAGTCGAGCGTTGCCCCGAGCGTCGCGAAAGGAGAGCCGATCTTCGCGTTGTCGGCGAGGTAGACGACATCCGTTGCGATCAGAAGACCGAGCCCGACACCCAGGCACGCCCCTTGCGCGGCACCGAAGGTCGGTGCGGGAAAGGCCGACATCCGCTGAAGCAGGGGGGTGAGCCTTCGATCCAGATAGCCCGCTACGTCATCGGTGCGGGGGTCGACGCCTGCGATGTCCCGCCCGGCGCAGAAGGCGCGCCCCTCGCCCGCGAGCACCAATGCACGCACACCGGCGCGCTCGGCCTCGGCGTAGGCGGCGTCGAGATCGTCGAGCGCCTGCTCGTTCAGAGCATTCAGTTTCTCGGGTGCGTTCAGCGTGATGTGGGCGACGGCGCCCTCGATTCGCAGATCAATCATGGTGCTCCTTCGGCTCAGACGTCGTAGTCGACAACCACGCGCTCACTCGTGGGATGCGATTGACACGTCAACACGAAACCGCGTTCCAACTCATCCGGTTCGAGCGCGTAGTTCTCGGTCATGCTCACGGAGCCCTCGACGAGGCGCGCGCGGCATGTTCCGCAGACGCCGCCCGCGCACGCGAAAGGCGTGTCGGCGCGCACGCGCAGTGCGGCATCCAGAATCGCCTCGTTCGCACTCACAGGACTCGTCACGATCGACGCCTGCCCGTCGAGAGTGAACTCGATCGTGGTGACGGGTTCGTCATCGCGCACGACGATCGTGCGCCGCTCGGGATCGCGAGGATCGGCGTCGGTTGTGAACAGTTCGAAGCGCACGCGCTCGGCATCGACCCCGACGTCAGCCAGCGTCTCGCGACACAGTTGCACCAAAGGCAGCGGCCCGCAGAGGAACCACTCATCGACCGTGGCGGGCACGATCAGGTGCTCGAAGATGCTGCGCAGCTTCGCCTCGTCGAGACGGCCAGACAACAGCGGCACCGCCCTCTGCTCTCGCGTCAGCACATGAAAGAGCACGAAGCGTGCGGGGTAGCGATCCTTGAGATCGGCCAGCTCGTCGAGGAACATCACATCGCGGGTGGCGCGGTTCGTATAGAGCAGTGTGAAGCGCGAGTCATCGGATGCCGCGAGCACGGATGCCGCGAGCGCCATGAGCGGTGTGATCCCCGACCCCGCCGCGATACCGGCCAGGTGCACACCGCTCGTGTCATCGAGCCTGGTGGTGAAGCTGCCCTGCGGGCTCATCACCTCGATCTGCATCCCCGGTGCGAGATTCTCGTGCGCCCAGGTGGAGAAGAGACCGCCCTGGTCACGCTTGATCCCGACGCTGATCGTGCCCACACCTCCCTCAGCGGTGCGTGAGGGCATTCGGCACAGCGAATAGGAGCGACGCAGCTCGCGCCCGGCGATCTCACGACGCAGAGCCACGTGCTGGCCCGGAAAGTAGTCGAACTCACCCGCGAGCTCTTCGGGAACCGCAAAGGTGACCTCGATCGCATCGTCGGTAAGACCTCGCACCTCTGCGACCTCGAGACGGTGAAAGCGCGCGCGCTTGCGCGGGCCAGCCATCAATGCACCCGAAAGTGGTCGAAGGGTTCACGGCAGGCGCGGCACTCATAGAGCGCTTTGCACGCGGTCGAACCGAAGCGGGAGACCTCACGCGTATCCGGTGAGCCGCAGCGCGGGCAGGCAACGCTCAGTCGCAGCGGGATCGGACCGCCTTTTGCCGCC
Organism: uncultured Microbacterium sp.; assembly: GCA_964532555.1. Lineage (GTDB taxonomy): Bacteria > Actinomycetota > Actinomycetes > Actinomycetales > Microbacteriaceae > Microbacterium. The sequence goes on from CAZHIU010000035.1 coordinate 14,580, forward strand.
CGCCCCGTCGGCGGGGCGATGCCGTAGTCGCGCAGTTTCTGCTTGCCGGTTTCGCTCATCCAATCGGTCGTCCACGCGGGTGCGAGCGTGAGCCGAACATCGACCTCGCGAAAACCCGCTGCCGTGAGCGCCATGACGATGTCGTCGTGGATGGTCTCGACCGCCGGGCATCCCGAATAGGTCGGCGTGATCGTGACCGTCACCCGCTCTTCGGTGGCCTCGACATCGCGCAGGATGCCGAGGTCTTCGATCGTGAGCACGGGCACCTCGGGGTCGACAACGGATGCCGCCACACGCCACGCGCGCTCCCGCAGCTCCGTGGCAACCACGGTCACCACGTCGCCCCCGGATGCTGACGCGCGAGAACCTGCATCTCGGCGAGGATGAAGCCGATTGCCGAGAAGTGATGCCCGTGGCGACCTCCCGCCGCAGAGGGCGCACCCTCGGGAACCGCCAACTCGGCCTCGGCGAAAACGGCGGCGATCACGGTGTCGAAGCCCGCGCGCAAAGCCGAGGGGCGCGCGGCGACGCCTTCGAGGCGTTCGATCAGCGGCTCGTCGCGAAAGAGTTCGTCGACGAAGGGCCAGACCTCAGCGATGGCGCGCGTCATCCGGCTGCGCGACTCCTCTGTGCCCCCCGCGAGGCGCAGCGTCCACTGGATCGCGTGGTCGCGGTGGTAGTCCACCTCTTTGACTGCTTTGGCGGCGACAGCGGCGAGTGTCTCATCTGTCGAGTCCATCAGCGCGGTGTAGAGCTCGAACATGTAGACCGACACGACGAGCTGCCGTGCGATGGTTTGTGCGAAGTCGCCGTTCGGCTGCTCGACGATCCACGCACTGCGAAAGTCCGGCTCGTCGCGAAAGTAGGCGAGCTCGTCTTCGCTGCGGCCGTCGTAGCTGCCCGCGTAACGCAGCAGCGAACGAGCGTGACCAAGAAGATCGAGGGCGATGTTGGTGAGCGCGATGTCTTCTTCGAGTTCAGGGCCGTGCGCGACCCACCAGCCGAGCTGCTGCGAGAGGATGAGCGCGTCATCCCCGAGCCACAGCGCGTACTCCGCCACATCGGCGGATGCCGCGCGGCCCCCGTCACCGGCAAGCTCGGCGGAGAGCACGAGCTCTTCGACGGTGACATCGCCGTGCGGATCGCCCTGGGCAAGGCTTTCGGCGTGCGCGTCGCTCATAGGTGCGGCACCCCCTCCGAGGCGGTGTAGTAACGCGCGTGCCGGTAGTTCTTGCCCGCGGGGCTTTCGAAGAAGGCTCCCTTCGAGTCGGGGTCGCTGGTCGAGATGGCATCGGCAGGCACCACCCAGATCGACGAGCCCTCGGCACGGCGCGTGTAGAGGTCGCGGGCGTTGCGCAAGGCCAGAGCAGCATCCGGAGCGTGGAGTGACCCGACGTGCACGTGGCTCAGGCCACGATTTGCGCGTACGAAGACCTCCCAGAGCGGCCAGCTCTCGCGCTCGTCGGCACCCGGTGTAGCCATCAGGCCGCCACCTCTTCGGCAGCGCGGGCACTCTGCTTGCGCGCGTACTCCGCGGCGGCCTCACGCACCCACGCGCCCTCTTCGTGCGCGCGGCGACGGTTCTGGATGCGGGTGGCGTTCATCGGCCCGCGACCGGCGAGCACCTCGTTGAACTCGGTCCAGTCGATCTCGCTCGTGTGCCAGCGCTGGGCCTGGTCGTCCCAGCGCAGCTCGGGGTCGGGCAGGGTGACGCCCAGCGCCTCGGCCTGGGGTACGAGCATCCCGATGAAGCGCTGACGCAGATCGTCGTTCGAGAAGCGCTTGATCTTCCACGCCATCGACTGGGCGGAGTTGGGGGATGCGTCATCCGGCGGCCCGAACATCATGAGTGCGGGCCAGTACCAGCGGTTGACCGATTCCTGCGCCATCTCGCGCTGCTCAGGCGTGCCCTGCATGAGTGTCAGCAGAATCTCGAAGCCCTGGCGCTGGTGGAACGACTCCTCTTTGCAGATGCGCACCATCG
>CAZHIU010000036.1:0-14956 GCA_964532555.1 uncultured Microbacterium sp.
AAGAGGTCATCGGTTCGAGTCCGGTATCGCCCACCACACGCACGAAGCCCTCTTGCTGTTCTCGGCCGGACCGCCTCGTCACATGGCCGGGTGTCTTTGTAGCCAGTGGGCTGTCAGACGGCCAAGGAGTCGGCGAGTTGCTGCAGCGTGAATCGCCACCCCTGGCGGTAGTTCTCCGCGGGCTGCGCGTTGTCCCAAGGCCCGCTGTGCCGGATATGGATCAGTGTGCCTTCGGACGTCGACTCGAATTGGATATCGACCGCTTCGTCGGCAACTTCACCATCGGCATCTTGCCATTGCCACGTATAGGAGAGGTGATTCGGTCGCTGCACGGCCAGGTAACTGCCTGACAGATGCACACCGGCGCCGGGAGCCTGGATTCGGAAAACACCGCCTTCCTGCGCGTCGGCCTCGATTTGCACGTCGTCCCAATGGCTCCACCACCAACTCTGCAAGCCGCGCACCGTGGTGAATGCCTCCCACACCTGTTCGATCGGTGCCGCTACGGTGTGCTCCAGATCAAGCGGAGCCGCCCCGATAATGCGCCACCGCTGTACCGCGTCCGCCTCTATCCGATCATCCGCAATTGCCGCAGGATCGGCGTCGCCCAAGGCTCGAGATAGCGACTGCAGTACCTGCTCCCACCCACCGCCATACCCGGCGAGGTGCTGCGGCTCGGCCAACTCGTGATGGAGCCGCAAGGTGGTGTGCTCCGGATCGCGCACGATGAGCGAGGCGGTGATCACGCTCGTGGCCTCGCCCTTCCATGACCAGGACACCGCGATCACTTCGGGATCGCAACGCAGCACGGTACCGCTCGCGCGATCGGCGGGATCCTCGCTCAGTTGGGCGGTGAACGAGTCGCCGACCCCGGCGGGGGAACCTTCGATCTGCCCAAACCAGCCGGCCAGCCGGTCGGTGCGGGTAAGCGCGTGCCGCAGCTCGGCGGGGGTCGCCCGGTAGTTGCGGTCGAAGGTCAAAACCGGATGCTCGGCAGAACCGGTCAGCGCGCGACGGATCAGGGTCATCAGCTCTCCTGGGTGGCTTGGCTGGCTTCGGCAGGATATGGTCGGCGTGCACTGCTGGAGTCGTCGGCGCGGCGGCCGCGACGCAGTTCGGTGTCAAGCGCATCCAGGCGTTGCGGCCAGAGCCGGGAGTACCGCTCCACCCATGCGGTGACGTCAGCGAGCGCGCCGGCTCTGAGTTGATACATTCTGCGTGAGCCCTCTGCTCGGACCTCGACGATCTCTCGCTCGCGCAGCAGCCGTAACTGGTTGGAGACGGCCGGTTGGCCGATTCCGAACTCCCGTCGAATGGCGACACCAACCGACCCGGCCGGCATTTCGCCCTCCGCCAACACCTCCACGATGCGCCGTCGTACCGGGTCTGCCAATACCTGAAAGGTATTCATGTCTCAATGATATCACTATGACGTGAAACGGGTTTCGAATCGTGAGGTGAACACTGGTGTGAGCTACTGACTGCAGAAGGCATGGCGCCCGCGTCGCCGAGTTCCACGCCGACGTGCCCCACACGAATTGCCCAAACGCGTAGCCTAAAGTTATGTGCGCGTCGTACACGCTCGACCCGGTCTTTGAGATCGATGAGTGGATCGACTCCGTCATCTTCGAGGTGCGTGACGCGCTACGCGCCTGGGCCGAAGCCAACGCCGGCGCCACGATCCTTCCCACCGGCATCCGGGCGCGAAACCTCAACCCGATCGTTCGCCGCGAGGGCGTGGTCGAACTCGCCTGGTGGGGATACCTCGAAAACGGCACTTCGGCGAAGTATCCCTCGATCAACTCTCGCGCCGAGCGCCTTGCCACACACACCGCTGCTCTGCCCGCGCGCGCGATCGTGCCGGCCAGCTACTGGCGCGAATTTCAGAAGCCGAGCAAGACACTGCATCACCTCGGCGACGATGGTTCCCTGCTCGGCCTCGCGGCGGTTACGCGCCCGGGGCGTACCGCTGACGGCGCGGAGTTCATCTGCTACTCCCTGATCATGCAGCCGGCAGCCCCACAGATCGCCCACATCCACGATCGAATGCCGCTGCTCATCGCCCCCGGCTTCGCCGATGAGTGGCTGCACAGCGATGCCCCGGCGGGGATGCTGCTCGACGCCGCCACGGTGACCAGCCGTGCTCTGGCCGAACGCATCACCGCGCGGCCGCAGAGCTCCCCGCCCTCGACCGACACGCTCTTTTAGCGCCCCTGTGCCGCGCTCTCCGCCTCTTGGCCCGGTTTCTCCAGCGGGATGACGGGGCAATCGCTCCAGAGCCTCTCCAGGCCGTAATAGACCCGCTCCTCGGAGTGGAAGACGTGCACAACCAGATCGCCGAAATCCAGCAGCACCCACCGGGCCTCCGCCCGGCCCTCCCGACGCACCCGCTTGTGACCCGCTTCGACGAGCCTGTCTTCGACCTCGTCCGCGATCGCCGCGACATTGCGTTCACTGGTTCCGGTCACAAGCAGAAAGATGTCGACAAGGGGTAGCGGTCCTGACACGTTGAGCGCGATGAGGTCTTCGCCGCTCTTGCTGAGCGCGGCCTCGGCGGCGAGTGTCAGCATCCGGCGGGCTGAGTCCGCCGACTGCATCAAAACAGACCGTTCACAAAAGCCATGATGATCACAACCGACAGCGTGATCATGAGCCCTCCCGCAGTCAACGCAAGCGCCATCGGCAGACCGCCGACCTTCTCGGGTGCGGGTTGACGCATGACGCCACGGGTCGTCTTCGCCGTGCTGATCGCCGCGCTCGCGGCCACCGGTGCGGGCGAGGAATGCATGGCGAGTTCTTCGTCAAAGAGGCCCGCGTCGCTTTCTCGCCCATCTGTCGTGCCTAAAGCATGCCCTTTCGAGCCGAGGCCGACCGGCAATTCGACAACGCCGGTAACAAGCAGCTCACCTGTCGCGTTGATCGGGCCTGAGAGCAACGGCTCAGGTCCTCGGTTGAAGATCAGCGCCGTGGAAGTGAATTGCTGCGAGCCCGTGGCATCCATGTGGCTCGTCATGTCGTGGGAAGGCGCGACAGCCGGGGGCGGAGCGACCGGCCGCACGGCAACCTCGGCAGCCTGCGCTGCCACAGCCGGGTCGCTCCTCAGCCACGGGTCACGGTATTCCTGCTCACGAAGATGAGCGAAGGCAGATATCGGTGCGGACATCTGCGCGTCTTCGCCCGCGGCACGACTGCGCCGGAGCGACTCCAGGGCGCTCTCATAGGCATGCACCGCCGATCCGGGTGGGACAGCGGGAGAAGCGGGCGCGGCCACGCCGTAGCTCGATGGCGGTGGCGCGAAGGTCGCGGGAGGAGGGGACCACGCGAAGTCACCGGCGCGCATCTGCTCGCGTCGACGAGCTTCACGACGGCTCATCGGTGCCGCAGGAGCCACGTGCGAAGCGTGAGCAGACGGCATGCCACCGAGATGCAGTGGCGCCTGGGGCGCCGACTGCAATTCGCGCAATTGTTTGCGCGTAAGCGGTGGGGTGGTGGTCATTCTGCTCTATCTCCGGTAAAGACTATGCTTTGCAATGTATTGGACAACACCGTCGGGAACCAAATACCAGACCGGATCGCCTGCCGAAACCCGTTCTCGGCAGTCTGTGGATGAGATCGCGAGAGCCGGAACCTCCAGCCGACTTACGCCGCCTGAGGGGAGGCCTTCGGTACTCAGCACATGACCCGGTCGGGAGACGGCGACGAAGTGCGCCAACTCCCACAGTTCATCATGATCTTTCCAGCTGAGAATCTGCGCAATGGCATCCGCGCCGGTGATGAAGAACAATTCGGCGCCCGGCTGCTCGACCTTGAGTTCGCGCAGGGTGTCGATGGTGTAGGTGAGGCCTTCGCGGTCGATATCGACGCGGCTCACCGTGAAGCGAGGATTGGATGCCGTAGCGATCACCGTCATCAGATAGCGATGCTCGCTCGGTGTCACCTCGGGCTTCTGCCAGGGCTGCCCCGTCGGAACGAAGATCACTTCGTCAAGCCCAAAGGAGTGCGCCGCTTCACTCGCAGCCACCAGGTGCCCGTGATGAATCGGGTCGAAGGTGCCGCCCATCACCCCGATTCGAGGTGCCTGCGCGCGCGTAGTCATCCGCCTAGTGGCCGTGCCCGGCGTCCTGACCGTGACGGGCCGCCCATGCCTCGGCCTTGGCCGAATGACGATTCGCAACGTTGCGGTACGAGAGTGTGACAAGCGCCAACGCCGCGAAGATGCCGGCCGCGATCAGACCGAAGATGATGGTCTCCATCGCTACGTTGCCGTGGCCTTCTGCAAGAGCAGAAACCTGCGCTGCCTGTGCCAGCGGATTCATCGTTGCTCCCTTCCCTGCCGATGCTGTTCGGCCCTACAAGTCTAGAGGTCAGAGTCCGATCTGTCTGCGCGACGCCGCTCTTCGAGTTCGGCGCGCACGGCCGCCTTGGCATCCATGCGTTCGTGATATTCCTCACGACGCTGGCCCGTCGTGCGCCGTGGGTTGGGGTCGAGTCGCGGATCGGTGCCACGCGGGGCAACCATCAGTTCGGCGGCGGAGGACATCGTCGGCTCCCAATCGAAGACGATGCTTTCGCCTTCGCCGATAACCACCGTTGCCCCTGCGACCGCACCGAGACGGAACAGTTCGTCTTCGACGCCGAGCTTGTTCAGCCGATCTGCGAGGTAACCCACGGCCTCCTCATTCTGGAAGTCCGTCTGCTGCACCCAACGCACGGGCTTCTCGCCCAGAATCCGGTACACCGGTCCGTAGCTACCGCCTTCGACGCGAATGGTGAAAGACACCTCCTGGCGGCGCGGCCGGATGACAATGCGTTCAGGCTGTGCGACCACCGCGAGCGATTCGCGCTTGTGCTTATCCACGACCTCGCCCAGCGCGAAGGTGAGTTCACGCAGACCCTCGTGCGAGACGGTGGATATCTCGAACACGCGATATCCGCGTTCCTCGAGTTCCGGTCTAACGAGCGCTGCGAGATCCCGCGCCTCGGGCACGTCAATCTTGTTCAGCGCCACAAGATGCGGGCGCTCATTCAGGGGCGGCTGCCCCTCAGGCACCTCGTATGCCTCCAGCTCGGCGAGGATCACGTCCAGATCAGAGATCGGATCACGGCCCGGTTCGAGCGTGGCACAGTCGAGCACATGCAGAAGAGCCGCGCAGCGTTCGACGTGGCGGAGAAACTGCAAGCCGAGCCCGCGTCCTTCGCTCGCCCCCTCGATAAGCCCTGGCACATCCGCAATGGTGTAGCGGCTCTCCCCCGCCTGAACGACACCGAGATTCGGATGCAGGGTGGTGAAGGGATAGTCGGCGATCTTGGGTCGCGCCGCCGATACGGCCGCGATGAGGCTCGATTTGCCCGCCGAGGGAAAGCCCACAAGAGCCACGTCGGCGACCGTCTTCAGCTCGAGAACGATGTCACCTTCGAAACCCGGCGTGCCCAGAAGGGCGAAACCTGGCGCCTTGCGCTTCGGCGTGGCCAACGCGGCATTGCCCAGACCCCCCCGGCCGCCCTTCGCCACAACGAAGCGCTCCCCCGGCACCATCATGTCGATGAGGACATCACCTTCGGGGGTCTTGACGATGGTGCCCACCGGCACCGGAAGCTCGAGGTTCTCCCCCGCGGCACCGGCACGCATATCGCCCATCCCGAAACCGCCGTTGCCCGCGGAGCGGTGCGGCAGATGATGGTAGGCCAGAAGCGTCGATGTCTGCGGATCGGCGATCAGGATGATGGAGCCACCGTCACCGCCGGTGGCTCCATCCGGGCCGCCCAGAGGCTTGAACTTCTCTCGACGCACCGAGACGCAGCCGTTTCCGCCCCTGCCCGCGCGCAGGTGCAGCGTCACAGTGTCAACGAATGTGACCACGGTGCCTCCTTACGCTGCGAAACCTCTGCGGCGATAGTTGTGCGAAAAATGGGAACGGGGCGAGCCGAAGCCCGCCCCGAACACCGACAACTGTCTTCGGTGACTACTCGCCAGCGACGATGTTGACGACCTTGCGGCCGCCCTTCGAGCCGAACTCGACAGCACCCGCAGCAAGAGCGAAGAGCGTGTCGTCGCCACCGCGCCCGACGTTGACGCCGGGGTGGAAGTGGGTGCCGCGCTGGCGCACGAGGATCTCGCCGGCGCTGACCTTCTGGCCGCCGAAGCGCTTCACGCCCAGTCGTTGTGCATTGGAATCGCGCCCGTTACGGGTGGAGCTTGCGCCCTTTTTATGTGCCATTGTCTGGACTCTTTCGTGCTTACTTGATACCGGTGATCTTGACGCGGGTGAGCTCTTGACGATGCCCTTGGCGCTTGCGATATCCGGTCTTGTTCTTGAACTTCTGGATGACGATCTTCGGCCCACGAAGGTTGCCGATCACCTCGGCGGTGACCTTCACCTTCGCAAGCTTGTCTGCATCGGTGGTGATGGTCGAGCCGTCTACGAGCAGCACGGCGGGAAGCTCGATCTTCTCGCCCGCGGAAGCCTGAATGCGGTCCATCTGCACGATCGTGCCGACCTCGACCTTTTCTTGCCTGCCACCGGCACGCACTACTGCGTAAACCACTTCACACCTGTTTCTTCTGCGAGGCGAGACTGCCCCTGTTGTCTGGAGACGAAAAACGTGGCGCGGAAGATGAACTCGACGCGCCAACGATCTACTTTACCGGATGCCGCCCCGTTCGGCAAAAGCAGACGCGGGCGTGGCACGTTCTACGATCAGATCATGACAATCCTCGTCGATGAGCCGCTCTGGCCCGCGCACGGCAGGCTGTGGGCGCATCTGGTCAGCGATGAGAGCCTCGCCGAACTTCACGCCTTCGCGCGCGCACACGAACTCCCCGAACGAGGCTTCGACCTCGATCATTACGACGTTCCGGACCACCTGATCTCAACGCTCATCGCCGGCGGAGCCGTCACGGTGTCAAGCAAAGAGCTTGTGCGGCGCCTCATCGCCTCAGGGCTTCGTGTCCCCGCCCGTGATCGTTGAGTCTGCGGCATCCTCTGCCACCGTGGCGACGGTGACCGGTGTGCCGCTCAGGGCGGCGGTTGTGACGCGACGGCGTCCCCGACCCTGCCCGGGTGCTTTGGGAGCCGGCAGCGCGTCGAGCACGGACCCGAGAAGCTGCTCCGCCTCGGGTGCGAGCACCGGGCCTTCCGCACTCTTCTTCTTGCGAGCCTTCTTCGCCTTCGGCGCGGCTGCTTCGGCCTCTTTCGGCTCTGCGGTGGCCGGAAGGGTGGACGCCGCAATCTGAGCGAGAGCCGACTTCGCGCGCTCCGGAATCACCTGCGCGGTGCTCGTGCTGGCAACGGGCGCGCTGCTCTGACCCCCTCGACGCCGACTCGTGCTGCTCTGGGGTGCGGCCCGGTGCTTCACGATCGGATCGTGGTGCACGATGATCCCGCGGCCCGCACAGGTCTCGCAGGCTTCGCTGAAGGTTTCGAGCAGGCCGAGACCCAGCTTCTTTCGCGTCATCTGCACAAGGCCCAGAGAGGTGACCTCGGCCACCTGATGCTTGGTGCGATCGCGACTCAGGCATTCGACGAGCCTGCGCAACACCAGATCACGATTGGATTCGAGCACCATATCGATGAAGTCGATGACAATGATGCCGCCGATGTCGCGCAGCCGCAGTTGGCGCACGATCTCTTCGGCCGCTTCGAGATTGTTCTTGGTGACCGTTTCTTCTAGATTGCCGCCGGAACCGACGAACTTGCCGGTGTTCACATCGACAACGGTCATCGCCTCGGTGCGATCAATCACGAGCGAACCGCCCGAGGGCAACCACACTTTGCGGTCGAGCGCCTTTTCGATCTGCTCGGTCACCCGAAGCTCGTCGAAAGGATCGTTCTCGCCCGTGAAGCTTTCGACTCGATCGAGAAGGTCAGGAGCGACGCTCTCGAGGTAAGAGCGGATGGTCTTCTCGGCATCCGCGCCCTGAATCAGCATCTTCGTGAAGTCCTCGTTGAAGACATCGCGAACGATCTTGACCAAGAGGTCAGGCTCGGAATGCAGAAGCGCGGGTGCCTGAACCGTCTCGACATCGCGCTGAATGTGCTCCCACTGCGCGGTGAGACGCTGCACATCGCGCGTGAGCTGCTCTTCGGTCGCACCCTCGGCTGCCGTGCGGACGATGACGCCGGAGGACTCCGGCAACGCCTCTTTGAGGATGCGCTTGAGCCGCGCGCGTTCGTTATCCGGGAGCTTACGGGAGATCCCGTTCATCGAACCGCCCGGCACATAGACGAGATAGCGTCCCGGCAGCGAAATCTGACTCGTCAGACGCGCGCCCTTGTGCCCGACCGGGTCTTTCGTCACCTGCACGAGAACACGATCGCCCGGCTTCAGCGCCAGCTCGATGCGTCGCGGCTGGTTGCCGGTCTCCACGCCATCCCAATCGACCTCGCCCGAATACAGCACCGCGTTCCGGCCGCGTCCGATGTCGATGAAGGCCGCCTCCATGCTCGGGAGCACGTTCTGCACCCGCCCGCGGTACACATTGCCGATCAGCGAGGCATCCTGGTTGCGCGCGACGTAGTGCTCCACGAGCACCTGGTCTTCGAGAACGCCGATCTGGGTGCGGCCGTCTTTGGCGCGCACGACCATCTGCCGGTCGACGGATTCGCGGCGGGCGAGGAACTCGGCCTCGGTCACCACCGGACGGCGACGGCCCGCATCTCGGCCATCCCGGCGACGCTGACGCTTAGCCTCAAGGCGTGTGGAGCCCTTGATGCTCTGCGGCTCGGTCACATACTCCACGACACGCTGCCTGCGCCCCGCGTCGCCCTCAGAAGCTCCGCGACCCCGGCGACCGCGTCGCGGAGCATCGTCGTCATCATCGTTGTCTTGGCGCGGACGCGCCGGCAGCGGCACGATCTCGGGCGCGTAGAAGGCGAGTTGCGTCGAGGCACGAGAGACGAACGCCTCGGGAAGAAGACCGAGAGATACCGCGGTCACGGCTTCGGGTGCGGCGAGGGGTTCGGAGGCCTCGGTCGATTCCGCGCGGGAGTCCGCGTCGGATTCGGATGCTTCTTCCGCATCCGGGGCCGACTCTGCTTCGGCAAGCGATTCCTGCTCGCCGTCGTCAACGACTACCGCCTCAGCGGTGTCCGTGTCGTTGTTGTCAGTGATGTGGTCATTGTTTTCATCAGCCATTGCGGCTTACTCCCTGCGCGGGCTCTCCCCGCGAAATCTCGTGCGCCACCCGCGGGTGCCGCGAACTCACTCGATATGCAACCGGCCTAAAGCTCTGGTCGCGTGAGGCATAGGCCTCCAAGTCTGCGTGCGACGCGGTCCTCGGAGCATCCGATCTTGCGTCACTCGTCATTATCGCACCATGTTGCCGACCGTGGCACATTCCTTCCGAAGTTCTCCGGAATCCGAACCCCACGCATAAGAATCACTGCCATAATCCGGTTATGACCGCGCCGCACCCTCGCCCAACCGCACTGGCCCTTTGGTACATCGCGGCCAGTCTTATCGGCTGGTGGGCAGCGTTCCAGTTGACGCTGGAGAAGTTTCACGTGCTGCAGAACCCGGATGCCGAGTTGAGCTGTGACATCAGCATCCTCGTGCAGTGCAAAGCCAATCTTGAGGCGTGGCAGGGTTCTGTCTTCGGCTTTCCCAACCCGCTCATCGGTATCACCGGGTGGATCGCGCCCCTCGTCGTCGGTGCCGCGCTGCTGGCCGGGGCGCGGTTCGCACGCTGGTTCTGGGCGCTTTTCGGCGTCGGGATGCTGGGCGCCTTCGTTTTCGTCTGCTGGCTCATCTCGCAGAGCATCTTCGTGCTCGGCACCCTCTGCCCCTGGTGCATGGTGACCTGGCTCGTGACGATTCCGACCTTCTTCGTGACGGTGCTTCATCTTTTGCGCAACGGCACGATCTCCTCTTCGGCGAAAGCCAAGCGGATCGGGCGCGATCTCATCGGGTGGACGCCGGTCTTCACCGTCGCCGCCTACGCGATCATCGCTCTGCTCGCGCAGCTTCGACTCGACGTCATCAACGCCGTCTTCTAGCCGGGCTCAATCGAACCAGATGGCGAGTTCCCGCTCGGCCGACTCGGGGCTGTCGGAGCCGTGCACGAGGTTCTGCTGCACCGAAAGACCCCAGTCCCGGCCATAGTCGCCACGAATGGTTCCCGGCGCCGCGGTGGTGGGTTCTGTCGTTCCGGCAAGCGAGCGGAAGCCTTCGATCACCCTGTTGCCCGCCACCCGGATCGCCACCGATGGCCCCGACATCATGAACTCCACGAGCGGGATGTAGAAGGGCTTGCCCTCGTGTTCGGCGTAGTGAGCCGCAAGACGCTCACGGTCAGGCTCGACGAGACGAATATCGACGAGCGCATAGCCTTTCTGCTCGACGCGCGCAAGGATCGCACCGGTCAAGCCTCGAGCAACTCCGTCGGGCTTTATCAAGATGAGGGTTTCTTCCACAGCCATGAGCGTGCTTTCTCTTGTGGGGTTCTATTGTGCTGCGGATGCCGCATGCTGCGCGTCAATGCGCGCCCCCGCGATTGTCGCATATCCCCACATGCCGCCAAAGACGAGCGCGACGATGAGGATCGCCGGCACCAGGATCGCCGCGAGCACAACGACCCCTTGCAGCGCCCAACCGAGCGGCACGGCGACGCGTCGATGCATCATCCCGGCGGTGAGAATCATCATGAGGGCAACGACCGCACCGCCCACCACAGCCCACCACTGCGGAACACCCCCCGGAAGCGCACCGAGCCCGAAGATCGTGAGCCCCGCGAGGAAGACCACAAGTGCCTCGGACCCCAGAACGATCGCACCGAGTTTCTGCACCAGGGTGCGCGGAGGTCGAGTATCGCGGCTCATGCTTCCCATCCTGCCTTCCACCTCTGCTCTTCCGCCAGTGCCAGCGCCTCGCCCGCGAGCACGACCGAGCCCGCGATGAGCACCGCGCGCCGCGGTGAGGTCGCCGCCCAGGCACGCGCGGCCTCCACCGCATCCCGCAGCAGGGGATGCGCGCTCGCGGGCACTCCCGCGGCTGTGACGAGTGCGGCGAGCCGTGTGGCGTCTTCCGCTCGATCGGAGTTCGGTGCCGTTGTGAAGACATGTGCGGCATGCGGGGCGATGGCGGCGATGATGCCCGCGGCATCCTTGTCGCCCAGCACGCCCAGTACGAGACCCCACTCGTCGAAGTCGAAGCTGTCGTCGAGAGCCTGAGCCAGCGCCCTCGCGCCGTGGGGGTTGTGCGCGGCGTCGATGAGCACGGTGGGGGCAATGCCCGCGAGGTGAAGGCGGCCAGGGGATGTCGCGCTATGCAGCCCTTCATCGATGAGGCTATCCGCGATGGGCTGTGTTCCTCCGCCGATGAGGGACTCCACCGCGGCGATGGCGAGCGCGGCGTTACGCCCCTGGTGTGCGCCATACAGCGGCAGGTAGCGATCCTCATAGCGACCCGCGAGGCCCTGCACCGTGAGCTGCTGCCCGCCCACGGCGAGCTTCTGCTCGCTGAGCACGAAATCTTGGCCTTCGAAGGCGATGCTCGCCCCTTTCTGCTTCGCCCTCTGGCGCAGCACCGCTTCGGCCTCTGCGCTTTGCGCCGCTGACACCACTGCCGCGCCCTCTTTGATGATGCCCGCCTTCACCGTGGCGATCTCGGTGATCGTGGCGCCCAAGCGGTCGGCGTGGTCGAGGTCGATGGGGGCGAAGACGGCAACATCGCCATCGGCGGTGTTCGTCGAGTCCCATTCGCCGCCCATGCCGACTTCGAGCACAAGCACGTCTATCGGCGCGTCCGCGCAGGCCACGAAAGCCAGCACGGTCAGCAGCTCGAAGAAGGTCAGGGGCGCGTCGTCGCTCGCCTCGAGCTCGGCATCCACGATCGCGATCAACGGTTCGATCTCGGCCCAGACATCGGCGATGGCAGTATCCGACACGGGTGCGCCGTCGATCATGATGCGCTCGGTGAATCGCTCGAGGTGAGGGCTGGTGAACAGACCCGTGCGCAGCCCGTGGGCACGCAAAAGGCTCTCGATGATCCGACTCGTCGAGGTCTTGCCGTTCGTGCCTGTCACGTGCACGACGCGGTAGGTGTGCTGGGGATCGCCCAGCAGTGTCAACAGGCGTCCTACGCGCTCTTTGCGCGGTTGCACCCATCGCTCGCCGGCGCGTTCGAGCAGCGCCGCATAGACGGCGTCGGCGCGGGCACGCTCGCTCACTCCCCCACCTCCACGCGCGTCACGGCAATCGTGAAGTCGCCACTATTGACATAGCTTCCCCTGCCGATCGTCACCTCATGCTCAGCGAGGCTCTCGGAGTGCGTTGCGCGCTCGGATGCCCGGAGCACACCCTCGGGCGTGTGCACTCGATACTCGACCGCGAGAGTCTCTCCGGCCACATCGGCCGTATCGAAGGCGGCCACAACCGCCTCGGCGTCGTGGTGATCGTCGAAGAGCAGCTCAAGGCGGATGCGATCGCTCACCTCGAAGCCCGCAGCCTTGCGGGCGTCTTGCACCGCGCGGATGACATCACGCGCGAACCCCTCGGCCTCGAGCGCCGCGGTGAGTGTTGTGTCCAGCAGCAAGAAGCCACCGCTCGGCACAAGTGCCAGGGCCTCCCCCTCGGGGCGACCGGTGGTCTCCAGCACGAGCTCGTACTCCTGCGCTTCGAGGGTCACGCCCCCCGCTGTCACCACCCCGTCGCTTTCGCTCCAGTCGCCGCTCTTGGCCGCTTGGATGACCCGCTGCACCTCTGTGCCCAGGCGGGGACCTGCCGCGCGGGCGTTGACACTCAGGCGATGGCTGATGCCGTGTTCCGCCACCGCGGCATCCGAGAGACCCATGAGTTCGATGCGCTTGACGTTGAGTTCTTCTCGCAGGATGTCTTCGAAGCGCCCGAGCACAGCGGCGTGCGGGGATACCACCGTCAACCGCGCGAGCGGCAGGCGCACGCGCAAGCCCTCCTTTTTGCGCAGGGCGTTGCCCACGCGCGAGAGCTCGCGCACGGCATCCATCGCGCTGCGCACGGTGTCGGCGGCGGGGAACGATGCGGCATCCGGCCAGTCCTGCAGATGCACGCTGCGCCCGCCGGTGAGCCCCTGCCACACACGTTCCGCGATGAGCGGCACGAGCGGGGCAGCCACGCGGGTCAGCGTTTCAAGAACCGTGTAGAGCGTGTCGAAGGCTTCGCGGCTGCTCGGCTCATCACTGACGCCGACCCAGAAACGGCCCCGCGAACGACGGATGTACCAATTGGTCAACGCCTCCGCGAAGTCACGGAGCTTGGCCGCAGCTCCCGTCGAGTCGAGCACATCGAGGTCTTCGGCCACCCCTCGCACGAGATCGCCGGTGAGGGCCAAGATGTACTGGTCGAGCACATCGTTGGAGTCGGTGCGCCACTGTGCCTCATAGCCGCCCACGGTCGCCGCGTTCGTATATGTCGCGAAGAAGTACCAAGCGTTCCACAGCGGCAACAGGAACTCGCGCACCCCGGCGCGGAGCCCCTCTCCGGTGACGACGAAGTTGCCACCGCGCAGGATGGGACTCGCCATCAGGTACCAGCGGGTGGCATCCGATCCGTCCGAGTCGAAGGTCTCGTTGACATCGGGATAGTTCCCCCGCGATTTGGAGGCCTTGTAGCCGTCGTTTCCGAGGATGATGCCGTGACAGGACACGCCTTTGAACGCGGGTCGGTCAAAGAGCGCTGTCGAGAGCACGTGCATGACATAGAACCATCCGCGGGTCTGCCCGATGTATTCCACGATGAAGTCGGCCGGCGAGTGCGTATCGAACCACTCGCGGTTCTCGAAGGGGTAGTGCACCTGCGCGAAGGGCATGGATCCCGAGTCGAACCACACGTCGAAGACGTCTTCGATCCGGCGCATCGTGCTCTTTCCCGTCGGATCGTCGGGGTTCGGGCGGGTCAGTTCGTCGATGTAGGGGCGGTGCAGATCCACTTCGCCCTCGGCGTTGCGCGGAAGCCTGCCGAAGTCGCGTTCGAGCTCTTCGAGCGAGCCATAGGCGTCGATGCGCGGATGCTCCGGGTCGTCGCTCTTCCAGATGGGGATGGGGGAACCCCAGTAGCGGTTGCGGCTGATCGACCAGTCGCGTGCGCCCTCCAACCACTTGCCGAACTGACCGTGTTTGACATTCTCGGGCACCCAGGTGATCTGCTCGTTGTTCGCGAGCATCCGCTCTTTGATCTCGGTGACCCGCACGAACCAACTCGACACGGCCTTGTAGATCAGCGGGTTGCGGCAGCGCCAGCAGTGCGGGTAGGAGTGCTCATAGCTGGCTTCGCGAAGAAGTCGGCCCTTCTGCCTCAACAGACGGATCAGCGGCCTATTGGCGTCGAACCACAGCTCGCCGGCAACATCTGCCACCTGCGGCAGAAAGCGCCCGCCGTCATCGAGCGAGAGGATCGTGGGGATGCCCGCGGCTGTCGCGATCCGCTGATCGTCTTCGCCGTAGGCGGGAGCCTGATGCACCACGCCCGTGCCGTCGCTGGTGGTCACATAGTCATCGACGAGCACGCGCCAGGCGTTCTGCGTGCCGAATGTCTCGCTGTCGGCGTAGTAGTCAAAGAGCGGCTCGTATTCGACACCCGCGAGTTCTGCGCCGGTGTACATGCGCTCGATGGCGGATGCCGCGGCTTCAGCGTTCTCGTAGCCGAGCTCTTTGGCGTAGCCGCCGAGAAGTTCGCGGGCAAGCAGGTAGCGCGCCTCGCCGTCGGCGCTCGGCACGACGGCGTACTCGATGCGTGGCCCCACCGCGAGTGCCAGATTCGTCGGCAGCGTCCACGGCGTCGTCGTCCAGGCGAGCACGTGCACGCCCTCCAGGCCCCGGGATGCGGCATCCGCACCGCGCAACGGGAAGGTGACCGTGACCGAGGGGTCCTGGCGCATCTGGTAGACATCATCATCCATGCGCAGCTCGTGCGCGCTCAGCGGCGTCTCGTCGCGCCAGCAGTACGGCAGCACGCGGTAGCCCTCATAGGCAAGGCCCTTGTCG
>CAZHIU010000037.1:0-14888 GCA_964532555.1 uncultured Microbacterium sp.
GCCGAGTGCAGCGAGTCGCTCTTGTAGATCGGTGCGGTGCAGCCTTCGATGTAGTGCACGTAGCTGTCTTCGTCGGCGATGATGAGCGTGCGCTCGAACTGGCCCATGTTCTCGGTGTTGATGCGGAAGTAGGCCTGTAGCGGAATCTCGACGTGCACGCCCGGCGGCACATAGACGAAGGATCCGCCCGACCAGACGGCGGTGTTCAGCGCGGCGAATTTGTTGTCGCCGGCGGGGATGACGGTGCCGAAATACTCCTCGAAGAACTCGGGATGCTCTCGCAGCGCCGTGTCGGTGTCCATGAAGATCACACCCTGCGCTTCGAGCTGTTCGTTGATCTGGTGGTACACCACCTCGGACTCGTATTGGGCGGCGACCCCGGCGACAAGACGCTGACGCTCGGCCTCGGGAATGCCGAGGCGCTCATAGGTCTCGCGGATGTCGGCGGGCAGCTCTTCCCAGCTCTGCGCCTGTTTCTCGGTCGAGCGCACGAAGTATTTGATGTTGTCGAAGTCGATCTCGCTGAGGTCGGCCCCCCAGCTCGGCATGGGCTTGCGCCCGAAAAGCTGGTAGCCCTTGAGGCGGGTCTTGAGCATCCACTCCGGCTCGTCTTTGAGACCAGAGATATCGCGCACGACCGCTTCGCTGATGCCGCGCCGTGCGCTCGACCCGGCGACATCGTCGTCGTGCCAACCGAACTCGTAGACACCCAGGCCCTCGAGCTCCGGGCGGTCGATCAACACATCCGACATCAGATTCTCCTTGTGGGTTCTCACGGTGTCATCCGCCCCGGCCCGCCATGCCCCCGGTTGAGACTTCCGGATGACGGCCGCTGGTGAACCCGCTCCTGGGCGCGTGCCTCGCGCCTAGACTGGTTTGAGACGCCCGCTGGGCGCTCATGTAACGCAGCACTCCCGATTCTACAGCTTTCACGCCCGACCAGGGCAGCCCTTGCCACGGGCGCACAGCACGAAGGACGCCATGACATCCGCTCCCCCTGCACGCCTCCGGAACCGTTTATGGGAGTGGCTGCCGACAGGGGTCGACCGCCGCGTGCGAGTGGTGGCGTGGCTCTCGTTCCTCGCCGAAACAGCGATTATCGCCACGGGCGGGGCGGTGCGGCTCACCGGGTCTGGTCTCGGCTGCTCGGAGTGGCCGCTGTGCACCCCGGAATCGCTCTTTCCGACACCCGAGCTGGGCATCCACGGCGCAATCGAATTCGGCAATCGTCTGATGACCGGTGTGGTGGGGATACTGGCCCTGCTGCTCGTGCTCTTCGTCGTGCGCTACCGGATGCAGCGCCGCGATCTGTGGACGCTCGCCCTCATCGTGCTGGGAGGCGTTGCCGCGCAGGCCGTGGTCGGTGGGATCACCGTCTGGACGGGGCTCAACCCTCTCATCGTCGGCTTCCACTACACGGCCTCGCTGCTGCTGGTCTGCGTGAGCGCGGCCTTCTTGGTGCGGATGTATGAGGTGCCCGGCCGGGGCGCGTGGGCGGTGCCGCTGTGGTTCCGCATCGGCATCCATCTGACCGGGTTCGCCCTTGCTCTCACCATCGTCTTCGGTGTGCTCACCACGGGCTCCGGCCCGCACTCGGGCGACAAGAACGTGGTGCGTGAAGGATTCGACGCGAGTCTGCTCGCGCACATCCACTCCTGGCCGGGCTACGTTCTCGCCGCCTTGCTCGTTGTGCTGACCGCCGTCGCGTTCATCGGCGGCTTTCGCCCGGCGCCCTGGCTGCTGACTCTTACCGCACTCGTCGCGGTGCAGGTCACCGTCGGCGTCTGGCAGGCGCGCGAGGGGCTTCCCGCGCTGCTCGTGGGCATCCACATGGTGCTCGCGGCGCTGTCTGCCGCTGCGTACACGGTCGTCGTGCTGCGGTTGCGCAAGCCCCTGATCGCCTCGGTGTGAGCACACCCGCGGCCACCGCTCAGAAGGGCAGCAACGGGTCTACTCCGACCGCGACGAAGATCAAGGTCAAATAAGTGATCGAGGCGTGGAAGACCCGCATGGGTCGTGCTTCGTCGCCGCGCACCGCGCGGTTGTACAAGCGGTGCGATTCGTACAGGAACCACCCGCCGAAGGCGAGCGCCGCGGCGATGTAAAGCACACCCATCCCCGCCACAGGCACGAGAAGCAGCGAGCAGGCCATCGTTGCCCACGCATAGAGGATGATGTGCAGACCCACCTGGGGTGCTTCTCGCGTGGCGCCGAGCATCGGCACCTCGACGTCGTCGTAGTCATCCCGATACTTCATCGACAAGGGCCAGTAATGCGGCGGCGTCCAGAGAAACACCAGCACGAACAGCACCAGCGCCGGCCAGTCCAGCGAGCCGGTGACGGCAGCCCACCCGATTGCGACGGGGAAGCACCCGGCGATGCCGCCCCAGACGATGTTCTGCTCGGTGCGGCGCTTGAGCAGCATCGTGTAGACCACGACATAGAAGAAGATCGCGAATGCCGACAGCGCCGCCGCGACTGCGTTCGTCGTGAGCAGCAACCACACGGTCGAGGCCACCGCGAGCACCCACGAGAAGATCAGTGCTCCACGCGGCGACACATCGCCCGTGACGAGCGGTCGCCCCTCGGTGCGGTGCATGTGCACATCGATATCGCGGTCGAGGTACATATTGAAGGATGCCGCCGAACCCGCGCTCATCATCCCGCCGAACACGGTGGCCAGAACGAGCCAGGGGTTCGGCAAACCCCCCGCGGCGAGAATCATCACCGGAACCGTGGTGACCAGAAGCAGTTCCATCACGCGCGGTTTCGTCAGCGCGATATAGCCCTTCACGGTGCGAGCAAACGACCGCGAAGGTGCGGCCTGCTGCATCTGCGCGGTAATGCGATCGCCTCCTCGGGCACCGGTAACGACCGCTTCAGTCTACGTCACCGCCATCGAGCCGCCCGATATGCTGAAAGCACTAGGGGACGCCCGCATCACCGCCCACGCACCCCTGTTGTGCCGTGCAACATCGAAGGCACACTCTGTGACGACGACGAGATGTGAAAGGCCCATAGATGAGCGAGTTGCACTGGGACGATCAGGATCGCCGCGCGGTGGATACCGCAAGGATTCTCGCCGCAGATGCGGTGCAGAAGGTGGGCAACGGTCATCCCGGCACCGCGATGAGTCTGGCTCCTGCGGCCTATCTGCTCTACCAGCGTGTGATGCGCCACGATCCGAAAGACAGCCACTGGCTCGGGCGCGACCGTTTCATCCTCTCGGTCGGTCACTCTTCGCTCACCCAGTATGTGCAGCTCTATCTCGGCGGCTTCGGACTGGAACTCGACGACATCAAAGCCCTGCGCACCTCGGGTTCGAAAACGCCCGGGCACCCCGAATACGGGCACACCGACGGCGTCGAGATCACCACCGGCCCGCTCGGTCAGGGCCTCGCCTCGGCGGTGGGCTTCGCATACGCAGCCCGCTATGAGCGGGGACTCTTCGACCCGGATGCTGCGCCCGGCACGAGCCCCTTCGACCACTTCATCTACGTCTTGGCCAGCGACGGCGACCTGCAAGAGGGTGTCACCAGCGAAGCGAGCTCTCTTGCCGGTCACCAGAAGCTCGGCAACCTCATCACCATCTACGACGCGAACCAGATCTCGATCGAAGGCGACACCGATGTCTCTTTCACCGAGGATGTGGCAGCGCGCTATCGCTCCTACGGGTGGCAGGTGGTGGAGGTCGACTGGAGCAAGTCGGGCGAATACATCGAGGATGTCGCGGAGCTTCACGCCGCCATTGCGACGGCGCAGGCCGAGACCGACAAACCCTCGCTCATCGTGTTGCGCACCATCATCGGCTGGCCGGCGCCGAACAAGATGGGCACCGAAGCCGTGCACGGTGCGGCGCTGGGGGCCGAAGAGGTCGCCGCGACCAAAGTGGTGCTGGGCTTTGACCCTGCGGAGTCTTTCGTCGTCGAGGATGCCGTCATCGCGCACACGCGCGCGCTGGCGGAGCGCGCAGCCGCCGTGCGTGCGAGTTGGCAGCAGAGCTTCGACAGCTGGGCGACCGCGAACCCGCAACGCAAGGCGCTGCTTGATCGTCTGCTCGCCCGGGAACTGCCCGAAAGCATCGAGAAGGCACTGCCGAGCTTCGAGGGCGGAACCGAGCTGTCAACGCGCGCGGCATCGGGCAAGGTCATCAATGCTCTCGCACCCCATCTGCCCGAACTCTGGGGAGGATCGGCAGACCTTGCGGGCTCGAACAACACCACGATCTCCGCGGCGCACTCCTTCCTGCCCGCGGGCCTTTCGACCCACGAGTGGAAGGGTGACCCCTATGGGCGCGTGCTGCACTTCGGTATCCGTGAGCACGCGATGGGTGCGATCCTCAACGGCATCGTGCTGCACGGCAACACGCGCGCCTTCGGCGGCACCTTCCTCATCTTCAGCGACTACATGCGCCCCGCGGTGCGTCTGGCCGCGCTCATGAAGGTGCCGAGCATCTTCGTGTGGACGCACGACTCCATCGCCCTCGGCGAAGACGGCCCGACCCATCAACCCATCGAACAGTTGGCAACGCTGCGCGCGATCCCGGATATGACGGTGGTGCGCCCGGCGGATGCCGCCGAGACGGCCATCTGCTGGCTGGAGGTATTGCGACGCCACGAGGGGCCGAGCGGCATCGCGCTCACCCGACAGAACGTGCCGGTCTTCGAGCGGGGTGAGGCAGAGGCCTCGGGGGCGACGCTCGCTGCGGCATCCGGTGCCGTGAAGGGCGCCTATGTGCTCGCCGAAGCACCGAACGGCACCCCGGAGGTTCTGCTCATCGCGACGGGTTCGGAAGTGCATCTCGCCCTCGCCGCCCGCGAGGTGCTGGCCGCCGAGGGCGTCAACGCCCGCGTGATCTCAGCCCCCTGTCTGGAATGGTTTGCGGAGCAAGACGCCGCCTACCGCGAGTCGGTGCTGCCTGCCGCCGTCACCGCACGCGTCTCGGTCGAGGCGGGTTCGGTGCTCGGATGGCGCGAGTACGTGGGTGATCGAGGGTTCTCGGTCGGCATCGACCACTTCGGTGCTTCGGCCGACTACAAGACCCTTTTCGAGAAGTTCGGGATCACCGCCGACGCTGTCGTCAAGGCCGCTCGCGCGAGCCTGAAGGGAGCCTGATGACCACCCCCACCGCAAAACTCGCCGCAGCGGGTGTCAGCATCTGGTTCGATGACCTCTCACGCAGCCGCATCGCATCCGGCAATCTTCAGCGCTTGATCGACACCCGCAACGTGACCGGCGTGACCACCAACCCGACGATCTTCGCCAGCGCGATCACCGACCCGAACGATACTTCTTATGACGCGCAGGTGGCTGAACTCACCGCCTCCGGGTGCACGGCCGAAGAGGCTGTTTTCGCCGCCATCACGCAGGATGTCACCGCGGCCCTCGATGTGTTCCGACCGGTGTGGGAGGCAAGCGGGCATGTTGACGGGCGCGTGTCGATCGAGGTATCGCCCGACCTCGCCCACGATACGCAGGCAACCATCGCACAGGCCAAGGCTCTGTGGCGGCAGATCGACCGGCCGAATCTGCTGGTGAAGATTCCCGCCACCCGGGCAGGGCTCCCCGCCATCTCCGCGGCCATCGCGGCGGGGGTGAGCGTCAATGTCACCCTTATCTTCAGTCTCGACCGCTACGCCGAGGTCATCGACGCCTACCTCACCGGCCTTGAGCAGGCTCGGGATGCCGGTCACGACCTCTCGACGATCCACTCGGTCGCATCCTTCTTCGTCTCGCGCGTCGATACCGAAACCGACAAGCGTCTGGATGCCGAAGGCAGCGACGCGGCCCGAGCGCTGAAGGGCCGGGCGGGGCTTGCCAACGCGCGCCTGGCCTATGAACTGTATGAGCGCCGTTTCGCGAGCGAGCGCGCCCGCGCGCTGCTCGACGTCGGAGCGAATGCGCAGCGCCCCCTGTGGGCCTCGACCGGGGTGAAAGACCCGACGCTGCCCGACACGCTCTATGTCACCGAACTCGTCGCCCCGGGAGTGGTGAACACCATGCCCGAGCCGACGCTCGAGGCCACCTTCGATCACGGCGAGGTCTCTGGCGACACCATCACCGGCACCTACGAGCAATCGCGCGCGGTCTTTGCCGCGCTCGCCGAACTGGGTATCGACTTCAAGGATGTGACGCGCGTGCTCGAAGAAGAGGGCGTGGCGAAGTTCATCACTTCTTGGCATGATCTGCTCGCCCAGGTTGCGGAGGGTTTGCGGGCACAGTGATGAGTGCCACGGACAGCCGCGTGGCAGAGCCTTGCGTGCTGGTCATCTTCGGGGCTGCGGGCAATCTGTCGATGAAGAAGCTCTTGCCCGCGGTGTACACCCTGGCGCGTCTCGGCCTGCTGCCGGAAGGCTTCGCACTTGTGGGTTTCGATAACAAGGCTCCGGACGAGGCGACGTTTAAGGAGTGGATGCGCGAGGCCGTAAACAGCTCCGCGGGTACGCACTTCTGCGAAGAGACCTGGCAACATCTGCGCTCGCGAATCCGCTATGTCTCCGGCGAGTTCACCATGAAAGAAGACTTCGCGAGCCTCGCTCAAACACTCCGCGAACTTGACGAAAAGTTCAGCACAGAGGGCAACCGCGTTTACTACCTCGCCACCCCTCCGAAGTTCTTCGGAACGGTGACCCGAGCACTTCACGGTGCCAGATTGCTCAACGACCGGAACCGCAAGGGCATGTGGCATCGAGTCGTCGTTGAGAAGCCCTTCGGGGCGAATCGGAAAGAGGCCCGAAGACTCAATAGCACTCTACAGCGATACATTCCGAATAATTCCATCTACCGGATCGATCACTATCTCGGCAAAGAGATGGTTCGGAACATTGTGCCTTTGCGCTTCGATAGCGGCCTTCTGAAGATGATCTGGGACAACAAACACATCGACCATGTGCAGATCACCATGGCCGAAGAAGTAGGTGTGGACGGACGCGGGAAGTTCTACGATGGCGTCGGCGCCGCCCGCGATGTCATGCAGAACCACCTGCTACAGATTCTCGCCCTCGTCGCGATGGAAGAGCCCGCTGGCGCTCTTCCTCAGCAACTTAGCGAGGCGAAGGCAGAGGTACTGCGGGCTGTCAAAGTGCCGCGCAACATGGCTCGCTCGAGCGCACGGGGTCAATACACGGCGGGAACAGTGGATGGCAAACCGACGCCAAGCTTCCGCGATGAAGATGACATCTACAGGCACTCACGCACAGAAAGCTATGCCGCCCTGCGTCTTGACATCGACACCGACCGCTGGCGAGGAGTACCGTTCTACCTGCGCACGGGCAAACGCCTCAGCATGAGCGTGGTCGAGATCGCAATCGTGTTCAAGAAAGACCCCACCCCTGGTGCTCAGGATGCCACAGCGACCGGCTCGCCCACACTCGTCATTCGCATCCAACCGCGACACGGTGTGCGATTCATCCCAGAGATTTCCGAATTCGCGAATGTGCTGAGCCAGTTCGATGCGGGTGCTTCCGTCGATACAGACTCTGTCGCGCCGAACCTTGATGCCTATGAGCGACTGATCTTAGATGTGCTTCTCGGTGACCCCACCCGCTTTCCGCAGATTGAAGAGATCGAGCAGAGTTGGAGAATCATCGATCCGCTCGTGAGGTTTTGGAAAAGACAGTGGAAAAAGCCCCCGCCGTACCCGCCCGGGTCGTGGGGACCGGCGTCCGCTGACGAAATGCTCGCGAACCACGGTCACCAGTGGCGAACGGAGCTGCTGTGACGAAACGCTCGCTTGTCGTCGATGACACCGCCGAGGATGTCGCGCGCGGCGTCGCCGAGCGCTTCCTCACGCTGTTGCATGCCGAGCTTGCCTCGCACGAAGAGCTCGTGCACATCGCGCTCACGGGCGGTTCGATGGGTGCGAAGGTGCTCCAGGCGATTGCCCGCGCTGCGAGGACCGATCCGCTCGACTGGGTTCGCGTGCATTTCTGGTGGGGCGATGAGCGTTTCGTTCCGCGCAACGACCCGCAACGAAACGCCCTTCAGGCCCGCGCGGCGCTGATCGACGGCATCCCGGGATTACCGGCGGCGAATGTGCACGAGATGCCTGCAGCGGGCGAAGGTCTGAGCCTTGACGAGGCCCCGGCCGTCTATGCCAAAGAACTCGGTCGCTTCTCCGCACGTGGCAACCCATGGCCCGCCTTCGCGCTCTGCTTTCTCGGGGTGGGCGACGATGGCCATATCGCCTCGCTCTTTCCGCGGAGCGCGGAGCTAGAGGTCACCGATGCGGCGGTCGTGAGTGTACCCAACGCGCCAAAACCCCCACTCGAACGCCTCAGCCTGACCCTGCCGGTGCTCACCTCGGCCGAAAGAGTGTGGCTCGTGGTCGCCGGTGCCGACAAGGCATCCGCCGTGCACGCAGCGCTCTTAGGCGACGACAGCCCGGCTGCCCGCGTGCGTGGCGTGCGCGAAACGATCATCTTCGCCGATCAGGCAGCAGCGTCCAGCATCCCCCGCAGCCCGCTCTCGGCGAACTAGGCAGAGTCGTCGCGCACGAGCGGCGGCGGCTCGGCCTCGCCGTCGAGTTCTTCACCCGCGGCGTCATGGCCATCCCTCTCGAGAAGAGTCGTCGCTCGAGCCGTGGGCGAAACCTCGGGCAGAACCCCGCCGACGCTCCCCCGGGTTATCCCGAGCTCTTGGCTCTCGCTCAGAATCTGCGGATGGTAGCGAGCAAGCCCGAGCACGCCCCAGACGGCGATGGCACCCGCGATCGCGAAGATGACATAGGCCCACGAGGGCGCGTGCACGGCTTCGTTCAGCACGAACATTCCGATGAGCACGGCGACAAGGGGGTCGATCACGGTCAGCCCCGCGATGACGAGGTCGGGCGGGCCTGAGCTATACGCCGTCTGCACGAAGTAGGCGCCGGTGATCGCCGCTCCGATCAAGAACACGATGCACAGAATCGTCAACAGCTCGACATTGCCGTCTTGGATGCGCCGCATGACGACCTTCGCGAGGGTGGCGACGAAGCCGTAGAGGATGCCCGCGCCCATGATGTAGAACAGCGCCCGCATCCGATTGCGAAGAATCAGCCAGCACGCCAGCAGCACGACCGTGATGAGAAACAGCAGAATCAGGATCGTGTAGAGCTGCCGGTCGGTCACCGTGCGCTCGGTGGCGAAGATCGCCGCGAAGAACACGAACAAGAAGATGCCGCCGACGCACGCCGAGATCGCGATCATCGACTGCCGTGTGGGCGTGTGCCCGGTCACGCGCGCGTTCAGCAAGGTCGTGACAACGAGCGCCAGCGCACCGAGCGGTTGCACCACGATGAGCGGCGCAACCCACAGCGCGCCGAGTTGACACACGATCGCAAAGCCCAACATGAGCGTGCCCGCCACCCACGAAGGGCGCGTGAGCAGCCCCCCCAGTTGCCGCAGGCTCAACCCCGTTGTGGCCGTGACGCCAGAGAGCAGTTCGACCTTTCCCACCCCGCGGTGCTGGTACTGCGCACCCAGCGACATGAACATCGCGCCGGCAAGGGCGAGCGGAATGCCAAAGAGCAGACCCGGGTTGCGGATCGCGTCGGTGACTTCGTCGACAACGCCCATCGGCAAGAGAGTCACGAGCGCGTCCACACTACGACTTTAGTGGGCCGGGCTGTCGATAGTGTTGTGGCGTGGCTCTTCTCCCTATCCGCATCGTGGGCGATCCTGTTCTGCACGCACCGGCATCCCGTGTCGAGGCGATCACTGACGAGGTTCGTCAACTGGTCGCCGACATGTACGAGACGATGGATGCCGCCCCGGGTGTCGGCCTTGCCGCCCCCCAGGTGGGTGTCGCCCTGCGCATCTACACCTACTCCTATGTCGATGACGACGACCGACCGTGGCGCGGCGAGATCGTCAACCCGGTGCTGTGGATGGTGCCGCCCGAGCCCGGCATTCCGGATCCGGAAGAGGAATCCGAGGGTTGCCTCTCCTTTCCGGGAGAACGTTTCCCGCTACGCCGCTCCGACCGAGTGCGCGTCACCGGAACCGATCTCGATGGGCGCACCGTCGAGATCGAGGTCGACGGATGGCGCGCGCGCATCATGCAACACGAGTTCGATCATCTGAACGGTATTCTTTACACGGATCGACTGTCGGGCGACGACGCGAAGACCGTGCAGACGATCATCCGCAAACGAGGGTGGGGGGTGCCTGGCGCTCGTTGGATGCCAGGCACTGACAACCTCGAGGGGTGAGCCTCAGCCACCCCACACCCAACACGAAAGAAAAACGATGAACACTCCACGCCCTTTGCGCGCCCTGCTGCTTGGCATGATCGCCGCAAGCCTCACCCTTTCGCTGAGCGGATGCATCACCCTCGGCCCCGGCGATGCGCCCCGTGACGAAGACGGGAACATCATCGAGGGTGGCACGATCGACATCTTCGCCCTGAAAGTCGGTGACTGCATCGCCGAGGACGGCGGGGGCGGCGAGGTGACCGAGATCAAGGTCGTGCCCTGCTCGGAACCGCACAGCGACGAGGTGTACTACGAGTTCACCATGCCCGATGGCGCCTTCCCCAGTGACGACGCCTTCGACAGTGCCTTCTTCGAAAAGTGCATTCCCGCCTTCGAAAACTTCGTCGGCATCAGCGTAGAAGAGACCGAACTTGCGGCCTACCCGATGCTGCCCACCGAAGGTTCGTGGGAGCAGCACAACGACCGGGTCGTGCAGTGCTTGATCTATGACCCCGCCGGGGATATCTCCGGATCGCTGCGCAACGCGCAACGCTAAGCACCCTTAAGAGAAAAGCCCTGGTCACAGTAAAAATCTGTGGCCGGGGCTTTTGCTGTGCTCCCCCACTTGGACTCGAACCAAGAACCTATCGGTTAACAGCCGATCGCTCTGCCAATTGAGCTACAGGGGATCGTGTCACGCAGTACGGACAACGTCGATCAGTCTAGCAAAGATCAAGACTCACTTAAGCTCTGCCGCTCCCGGTCGAGCTCACGCAAGCGCAGGCGTAGGGCGCGACCCTCTTCGGACTCGGCGGGCACGCGCTGCACGGCCGAGAGCAACTCCTGCTTCTGGCGATCAAGCTCGCGCGCGAGAAGCCGCTCGGCCAGACTCGTCACCAAAGCCGCAGCCTTCGCCTCGTCTTTTGCCGGGAACGGTGCCATCAGCAACTCGCCCGCGAGCGTGCGATAGGGCTCGCGCACGCTTTCGATCGTCTCGAGCGACCAGCCCGCTCGCGTACGGTCATCGGCTGCGGCAACGGCCTCTCGCACCGCCTCCAGCGCCGGATGCCGAAATGAAGCTGCCAGCGCGACAGCCAGCAACTGCTGATCGACCTGATGGCCGTACTGCAAGCAACCGATCAGGGCGTCGCGTTCCAGCGCGACATCCGCGCCCCTGCCGAGGGTTGCGAGCGACACAGCGGTGCGCCCCTCTTCTGACCCGGATGCTGCCGCCGATCCATCGCTCGGCGTGCGCAGACCGCGTGAGACGCGCGTGACCTCTTGATGCACGAGGGTCGGATCGAGCCCCAGCCTTCGGGCGAGCACTCGCTCGTATCCGGGGCGCACGAGCGGATCCCGTATCTCGGCGACGATGGGGGCTGCGGCACGCAAGGCGCCCACCTGACCTTCGACGGTGGCAAGATCAAAACCATCGAGTCGACGATCCATCGCGAACTCGAAGAGGGGGACCTTCGCGTCCATCAGGGCGCGCACCGCCGCATCCCCCCGCTGCAGACGCAGATCGCAAGGGTCAAGACCGTCGGGGGCCACCGCGACGAAAGTCTGCGCGGTGAAGCGGTTGTCTTCGCTGAAAGCTCGAAGCGCCGCCTTCTGCCCGGCTTCGTCGCCATCGAAAGTGAACACCACCTCCCCCGCACCCGAGTCATCGCCCATGACCCGGCGCAGCACCTTGATGTGCTCGGTGCCGAAAGCCGTGCCGCAGGTGGCGATCGCGGTGGTGAGCCCGGCGAGGTGGCACGCCATGACATCCGTATAGCCTTCGACTACGACGACACGGCGCGGGTCGCCGCGGGCGATGTCGCGCTTGGCGAGATCCAGACCGTAGAGCACCTGATTCTTCTTGTAGATGGGCGTCTCGGGGGTGTTGAGGTATTTCGGACCCTGATCGTCGTCGAAGAGTTTGCGCGCCCCGAAGCCGATCGTCTGGCCCGTGACGTCGCGGATCGGCCACACCAGCCGCCCGCGGAAGCGGTCGTACATGCCACGCTGGCCGGTGGACAGAAGCCCCGCCGCACTCAACTCCTCGTCGGTGAAGCCCTTCGCCCGCAGGGCCTTGTGCATCCCGTCCCACCCGCGAGGGGCAAAGCCCACCCCGAAGTGCGCCGCCGCGCCCGCGTCGAAGCCTCGCTCGCCGAGAAAGCGGCGACCGGTCTCGGCTTCGGGTGAGAGAAGCTGCTCGCGAAAGAAATCGGCCGCGGCCGAGTTCGCAGCATACAACCGCGCGCGCCCGCTCGTCTCGGGGGCCGCACCGCCGTCTTCATAGTGCAGCGCGTAGCCCAAGCGGCCCGCGAGACGCTCCACCGCCTCTGCGAAGCTGACGTGATCCATCGCGGCCAAGAAGGAGTAGACATCCCCCGACTCGCCACACCCGAAGCAGTGGTAGTACCCCACCTGGGGGCGCACATGAAAACTCGGACTCTTCTCGTCGTGGAAAGGGCAGAGCCCCTTGAGCGAGCCGACACCGGCATTGCGCAGCGCCACGCGCTCACCCACGATATCGGCGATGTTCGTGCGAGCCTTGACCTCATCGACATCGGCCTGGCGAATGCGGGGCATCAGATCACCCCGGCCGCATGCTCGGTGCGCGGCGACCACACGCCGACGGATGCTCCATCCACCTCGCCGACGAGACGACGATGCCAGTCGAGGGCGAGCTGGTCGGTGAGGCTTGCCACCTGATCGACGATCACGCGCTTGCGCTCGCTGTCACTTGCCGCGAAGCGGAAGTCTTCGGCGAAGACCGGATCGAGCGCGCCGTCGCCCCGCTGCCACAGTGCATCGGCCAGACGCGCGAGCACCTTGCGCTGCTCGCCATACAGGCGCTTGCGCGCCTCGATCGAGACCACGGCGACCCCGATGACACCCTTGAGCACGGCGATCTCTGTCTCCACCGCCCGCGGCACCACTGCGTGTGCACGAAAGCGAGTCAGCATCCCGCCAGGGTACGCCTCGCGCGTCGCGCGGGTTGCCGCTTGGGCGAAACGCCCGATCAGATCGGATGTCAGGTTCTTCAACTGTGCGAGATCGCCCCGCGTGCCGTCAAAGTGCGAGAGCCAGCTCGGCAGTCTCGCCAGGCGCTGCATCGCCTCTTCGAGTTCTTCACGCGCGAAGTCGCCGCCGACCCAGCGATGAATAGCGTCCACAAGCGCTTCGTGCTCGGCAGCGTCGGTGAGGCGTGCGGGGTCGAGATAGCCGTTGGTCACGGCATCCTCGAAGTCGTGCACCGAATAGGCGATGTCGTCGGAGAGATCCATCACCTCGGCCTCAATGCAGCGCACGCGGTCGGGGGCATCCTGCCGCATCCAGCGAAAGACGGCCTCCTCTTCGGGATAGACCCCGAACTTCATTCGCCCGCTGGCGTCGGGGAGCGGATGCTCGTGGGTCCACGGATACTTGCACGTGGCATCCAGGCTCGCCCTGGTCAGATTCAGACCGTGCGACAGCCCCCGCGCATCGCTCACCTTGGGTTCGAGTCGGGTCAGGATGCGCAGGCTCTGCGCGTTGCCCTCGAAACCGCCGATGTCTTCTGCCCAGTCGTTGAGCGCCCGCTCGCCGTTGTGACCGAACGGCGGATGCCCGAGGTCATGACTCAGACAGGCGGTATCGACGATGTCGGGCGAGAGGCCAAGGTGCAGCGCGATCTCGCGACCCACCTGCGCGACCTCCAGGGAGTGCGTGAGGCGATTGCGCGCGAAGTCCACGGGATTGGCGGGGCTCAGCACCTGGGTTTTCGCGGCCAGGCGGCGCAGCGCTGCCGAGTGCAGCACGCGCGCGCGGTCTCGGGCGAAATCGTCTCGCGCCGAGGGATGCGTCTCGGCAAGGTATCGCTGGGCATCGCTCGCCTCGTAACCGGCAACCCCGCCCCCCTTAGCCGCCATCGTTGTCGATCTCCGCTTCGCGCAGCATTCCGCGCGCGGTCTCAGCCAACTCTCGCGACGCGAGCCACCCCTCCGGAAGAGCTGTGCGCTTCGGTCGCCCCGCGCGCCCCCGCTGCCCCTCAGCGTCGGCGCCGGGGTAGGGCGCGTCATGGTCGAGCATGCCCAGAAGCTCATCCATCTCGGCCAGGCTCGACACCGTCGCCAGGCGCGTGCGGATGTCGCCGCCGACCGGGTAGCCCTTGAGATACCAAGAGACGTGCTTGCGGATGTCGCGGCATCCCCGGTCTTCGTCTTCGAAGAACTCCACCAGCAGCTCGGCGTGACGACGCAGCGCCCGCGCGACGAAGCCCAGGGTGGCGTCGACAGCGGGAGCGGCGGCCTGGCTGCCGAACGCGGCCGCGAGATCGCCGAACAGCCAAGGGCGCCCGAGGCACCCACGGCCCACGACGACGCCGTCGCATCCGGTCTCGCGCATCATTCGCAGGGCATCGTCGGCCGACCAGATGTCACCGTTGCCTAATACTGGGATGCCGGTGACCGCCTCTTTGAGCTTGGCGATGGCATCCCAATCGGCCTGGCCGGAGTAGAACTCGCTCGCCGTGCGCGCGTGCAGGGCGAGTGACGCCGCGCCCGCATCTTCGGCCGCGCGCCCCGCATCGAGGTAAGTCAGGTGCTCGGGATCGATGCCCTTGCGCATCTTCACGGTGAGCGGCAGATGCTCGGCGGCACGCACCGCCTCAGTCACGATCGCCGCGAAGAGGCTGCTCTTCCACGGCAGCGCCGCACCACCACCCTTGCGGGTGACCTTGGGCACGGGG
>CAZHIU010000038.1:0-14655 GCA_964532555.1 uncultured Microbacterium sp.
CATGTGTTAAGCACGCCGCCAGCGTTCATCCTGAGCCAGGATCAAACTCTCCGTAGAAAAGTGTTGCTGCCTCAGCCGGAATAGACCGAGACAGCGAGTTTGATCTGACCAAAGGGATGTCATTGCTGACTATCCGTTGCCGGCACCGAAGTGCCGGACTTTGATCCAAAGGAATCTCGCTTCACCGAAGTGAAGCCGAGGTTTTTTGGCATTTGACAAGTGCACGCTGTTGAGTTCTCAAGGATCGGATGCTCCTACGGCTCAGTCTCGCGACCTCGCCCGTAGGGCAACTTCTCTATCTTACACACGCGTGCGTGCCGTATCAACTCGGCACGCCGTGTTTCAGATGGGGTTTTGTTCGCTGCGTGAGGGGGTGAGGCATCTCGCCTCTCCGCGACCGTGTGGAGCGAACGGGTTCTACTGTACGGGACATCCCGGTGCTGACCAAATCACACCGCGCTACCGGGCGTGTCGCGCCGCTCGGGCGCGCGCAAGCAGCACGAAAACGCACAGAGCAAGAGCAAGAGCGCCCCACACCGCACAGGCCACGGGCAGCACCTGATAGGCGAGATGTTGGATCGTGAATGCCGGCCGCAGCGGGCCGTACACGAGCACACCCCAGCCCCAGGCAACCACGAGGCAGGCCGGAAGTGCGAGCCAGAGCGCGGCCCGCGCGAAGCCGGGAAGCAGACGCGCGAACGTGACATCCGGATGCCGCCGACGCACCCAGAGTGCGGCGAACACCGCCAGCGCGAGCAGGCCGAGAACGCTCGAGGCGTGCTGCATCCACCTATACCCTTCCCACGGCCCCCACGTATCGGCGAGCGCCGGAATGAGGTGGAGCCCCCAGCGCCCCGCGTGCGTGAAGGCGTCCCACACGATGTGCGAGACGACGCCGATCAGCAGCGACAGCGCGAGCAGGAGCGTGAAGACTGCGCCGTGGCGCTCGGCCCGAAGCGCGCGCCATGCGAGCGGGCCGGGGGCGTCCCACTCGGGCGGAAGTCGGCGCGCGAGCCACCGCGGCGACAGTTCGCGCACGGCAGGGCGCAGCAGCCCGTACCAGAGCGCGAGCAGCGCGAGAGCGAGCAGTGTCGCCACCAGCACGTTGCTGTGGGTCATCGTGTATGTCAGCGGCGTGCCTCGCAGGAACAGGGGAAGATCGGGCGCCATGGCCCCGACGGCGATCGCGGCGGGCAGAAGCGGCGTGCGCAGGAACGGCAGGGCGACCACCGCGTGGCTCGGGGTGAAAGGCATCGGATGCTCGCCGATCAGCGGCCGGCGATGAAGACGCCCGCGAGAGTCTTCTTGCCGCGCCGCAGCACCGAAACGCCGCCCGGAAGCGAACCGGTGACCACCGCGCTGTCATCGGCGACCCGTTCGCCGTCGAGCGTCACACCGCCCTGAGCGATCGCCCTTCGCGCCTCGCCGCCGCTCGCGCAGAGCCCAGTCTCGACGAGCGCCTGCACGACGGTCGTGCCCGCACCCACCGTGGCGTTCGGCAGCTCTTCGAGAGCGTGGCGCAAGGTCGTCGCATCGAGAGTCGCGAGCTGCCCCTGCCCGAAGAGAGCCTCGGATGCCGCAATCGCCGCCGCGGTGGCATCCCCGCCGTGCACGAGCGCGGTCACCTCAAGGGCGACGCGCCGCTGCCCGATGCGGCGGAAAGGTTCGGCCTCGTGCGCGGCGACGATCTCGTCGATCTCGGCGCGAGTGAGAAAGGTGAAGACCTTGAGCCGGTCGGCAACGTCGGCGTCGTCGGTGTTCAGCCAGAACTGGTACATGGCGTAGGGGCTCGTGAGCGCGGGGTCGAGCCAAATGGCGTTGCCCTCGCTCTTGCCGAACTTGCGCCCGTCGCTGTTGGTGACCAGCGGTGTTCCGATCGCGTGCACCTGCGCGCCCTCGGCCTTGCGAATGAGGTCGACGCCGCTGGTCAGGTTTCCCCACTGGTCACTGCCGCCGGTCTGCAAGACGCAGCCGTGCTGCAGGAAGAGCTCCCGGTAGTCGAGCCCCTGCAGGATCTGGTAGCTGAACTCGGCGTAGCTGATCCCCTCTTCGGAGTTCAGGCGTGCGCTCACGGCGTCCTTCTTCAGCATGGTGCCGACACGGTAGTGCTTGCCGATATCACGCAAGAAGGTGATGGCGCTCATCGGCGCTGTCCAGTCGAGATTGTTCACCAGACGTGCGCCGTTCGCGCCTTCGAAGCTCAGAAAGCGCGCGACTTGCTCTTGCAGGTAGCCGACCCATTCGGCAACGACGTTCTCGTCGTTCAGCGTGCGCTCGGCGGTGGGCTTGGGGTCACCGATGAGGCCGGTCGAGCCGCCGACGAGGCCGAGCGGGCGGTGCCCCGCGAGTTGCAGGCGGCGCATGAGCAGGAGTTGCACGAGGTTTCCCAGGTGCAGGCTCGGTGCCGTCGGATCGAAGCCGCAGTAGTAGGTGATCGAGTCGCCGCCGAGAAGCGCACCCAGCGCCTCGGGATCGGTGGAGACGTGCACCAGCCCCCGCCAGACCAGCTCGTCCCAGACATTCTCGAAGCTGGGGTCGATGGCGGCGGGTGCGGCGTTCACGAGGGATTCGGACACGCGCACCAGGCTACCAGCGCGCGCTGATGGGGAGTGCACGCCCCAGAAGCGCCTCCACGCTACCGGAGCCTGCGAGTCCTCCTCGCATCGATCTCTCGTTTAGGGCAGGATTCAACTGTCGGCAGTCGGCACGCCTGTGCAAGACGGGCGTGCGTTGTGGAGGGATCTCATGGGTATCGTCATTGTCGTGATCCTCGTCACGATGGCGGGACTTGGCGTTGTGGCCATCGTGCCTAGATTCACCTGGGCTCACCATCCCACGATCGCCATTTTGTGCACGCTGCTCTGGGCAAGCGCCATCACGCTCGCGTTCCTCACGCCCGGACCACCCCTCGCGCTGCGTGTCGGTATCGCGATCGCCGCCATCACCGCCGCAACCCTTTCGGGCTGGCCAGTGACGACGGTGATACTGCAGTTGGCACTCAAGCTACCGCCGCGTGAGCCAAGTGCCGCGCTGCCCGCGACGGGGTGGGTGGGACTGGTCGAACGATTTGGTTTCTCACTCGCCCTCATGCTCGGTCTCCCAGAGGTCGCCGCACTGATCATCGCGATCAAAGCACTCGGCTCCTATACTGCGCCGCAGAAGACCGGAAACCAGGCGGCAGCCGCTCGAGTTTTGGGAACCCTCACCAGTGTCTCCTGGGCACTTATGGTGTCAGCCATCTATCTCCTCCTGGCACCCAGCACACCGCTCTGACCTCTCGCGACACGTTCGCTTATGGCGCTTTGTGCACGTGCCAGGCCCGTGAACGAAGAAATGACATCCACTGTCTATTCAACGCGGGCTGCGGCGCGCTGCGCGCGGGCGAGAAGTTCGGCGCGCTGCTCGGCCACGCGTGCGGGCGCGGTGCCGCCGATGCCCGTGCGGGCCGCAACCGAGCCCGTGACGCTGAGCACCTCGCGCACCGCCGGGGTCAGATGCGGCGAGACTTCAGCGAACAGCTCATCGGGAGCATCCTCAAGCCCGATCCCCCGCTCTTCGCAGGCGCGCACCAGGGCGCCGGATATCTCGTGCGCCTCGCGGAACGGCACGCGATTCTTCACGAGCCACTCGGCGACATCCGTCGCCAGCGAGAAGCCCTGCGGGGCCAGCTCGGCCATTCGCTCGACGTCGAAACGCATTGTCGCGACCATCCCGGTGAAAGCCGGGAGCAGCACGTCGAGCGTGTGCACGGCATCGAAGACCGGCTCCTTGTCCTCTTGCAGATCACGGTTGTAGGCCAGCGGCAGACCCTTCAGCGTCGCCAGGAGCCCGGCCAGATTGCCGATCAGGCGCCCCGCTTTGCCGCGCGCGAGTTCGGCGATGTCGGGATTCTTCTTCTGCGGCATGATGCTCGACCCGGTCGAATAGCCGTCATCGAGGGTGACGAAGCCGAACTCGCGGGTGTTCCAGACGATGACCTCTTCGGCCATGCGTGAAATGTCCACCCCGATCATCGCCGCGATGAAGGCGAACTCGGCCACCACATCGCGCGCCGAGGTGGCATCGAGAGAGTTCTCTGCGGGCCGGTCGAGCCCGAGTTCCCGCGCGACCAGCGCGGGGTCCAGACCCAGCGTGGAACCCGCGAGCGCCCCACCACCGTAGGGCGAGACCGCGGCCCGCCCTCGCCAGTCACCGAGCCGCTCGAGATCGCGCACCAGCGGCCATGCGTGGGCCTGCAGGTGGTGGGCCAGCAGCACCGGCTGCGCGTGCTGGAGGTGCGTGCGCCCGGGAAGGATCGCCGCCGGGTGCGCCGCGGCTTGGGCCACGAGCGCGTCGATCAGCCCGAGGATGCCGCGCGCGATCCCCCGCGCGTGGTCGATCAGGTACATCCGCACGAGGGTGGCGATCTGGTCGTTGCGGCTGCGTCCGGCGCGCAGTCGCCCGCCGAGTTCCGCACCGAGCTCGACGATGAGTGCGCGCTCCAGCGCTCCGTGCACGTCTTCGTCGGAGGGAGCCGGCACAAGGCTGCCGTCGGCGATGGCGCGGGCCACGGCATCCAGACCCTCGTGCATTCGCTGCTCTTCTTCGGCGTCGAGATAGCCCGCCGCCGCGAGCGCCGTGGCGTGCGCGTGGGAGCCCGCGATGTCGTAGGGTGCGAGCACCCAGTCGAAGTGGGTGGAGCGACTGAGCGCGGCGAGCTCGGGCGAAGGCCCCTGGGCGAAACGGGCGCCCCAGAGTGCGCCCTCGTTCGTGCCATCGTGGGATGCCGCGCTCATGCGTCCAGCCTAGTGACTCGGCTCGAGGCGGACCCCTCGTCAGCGGACCATCAGCGCGGCGAAGCGCTCGCTCGCCCACTCGAGCGGCCCGCGCCCGAGCAGAAGCGCCCACGCGGTGCATCCGGCAATGATGCCGAACGTCATCGGCCAGAACGGTTCCAGTGCGCGGAAGCCGTGCAGATCGCCCGTGTCGCCGAGCACCAGCGCCGCGACGAGTGCCCAGATGAGCAGTTGCGCGGCGTACGCCGACAGTGGCATCGCACCGGTGGCGCGCAGCGGCAGAACGCACCAGCCGAGAGGCGTCAGCCGTCCATCAGCGCGGGCGCACAGCAGCAGGCAGGCGCCGAGCAGGGCGATGGCGAAGCCGCCGGATCCGATCACTTCGAGCACGCCGGATGAATGCGGATCGGCGGTCCAGACATCCCCGAAGTATCCTTCACCGCTTTCGAGCAGCGCGGCAAGACCGTAGCCGAGCGCGGAAAGAAGAGAACCGGTCACCAGCATCCGCCAGTGCACGGCACGCCGTGTTATCCCGGCGCGAGCGATGCCGAGACCGGCGAGCAGAAAGGCGATCCAGACGGGGAAGGGGTAGTCCCAGCCGATGACGGCGGCAATCTCGGCACTTTCGCTGACGACCGTGTCGAGCGCGGGATGCAGCCACGGCATCGCCAGCCCGACACCGAGCGCGAGAAAAAGAACCACGGGGTTGCGCAGCGCCGTGAACGGCAGCAGCAGCACGAAGAGGATCGCGTATGCGGGAAGGATGACGCTCACCGGCACCCCGGTCAACATCAGCAGGGCACCCACCACCCACAGCAACCCGGCCCGTGCCGCGAGCCGCCCGCGAGCGATCTTCATCTCCCAGAGCCCCAGCGGCTGCGCGCCTCCCGTGACGAGACCGATCGAGACGCCCGCGAGCGTGGCGAACAGGATTGCGGAGCGCCCATCGACGATCGCCACCCAGCTTGCGGGGTCTGTCC
Source organism: uncultured Microbacterium sp. (assembly GCA_964532555.1). GTDB lineage: Bacteria > Actinomycetota > Actinomycetes > Actinomycetales > Microbacteriaceae > Microbacterium. Next base: position 5,756 of record CAZHIU010000038.1, read on the forward strand.
ACCGCCAGCCCTGGCCGGTGTCGAGCAGGTGCGCCGCGAGCATCCCGACCACCGCCAGTCCGCGTGCGAGGTCCACCCCCGCGACACGATCAGGCCCGTTCAGGCGCGTCCACGGCGTCACTATTCGCGCAGGCTCGCATCGAAACGAGCCGCAGCTGCCGCAACACCCGCGAGCTTCGCCTCGCTTGCTTCCGCCGCGGTGAGCGTGCGGTCATCGGCGCGAAAGCGCAGGGCAAAGGTCAGGCTCTTGAACGCCTCGGGCACGCCCTCGCCGCGGTAGTCATCCACCAAGCGCGCCGACTCCAGCAACGCCCCCGCACCCTCGGCGAAGACAGCGCCGAGATCGGCGGCAGACACCTCAACGGGCACGACGAGCGACACGTCTTGGGTTGCTGCCGGATAACTCGAAAGCGAGGCGGCAACCACACGCGAACCCGCATGAGCGAGAAGGGCATCCAGATCGAGCTCGGCAACGATCACCCGGCCGGGCAGCTCGGCATCGGCCGAGACGCTCGGCAGCAACTCGCCGAGATAGCCGACCTCTGTCTCGCCCACGGTGAGAACGCCCGCACGCCCCGGATGAAGCGCCGCGCGCTGGGTCTGGGTCACGGTGATCTCTACGCCCGCCGCGGCGGCGATCGTGCGCACCGCATCGAGGGCATCGGAGAGGCCCGCCGCGACCGCGGCCTGAGCGGGCTGCTTGGGGATGAGGTTGCCCGTCAGCAGCACCGCGACATGGCGCGGCTGCGGCGGGATCGAGGCGTCGAGCAGAGCCAGCGTCTCGGCATCCGGTCGCTCGGCGGCGGGTGGCACCGTGGCCGTGCCATAGGCGACACCGGGCTCGGGCAGATACACCGTGCCGATCTCGAAGAGCGTGAGGTCGGTGAGGCCGCGTGAGAGATTGCGGTGAGCGATCTGCAAGAGCCCCGGGATGAGCGAGCGACGCAGGAACGGCGCCTGACCGTCGAGGGGGTTCGCGAGCTTCACACTCGGCAGTCGCGCGCCACTGGCCGAGCCGTGCAGATCGTTCTGCTCTTCGGTCGTGAAGCCGAAAGAGGGAGTCTCTACGAAACCCGCCGCGGCGAGCGCATTGGCGACGCGACGCCTGCCCGCCTGCGCGGGCGTGAATCCGCGACCCGAAGGAGGCAGCGGCAGCACCGAGGGGATGCGGTCGTAGCCGTCGATGCGCGCGACCTCTTCGGCGAGCGTCCACTTGTCGCTGAGGTCGGGGCGCCACGTCGGAGGCACCACCTGCCAGGCATCCGGTGCCCCGCCGGCCGTCACCTCGCAACCGATCATCTGCAGAGCTGCGACGATCTCGGTCTCGGCGTAGTCGACGCCGATGAGCCCGGCGACAAATGGCTTCAGCAGCGTGATCGTGGTCGTGCTCACCTCGGCGAAAAGCGCCCCGCCGAGCTCGGTGTCGAGCGTGCCGCCGGCCAGCTCGACCATGAGGTCGGCCACGCGGCGGGCGGCGACAAAGGGGATCGCCGGGTCCACGCCGCGCTCGAAGCGCTTCGACGCCTCGCTCGGCAGTTTGTGACGCCGAGCCGTGCGCGCGATGGTGACCGGATCGAAAGTGGCCGCTTCGATCAGCACGTTGCGGGTGGCATCGGTCATCTCGGTGGAGGCACCCCCCATCACACCGGCGAGGCCGATGGGGCCGGATTCGTCGGTGATCAGCAGATCTTCGAGGTGCAGCGCCCGATCCTTGCCGTCGAGGGTGGTCAGACGCTCGCCCTCCCGTGCGCGGCGCACGGTGATGCCCCCTCGCAGCAGATCGAGGTCGTAGCCATGCACCGGCTGACCGAGTTCGAGCATCACATAGTTGGTGATGTCGATGAGAATGCCCAGCGAACGGATGCCGGCGAGCGCCAAGCGCGCCACCATCCACGCCGGCGTGGGTCGCGAGGGGTCGACGCCGCGCACCACGCGGGCGACGAACTCGGTGGCACCCACCCGTCCGCGAAGAGGGGCATCGTCAACGACCGCAAGGGGGAACCCCGTGCCCGGCGCGACCTCCGCGTGCGCCCGCAGCCCGGGATCGCGGAAGGCCGCACCCGTGGCGTGCCCGTACTCGCGCGCGACACCGCGCATCGAGAGCGCATATCCACGGTCAGGGGTCACGTTGATCTCGACGGCGACCTCGTCCAGACCCAGCAGGGCGAGGGCATCCGTGCCCACCTCGGGATCGAGACCGATTTCGCCGAGGCGAAGGATGCCGTCGTGGTCGTCTCCTATGCCCAGCTCTTTGACCGAGGCGATCATTCCGTCAGAGACGTGCCCATAAGTCGTGCGCGCGGCAATCGGAAAGGGGCCGGGCAGCACCGAGCCCGGCAGAGTGACCACGACTTTGTCGCCCGCGAAGAAGTTGTGCGCCCCGCAGACCACGCCCCGCACTCCCCCGTGCTCGGCACCGACATCCACCTGGCACCAACGAATCGTCTTGCCATTGGCCTGCGGTTCATCGACGAACTCCAGAACCTGGCCCACGATGATCGGGCCGGAAAGGTCGAAGCCGTGCACATCCTCTTCTTCGAAGCCCACCGAGACGAGCGAGGCGAGCACCTCTTCGGGCGTCGCCCCCTGCGGCACTTCGACGAACTCACGCAGCCACGACAAGGGGACGCGCATCAGACCACCATCCCGAACTGCTCGCTGAAACGCACATCGCCCTCGGCCATATCGCGCATGCTCTTCACATCCGAACGGAACATCAGCGTGCGCTCAAAACCCATCCCGAAGGCAAAGCCCGAGTAGACCTCCGGGTCGATGCCCGCGGCGCGCAGCACGGCGGGGTTGACCATGCCGCTGCCACCCCACTCGATCCAACGCGCGCCGCCGACGAAGCCCGGATGCCAGAGGTCGAACTCGGCGCTGGGCTCGGTGAAGGGGAAGTAGTTCGCCCGCATCCTTGTCTTGGCCTCTTCGCCGAAGAGCTGCCGGGCGACGTGGTCGAGCGTGCCGCGAAGATGCGCCATGGTGATGCCGCGATCGACCACGAGCCCCTCGAACTGACTGAAGACCGGCAGGTGCGTGGCGTCGAACTCGTCGGTGCGAAAGACGCGACCGGGTGAGATGACATAGATCGGAAGCTCGCGGTTGAGCATTGTGCGCATCTGCACGGGGCTCGTCTGCGTGCGCATCAGCAGGTGGGATCCGATGGGGTCGACGTAGAAAGTGTCCTGCTCCTGGCGGGCGGGGTGGTCCTCGTCGAGGTTCAGCGCGTCGAAGTTGTACCACTCGTGTTCGAGCTCCGGGCCTTCGGCGATCTCCCAGCCCATGCCGGTGAAGATGTCGCCGATCTGATCGTGCAGAAGCGTCACGGGATGCCGCGCTCCCACCCGTGCGCGACGGGGCAGTGCGGTGATATCCACCCGCTCGGCCTCGAGCCGCACGGCGGTCTCGACCTCAGCGATCGCCGTTTCGCGCTCAGCATAGGCGGCAGACACACGCGCCCGCGCCCGGCCGATCAACTGGCCGAACGCGGCCTTGTTCTCGGGGGCGACCTGTCGCATCGCGGCGTTGAGGGCGGCAAGCGGGGAGCCCTCTGCCATATGCGCGGCGTGCGCTGTTTTCAGCTCGGCGGTGGTGGATGCCGCGGCGATGGCCGCGAGCGCAGACGAGGCGGCGGCATCCACCGCCTCGGGGGTGATCGCAGGAGTATCCGACACGGTAGACGAGTCTACCGGCGCAGCGCTTTGCGCTGACACCGGTGGCTAGCGACGTTTTCGGGTGCTCGCCTGGGTCGCGAGAACCTCGGTGACCGTGCTGCCGTCGAGCGTCGCGAGCGGTTTGGCTGTCTCGACAACGCCCCCGCGCTTGCCCCGACCGACGTATCCGCTGGCCGTGCGGCGTGACAACCACCGAGCGAACCACGACAGCGACAGGTTGATGATGAGATAGATCACCAGGGCGAGCGTGAACATGCTGAACAGATAGCGATCGCCGAGCGCATTGGCCAAGCGACTCATCAGAGTGCGGATCAGTTCTTGATAGCCGACGATGTATCCGAGCGAGGTGTCTTTGAGCAGCACCACGAGCTGGGCCACGATGATCGGCAGCATCTGACGGAAGGCCTGGGGGAACTCCACGAGCATCTTGGATTGGAACTCGCGCATGCCGACACTCAACGCCGCCTCGCGTTGCCCGCGCGGCAGCGAGGCGAGCCCGGCGCGCAGGGCTTCACCGATGAGCGTGCCGTTGTACAGCACAAGCGCGACCACCACCGCCCAGAACGCCGTCGTCGCCGCCAGCAGCAGGATGAACAGCATCATGAGCAGCACCGGCATCCCGCGGAAGAACTCCAACAGCCATGCCGTCGGGATGCGAACCCATGCCCGCGGTGAGCTTCGCAGAAGCGAGAAGACCACACCCAGAGCGATAGCGCCCACGGATGCCACCGCCGCGGCCTGCAGAGTCGCGACGACACCCGCGCCGACGATGGGCCAGAACCGTGGGTCTATGAAGACATCCCAGCGCGAGGGGTGAAACATCCCCGGCAGCACGGCGCTGCCCGAAACGCGGGGGGCGTTGAGGATGGTGAACACCCAGAAAAGCAGCGCGGCAATCAGCACCGCGCTCACGATTGAAAGAATGAGCGACAGCCTCCGGGCGCGGGGGCCGGGGACATCGAACAGGACACTTGCGTTGCTCATCGTTGCACCACCAGTCGTCGTTCGAGCCGAGAAGCGGCAAAACCCAGCGGCACGGTGATCGCAAGGTAGAGCGCCGCCACGGTCATGAGGATCGGAACAACGATGTTGCCGTTCCCGTTCGCGAGCTGTCGCGCGACGCCGAAGAGTTCGAGAAGAAAGAATCCGCCCGCGACCGAGGTGTTCTTGGTGAGGGCGATGAAGACATTGATGAGCGGCGGGATCGTCATCCGGAAGGCTTGCGGAAGAACGACGAGCGAAACGGTCTGGCCGAAACCGAGACCGATGCTGCGCGCGGCTTCTGCCTGCCCCACCGGCACACCGTTGATGCCGGAACGCAGCGCCTCTGCCACGAAGGGCGAGGTGTAGTACGAGAGGGCGAGAATCGCGAGGGGGAAAAAGAGCGAAGGAACCCCGAGAAAGGGCAGCACGATGATGGTGAAAAAGAACACCAGGGTGAGCGGGGTGTTGCGTGCCGTCTCGGTCCAGACAGCGGCGAAGATGCGCAGAGCCGCAACGGGAGAGATTCGCATTGCGGCAATGACCGTGCCGAGCACGAGAGCGAAGAGTCCCGAAATCACCAGCAGTTGCAGCGTCAGCCAGAACCCTTGCATGAAGGTAGGCATCAAGCCCCACCATTGTTCCACCTGGGCTCCTTCCGGGAGAGGGTGCCGGGTCCGGCCAAAAGGCCGGACCCGGCGTTGTCAACGAGTGTTGATCAGTAGCGGTTCGGCGTCGGAGGGGTCACGAACGGCAGAACGGTTCCTGCCGTGCGGTCCCATGCCGCCTTGTACCGACCATCCGCGTAGGACTTCTCGAGGATGTCGTTGATCCACATGCGGAACTGCGTGTCGTCCTTCTTCAGACCGATGCCGTAAGGCTCGTCGGTGAAGGGCTCGCCGACAACCTTGAACTCACCCGGGTTGTCGTGCACGTAGCCGGCGAGAATCACGTTGTCGGTCGAAACTGCGACAACCGAACCAGCGCGCAGCGGACCAAGGCACAGGCCGTAGTTCTCCGCGAGCTGCGGGATCGCACCGATCTCGGCGAGCTTGTCGGCCGGGGTCGAACCCGTTGCCGAACAGACCGGCTGACCGACAAGGTCGGCCTCGCTCGAGATCGAGGTGTTGCCCTCGAGCACCATGATCGACTGACCGGCCAGGTAGTACGGGCCGGCGAAGGAAACGATCTGCTTGCGCGTGTCGTTGATCGTGTAGGTCGCGATAACGATGTCGACCTGTCCGCCCTCGATGAACGGCTCACGGTTGGCCGAAACGGTCTCGACCCAACGGATCTTGTCAGCGGCAATACCGAGTTCGGCGGCGATGATCTTACCGATCTCGACGTCGAAGCCCTCGGGGCCGTCAAGACCGTTCAGACCGAACAAAGGCTGATCGAACTTGGTGCCGATCGTGATCGTTCCCGCTTCCGCGAGCTTGGCCATCGTTGAGCCCGCCGGGAATTCCGGGTTGTCGACCGGGTCGGTCGAGGGGGTACCCGCGCAGGCGGAGAGTGCAAGCGCACCCGCAGCAACCAGCGCGAGGAAAGAGAGCTTTGCTCGTCTCATGTTTTCGTCCTTTACTGTGTGTCGTAGTCGCGTGTTGCGACCACTATTCCCGACCGTCGTTGTCGACGGTCAAGTCTGAAATCAGTGCGCGAGAATCTTCGATAGGAAGTCCTTCGCGCGATCGCTCTTCGGGTTGGTGAAGAACTCCTCGGGGGTGGCGGCCTCGACGATCAAGCCGTCGGCCATGAAGATCACCCGATCCGCGGCCTTGCGCGCAAAGCCCATCTCGTGGGTGACGACGATCATCGTCATCCCGTCGGCGGCGAGGTCGATCATGACCTCGAGCACTTCGTTGATCATCTCGGGGTCAAGGGCGCTGGTCGGTTCGTCGAAGAGCATGACCTTGGGATGCATCGCAAGCGATCGCGCGATGGCCACGCGCTGCTGCTGACCACCCGAGAGCTGGCCGGGCATCTTGCTCGCCTGCTCCTGAACGCCCACGCGTTCCAGCAGTGCCATCGCCTCTTCTTCGGCATCCTTCTTCTTCATCCCGCGAACCTTGATCGGCCCGAGCGTGACGTTCTCGAGAACCGTCTTATGCGCGAAGAGGTTGAAGGCCTGAAAGACCATGCCCACATCGGCGCGAAGCTTGGCCAGCCCGCTCCCCTCTTCGGGGAGCTTCTTGCCGTCGATGAAGATCGTGCCGCTCGTGATGGTCTCCAAGCGATTGATCGTGCGGCACAGCGTGGATTTTCCTGAGCCCGAAGGGCCGATCACGACCACGACCTCACCCTTGGCGACTTCGAGGTTGATGTCTTTCAGCGCCTGGAAGTCGCCGTAGTGCTTCTGCACGTCTTCCATGACGACGAGGGGTGCAGCCGTGTTCATCATGCGTTCCACGCTATAGCTCTGGGGCAAGGGTTACTAGGGGCGCGCCGTGGACGTTTACACATTCGTGACCCGCGGGGGTCACCCCCGCTGCGCAAAAGCGCTCTCATACAGGCACACACTCGCGGCGGTCGCGAGATTCAGCGACTCGGCTTTGCCGAAGATCGGCAGTCGCAATACGCGGTCGGCAAGGGCCAGAGACCAGTCCTCCAGACCCCGCGCCTCATTGCCGAAGAGCCAGGCGCTGGGCGCACTCAGCGCTCCCTGTGCCCGTGCCTCGATCAGATCATCGCCCTTGACATCGGCTGCGAGGATCGTGACTCCTGCCGCGCGAACGCGGGCCACCACATCCTCGAGCTCGACAGCGACAACGATCGGCAGATGAAAGAGCGAACCGGTGGTCGCCCGCACCACCTTGGGATTGTAGGGGTCGACCGTGCGGCCGGTGAGGATGACGGCATCCGCCCCCGCCGCATCCGAGGCCCTGATGATGGTGCCGAGGTTGCCGGGATCGCGCACCTCGTGGCAGATGGTGAGCAGGCGCGGCGCGGCGGCGAGCACATCCTTCAGCGCGGTCGGAGTCTGGCGCGCTACGGCGAGAAGCCCTTGCGGTGTGACGGTGTCAGCCATCGCGGCGAGAACCTCTTCGGTGACGTACTCAATGTCGATGTCCGCCGCTGCGGCCTGCTCGCGAATGCTCCCGTGCCGCTCGGTGCTGCTCGGTGTCGCGAAGAGCTCGATGATGGCCTCGGGCCGAAAAGCGAGCGCCTCACGCACGGCCTGCGGCCCCTCCAGCAGATAGTGCCCCGTCTCGGCCCGAACACTGCGCTTGCCGAGTTTGGCGATGGAGCGCACACGCGCGGATCGTGGGTTCTCAAGCACCTGCTCAGTTTATGCACGCGCATCGGATACGAAAGACGGGCGCCTCCTACTCGGAGGCGCCCGTCTTTCGGGTGATGGCTCAGGCAGCCGAACGCGGGGCGTTCACATCGCTGGGCAGTGCCTGCTTCGCGGTCTGCACGAGCGCGGCGAAGGTGGCCGAGTCGTTCACGGCGAGCTCCGCAAGCATCCGGCGATCCACCTGCACACCGGCAAGGCCGAGGCCCTGGATGAAACGGTTGTAGGTGATGCCGTTCTGGCGAGCCGCGGCGTTGATGCGCTGAATCCAGAGGCGACGGAAGTCGCCCTTGCGCTTGCGGCGGTCGCGGTAGGCGTAGACGAGCGAGTGGGTGACCTGCTCCTTGGCCTTGCGGTACAGACGCGAGCGCTGCCCGCGGTAGCCCGAGGCGCGCTCCAGGATGACGCGACGCTTCTTGTGGGCGTTGACCGCCCTCTTTACTCTTGCCATTTCAGTATTCCTCTTCGTGTGTTCGGCGCGTCAGCGGCCGAGGAGCTTCTTTGCGACCTTGGTGTCAGCCTTCGACAACACCTGGTCTTTGTTGAGACGGCGTGTGCGACGGCTGGATTTCAGCTCGAGGTTGTGGCGCATACCCGCCTGCTGCTTCTTCAGCTTTCCGGTACCGGTGATCTTGAAGCGCTTCTTGGCACCCGAGTGGGTCTTCTGCTTCGGCATCTTCTCTTCTTTCCTTTGGCGCCCTGGGGCGTCGTTGTCGACCCGCTCACACGGGGGTTCTGGGGCGGACTACTCCGCGGTCTCTTCTGTGCTCGCCTTGGCAACTCGTGCCGCCTGCTTGTTGGCGGCGCGCTGCGCGTTCTGCTCGGCCTTTGCATCCGACTTGTTCTTCAAGGGGGCGATGACCATCACCATGTTGCGGCCGTCGATCGTGGGGTTCGATTCGACGGTGCCGAACTCGGCCACGTCTTCGGCGAAGCGCTTGAGCAGCTTCACG
>CAZHIU010000039.1:0-14454 GCA_964532555.1 uncultured Microbacterium sp.
TAGAGCGCCACGTTTACACCGTGGATGTCATCGGTTCGATCCCGGTAGGGCCCACCAAAAACTCCTTGTCGCTCACTGCCCGTGAACCACCGCCTGATCGGTGAACGCCTGCTTGGGCACGAAGTAGAGCGACACCGCCGCAACCAGGGCGGTGACGCCGCAGATCGTCCAGACAGCGTAGTACCCGCTGAGGGATCCGGCAGTGGCGCCCTCAACGACCCCCTGGAACAGCACGATGCCGAACACCGCTGAGGCGATCGCACCACCGATCGTCTTTGTCGTGTTGGTCATCCCGGTCGCCATTGCCGTCTGATTGCGGGATGCAGCGGCTGCCGCAGCCGAGGGAAGAGCCGCCACCAGCGCACCCGATCCGAGGCCCGCGATCGACATGTTGACCGCGATGTGCGTGAAGGTCTCATGGAAAGGCAAGAACAGCAGATAGCCGATTCCGACGAGGATCGAGGCGCCGATCAGAGTCACCCGCGGTGTGAACCACCGCGAGAACTTCGGATACAGCAGGGCACCGGTGATCATGCCGATCAGGTAGATGCCGATGAACAGCGAAGTGGTGAAGCCGGTGGCGCCAAGACCGTATCCATACTCGGCCGGATCGGTGCGCGCGAAGGTCGACAGCGGCGCTTGCGCCCCGAGCACGCTCACACCGAAGAGCCCCGCGGTCAGGAACACCGGGAAGAGCGAGGGAGAGCGGAACATGCGCACATCGATCAGCGGGTCAGGATGGCGCAGCTCATAGCGAGCGAAGGGCACGAGCATTGCCAGGCCCAGCACCACAACACCCCAGGCGAGCAGCGAAGCGACGCCCTCGAGGCGCAGCAGGCTCAGGCCGCCCGTGAAGGCGATGAGCGCGAACGACAGGAGCGTCAGCCCGACGATGTCGAGCTTGCCGCCAAGATGCTCGGGCGTCTCTTCGACGCCGATGAGGATCACGAAGAAGCAGACGACGACCAGCAGGGCGGGGACGAGCAGCACGATCCACAGATCGAGCTGGTCGATGAGCCGACCACCGATGAGCGCACCCGAGATCGCACCGATCTCCAGGAAGGCGACCAGGATGCCGGCGGCACGCGCCGTCAGCACCGTGGCGCCCTCTTTGCCGCGCGTGCGCGACCAGATGATCGCGATGTTCAGCGGCAGCCACACGACGTAGAAGCCCTGCAGCGTCCAGGCGACGAGAAAGAGTCCGAACGAATCGGTGAAGGGCAGCGCCAGCGAGGCAAGCGCGGTCAACCCCGTCGACCACAGCAGCATCCGCTTGTGCCCGAACATATCCGCGAGCTTCGCGAACACCGGCACTACGAGGGCAGACAGCATGAGCTGGGTGCCCTCGAACCAGTTCACATCGGCGTCGTTGATGCCCAGGTGCCGCGCGATATCGGTGAGCATCGGGGTGTAATAACCCTGGAGCACGCCGCTGGTGAACTCGACGAAGGCAAGAAACCCGACGACGCCCGCGAGGACGCCGAGCTTTACGGGCGGCTTCTTGCTCTGTGTCGTGTTCTTCGCGACCGGAGTGCCGGGAAGATTCGATTCGCTCATGCGGGCAGCCTTTCGATGAGAGTGCGGTGGAACAGCTCGCCGCGGGCGAGCTCGGAGATGTCAACCCGCTCGTCGATGCCGTGGATTGCCGCACGCTGCTGAGCGTTCATCATCAGCGGCGCGAAACGGTATACGGCGGGAAAATAGCGGTGGAAGTAGCGGGAATCGGTCGCGGCCATCGTGACATAGGGCACGGTGATCGCCTCGGGATGCGAGACGCTCACCGCGTGCGCGATGGCCTCGAACTGCGCGCCATCAGAGGGCGACTCGGGCGAGGCGTCATTGCCTTCGAGAACCTCGACGGTGACCTGCGCGTCTTTGATCCTTCGGGAGAGAGTGCGCACCGTCTGCTCGACGGTCTCGCCGAGAGCGAGGCGCAGATTGACGGTGGCACTCGCCTGCGAGGGCAGCACATTGTTGGCGGTGCCTCCCGAGAGCCGCGTGGGGGCGATGGTGGTGCGTACCATCGCGGCCGCCTCACCGCCGAGCGCCGCGAAGACTCGGGCGGTCAGCCACGGCCAGAGCGAGAGCACACGATAAAGCGCTCGCCCGATGCCGCGACTGCGGGTGGCGAAGATGTGGAGCATCCGGGGCACGGCCTTGGGCGCCCGAGCCCGGAAGGTGCCGGGGGTGAGCCGGGTGATGGCGCGGGAGACTCTGCCGACGGCCGTGAGCGGAGGCGGAACCGAGGCGTGCCCGCCCTCGCTTCGCGCCGAAAGCCGCACCGTGGCGATACCCTTCTCGCCCACGCCGACCATCGCGGCGGTGCCGGTCACGAAAGGCAGCGGCGCGTCGGTGACCGCGCCGCCTTCGTCGAGCACGATCCAGGGGGTGATGCCGCGTTGCTTCAGCGTCGTCGCGATCGCCTCAGCGGCATCCCCGAACACCTCCTCGTTGCCCCCGAGCGAGAGGTAGACATCCCGTGCGGGAACGAAAGCGGCGGCGAGCAGGTTCTCGACCGCTTCGAGGATGACCAGCAGCGAGCCTTTGTCATCGAGCGCGCCTCGCCCGAAGACCGACCCCGCTGCGATCTTGCCCTCGAAGGGCGGATAGCTCCAGGGATCGCTTTCATCGACGGGCACGACGTCGTAGTGCGCCATGAGCACCGCCGGGTCGGCATCCGCTGCCGTGCCGCGCCAGCGATAGAGCAGGCCGAAATCGGTGATGCGTTCCTGCTCGAGCCGTGAGTGGATGAGCGGGTAGAGCTCTTCGAGGAGGGTCACGAAGGCGTCGAAAGGTTCTCTGCCCCGCTCGGCGAGTTCCGCTGAGACAGTGGGCAACTGGATCATTCGCGAGAGACGTTCCGCCGCACCGTCGCGGGGTGTCAGATCAAGACCCATTCCCACAGAGTAGTGCGCCCGCATCCTCGCGCGCATCAGTTGTCAGAGAAGCCGAGCGCGATCCGGTGGGCGGCCCAGAGCACGATACCGATCAGTGCGGGCAGCCCGTGCCCGGCAAAGAACAGAGCAATGCCGACACCGAGAAAGAGCAGCGCCTCAAGAAGGAAAGCGCCGAGGCCGGGCAACGGGACCTTCGCCTTCGGCGAGAGGAACAAAGCCCACGCGATTCCAATGACGACGGGAGCCAAGAACACCGCCGGCCACCGCCACCCACCGGGCGCGAGATTCCACGCAGCCACCGCGGCACCGGTCAGCAGCGCGAGTTCGAGCAGGAAGCGCACCGTCAGCACGGCGATCCGCCACGGCGACGCGCCGTCAAGGGAACTGTCCACACTCATGCTTCGCTCACGCTGTCAGCCTATCCATCGCGAGACGACGAGAGACGCAGCGGTGTAGCTTGGAGTCGTGAACGCCAGCCCGCAGCACCAGCGCCTTCTGCTCGAGCTCGCCGACCTCGATGCGAGACTCCGCCGGGCCGAGCACGCTCGAACGCACCCGGCCGAGGCCGCGCGGATCAACGAGCTGATCGCGCAACGACAGGAGCAGAACCACGAGTTGACCCGGCTCACCGGAGTCCTCGAGGATGCCCGTACAGAGCTTGCGCGGCTCGAATCCGATGTCGGCGTCGCCGAGCAACGGCGCAACCGCGACACTGATCGCCTGGCCACCACAAGCAGCCCCAAAGACGCGCAGGCGCTTGAGCACGAGCTGGAGAGCCTCGCGCGGCGCCTCAGCGAACTCGAGGATGCCCAACTGGAGGTCATGGCTCGGGTAGAAGACGCCGAAGCGGGTGTGAACGCCCAGCGGGCGCTCATCGATCAGACCATCGCCGAGGGTGCCGCCTTGACGGCGCAGGCAAAGGCGGGGGTTGAGGCTGCCTCGAGCGAAGGGGAGCAGCTCGCCCGCGACCGAGCGGCCCTCGTAGCGGGCATTCCCGCCGATCTTGTGGCCGACTATGAGCGACGCGCGAAGCGTGGTGTGGCCGTCGGCTTCCTGCGCCGCGGTACCTGCGAGGGCTGCCAGATGATGCTCTCCGACAGTGATCTCAACCGGGTGCGCCACGCATCGGCCGACGAGGTGCTGTCTTGCCCCGAGTGCGGCGGCATTCTGGTGCGCACCGAGGAGTCAGGCCTCTAAACGGCTGTGTTGCGGCGGCTCGGCCACAGGCTGCGGGGCAGCTCGAACAGCAGGCTCACCGGCATCCGGCGTCCCAAAAGCGCGAACACCGTGGACACCGCCAGGGTGAGAGCGAAGACGCCCAGCAGGGCGAGGGTCGCATCGGTCACGCCGACGCGTTCGGCGAGCCGCCCGAGCGCGGCGAAGACGGGGTAGTGCGCGCAGTAGTAGATCAGCGAGTAACGCCCGACGAAGCGCACCGGTGCCAGCCAGCGCGTGTTGGGGATAGCAACGGACACGCGCACCAGGATGACGATGCCGAGCATCGCGGGCACCGCAGCGATCGGCATGTACCAGAGCGGCTCAACCAGGCCGGAGTACAGGGCCACACCCAGCGGGATGACGCACAAGACAGCCGCTAGCGGCATCGTCAGCAACCGCTCGTATCGATCCCAGTGCTTCTCGAAGAATGCACCGAGGAAGAAGAAGGGCATGAGATAGAAGAAGCGCTGGCCCAGCGTTTCGGCGGGAAGCAGCAGCATCCCGGCGAAGGGGAGCACAATGAGCACCCAGATAGGGATCCATCGGATGAGCAGCGCAATGAGGTAATACGCGCCGACGAACTGCATGAACCACAGGTAGCTGTTCCAAAAAGCGGGATCGGTGATCTCGAAGTTGCCGCCAGCGAACTGGTAGATCAGCGTCCACACGAGGATCGGCCAGCCGATGCGACGCACTTTGCCCCACACGTACTCACCGGCGGGTCGTTTCAGCGAGTTCGCCACCAGCAGTCCGGATAGGAACATCAGCATCGGCATCCGGAACGGCGCGAAGAACTCGCTGAGGAACACGAACACCTCGGGCACCGCTCCCACGCGTGCCGTGACGTTCTGGGTGCTGTGATGCAGGATCACCAGGAGAATCGCGAGCCCGCGCAGAACGTCCATCCAGCCGATGCGCTGGCCGCGATCTTCGCGCACGCCCTGCAACGCTTTCGTTTCGCGCATGCCCCCCGCTTTCGCACGCGTACCCGCGACGACGGTGAAACTCGCGTCGGATACGGGTACATGGTGAGCTTACCGACCGACGCCCGCTCCGTCGAGTCGAGGCTCGTGTCGGCACCCTGCCGTAGATTTGGGGGATGACATCCACCGCCGAGCCCGAACGGCTGCCCCTGGCGGGGAGTCCCGCCGATACACCGCGTCGGCTCGTCGTCGAGGCGGACGGCGGCTCACGCGGGAATCCGGGCCTTGCCGCTGGTGGTGCGGTCGTCGTCGACGGGGGCACTGACGAGGTGCTGGCAGAGACCGGTGTCTATCTCGGTGTCGCGAGCAACAACGTCGCCGAGTATCGGGGCATGATCGCGGGTCTCGCCGCGGCCTTCGCCCTCGATGAGAAGGCCTCCGTGCGGGTGCGGATGGACTCCAAGCTCGTGGTCGAGCAGATGTCCGGGCGCTGGAAGATCAAACATCCCGATATGCGCGATCTCGCCCGCCTCGCGCACGAACTCATCGCCGGGCGCGACGTCGCATTCGAGTGGGTGCGCCGCGAGCAGAACAGGCGGGCGGATGCGGTCGCGAACGAGGCGATGGATCGGCGCGAGAGCTTCCTCCGCGACGGAGGCGACCTCCCGGTCTGAGCCGCGCCCAATGACCAGGGGTTCGCAGGGCCTCGTTAAGGGGGTCGCGGCGGAGAACGTGAACTCTCGCTGTCGGATGCGCAGCGTACCGTGGGCGCAGAGGAGACAGGCATGAGCACGGTGGATGCGGTGGCGCTGGGACGGGACCGAGAGGATCCCGACACACTCGTGGCTGTCTTTCTCGGCGAAGGCGGAGAGCGGGTGCGCGAGGAGCGATTCCCCGTCGAGACCCTGGCGGCGCGTGTCGGCGAGATCGAAGAGCGCAACGGCCCACGCTGGATTCTGCGCAGCGTGCGTGACTTCTCCCCCTCACTTCTCGCCGCAGGCGTGCGCCTCGCCCGCGCGCAGGACCTCACCCTGTGCCACGCCATCCTGCGCGATACCGCTCTGTTGCAGCCAGCTCTGCGGCCCGCCGAGGCGTGGCGCACGCGCGCCGTGGCCGCTCCGGAGGAGGCGCACGCGCTCTTCGAGCTGGAGATGCCGATCGGGCAGGAGCACGCGGAGTCGATCGACGGGGTGCTCGCGCAATACCGGGAGCAGGGTGAGGCGTTCGCACGGGCGGGCGACGGCAGGCTGGCTCTGCTCTGCCATGCCGAGTCAGCGGGAGCTCTCGTCGCCGAAGAACTGCACGCGGCGGGCGTGCCCTGGGATGCCGCCGTTCATGATCGGCTACTGACCGAGATGCTCGGTGCTCGGTCTGCAGCGGGAGGGGGACCGGAGCGGATGGAGGAGCTCGTCGCCCGCATCCGGACGGAGTTGAACGATCCCGCGATCAATCCCGACAGTCAGGCAAAGCTGCTGCGCGCCCTGCACCGCGCCGGCATCCTGGTCTCATCCACAAGCCGCTGGGAGCTGGCCCAGCATGACCATCCCGTCATCGAACCACTCGTGGAGTACAAGCGACTTGCCCGCCTGCACAGCGCCAACGGCTGGGCCTGGCTGGCCGAGTGGGTGCGTGACGGGCGGTTTCGTCCGGTCTACGTTCCCGGTGGTGTTGTGACCGGGCGTTGGGCCTCTTCGGGTGGGGGAGCGCTCCAGTTGCCGCGGAGCCTGCGGCCGGCGGTGTGCGCGGATCCGGGCTGGATGCTGGTGGTCGCAGATGTCGCACAGCTCGAACCCCGGATGCTCGCAGCGATGTCCGAGGACAGCGCGATGACCGAGGCGGCCAGGGGCACCGACCTCTACGCGGGCGTCGTTGCTTCCGGGGCCGTCTCGACGCGCGAGGAGGCGAAGTACGCCATGCTCGGCGCAATGTACGGGGCTACCACCGGTGACGGCGGGCGTCTCGTGCCGCGGCTGCGGCGGGCGTTTCCCCGGGCCATGCACCTCGTCGATGACGCTGCGCGCCGGGGCGAGGTCGGAGAGACCGTCTCGACCTGGCTCGGACGCACCTCGCCCCCGCCGTCTGCGGAGTGGGTCGCGAGGCAGCACCAGGCGAGCGTCCCTGAGGCGAGCACCGTCGACGAGCGCCGGGCACGGCAGGCCGCCGCCGATCGCGGGCGCTTCACTCGCAACTTCGTCGTGCAGGGCACCGCCGCGGAGTGGGCGCTGATCTGGCTTGCCGAGATTCGGCACCGTCTCGCGGCACTCCCCGAGGCCCGAGTGCCGGCGTCGGCATCCGGACCCCTGTTCGCCGACCGTGCGCACCTGGCGTTCTTTCTGCACGACGAGGTCATCGTGCACACCCCCGCCGAGCACGCCGAAGATGCGGCGAATGCGGTACGCGAGGCAGCCGTTGCGGCGACGCGGCGGATGTTCGCAGACTTTCCCCTAGAGGTTCCGCTGGATCTGCGTATCGTCTCGTCGGCAGACAAATGAGGCACCGCACAGCGGGGCGTGGGACAATACTCACGATGAATGGGTCGACCGGACGGTCGCGTTGCGGGCAACCGCACCGAGGAACGTCCGGGCTCCGCAGGGCAGGGCGGTGGGTAACACCCACCCGGAGCAATCCGCGAGACAGTGCCACAGAGAGTAGACCGCCGAAGGCTTCGGCCTTCGGTAAGGGTGAAAGGGTGGGGTAAGAGCCCACCAGGGGCCGTGGTGACACGGTTCGCTCGGTAAACCTCGCCCGGAGCAAGGCCAGACAGAAGACAGTGACGGGGCCCCCGGAGTCTTCGGGTAGGCCGCTAGAGCGGCACGGCAACGTGTCGCCGAGAGAGATGACCGTCGAAGGGGCGAAATCCCTGGAACAGAACCCGGCGTACAGGTCGGCCCATTCGTCACCACTGTCACTGATCTGACACCCCTCGCGCCAGTAGGATCGTCTCAGGCACCACGATCGGAGAAGCCGTGTCCGCGCACGAGAACAAATACTGGTACAACCTCGACACCGCCCAGGTGGAGTTCGGGCAGCTCTCGCCCGGAAGCGTGTTGATCGGGCCTTTCGATTCTTCAGACGACGCGAGCCGTGCGCCGCAGCTTCTTCGTGAACGTGCCCGAGCCTGGGCGGATGAGGATGCCGCAGAGGATGGCTGGGGTGGAGCCAGCGGTTCCGGCGGTTCCGTGAGCCGCGGGCGGTGAGCATGGACAAGCAGCGCGACTTCGTTCTGCGCACCATCGAGGAGCGCGGGGTCAAGTTTGTGCGCCTCTGGTTCACCGATGTCATCGGCACCTTGAAGTCGGTGGCGATCGCGCCCGCAGAGGTCGAGGGCGTCTTTGCCGAGGGCATCGGCTTTGACGGATCGGCGATCGAGGGCTTTACGCGCAGCGTCGAGTCCGATCTTCTCGCACACCCCGATCCCACGACCTTCCAGATTCTTCCCTGGCAGAGCGAGATCGACCCGACCGCCCGGATGTTCTGCGATCTGACCACCCCTGACGGCCAGCCGGCGGTCAGCGACCCCCGGCATGTGCTGCGGCGGGCGTTGGCGAAGGCGGCGGATGCCGGGTTCACCTTCTACACGCATCCCGAGATCGAGTTCTATCTGCTGAAGTCCTCCTCGTTCGGGCCTGAAGGCCCCGAACCCGTCGACTCTGCCGGATACTTCGACAACGTGCCCGGCGGAACCGCGCACGACTTCCGGCGTCGCTCGGTGCGCATGCTCGAAGACCTCGGCATCTCGGTCGAGTTCAGCCACCACGAGGGTGGGCCCGGGCAGAACGAGATCGACCTGCGCTACGCCGACGCGCTGACGACCGCGGACAACATCATGACCTTCCGCACCGTGGTCAAAGAGGTGGCGATCGAGCAGGGCGTTTACGCGACCTTCATGCCCAAGCCCCTGAGCGATCACCCCGGTAGCGGCATGCACACGCATATGTCGCTCTTCGAGGGGGATGCCAACGCCTTCTTCCAAGAGGGCGCGCAGTACCAGCTCTCCAAAACCGGCCGGCAGTTCATCGCGGGACTGCTACGCCACGCGAACGAGATCGCCGCGGTCACGAACCAGTTCGTGAACTCCTACAAGCGCCTGTGGGGTGGCGGCGAGGCACCGAGTTTCGTGTGCTGGGGCCACAACAACCGCTCCGCTCTCGTGCGGGTTCCGATGTACAAGCCGACCAAGAGTCAGTCCTCCCGCATCGAGTATCGCGGGTTGGACTCGGCAGCCAACCCCTACCTCGCCTACGCTCTGCTGCTGGCTGCGGGGATGAAGGGCATCGAGGAGGAGTATGAACTTCCGCCTGAAGCCGAAGACAACGTCTGGCTGCTGAGTGACACAGAGCGCCGCGCGCTCGGCTACGCCCCCCTGCCCGGAAGCCTGTCCACCGCGTTGGAGTACATGGAGAGTTCCGAGCTTGTCGCCGAGACGCTCGGAGAGCAGGTCTTCAACTATGTGCTGCGCAACAAACGTCGTGAGTGGCAGGACTACCGCGCTCAGGTCACGCCCTTCGAGCTGAAGCGAAACCTCGAAATCCTCTGAGGGCAGCCATGCCCCGCGCTGAAGAAGAACTCTCGCTCTCTACGCTGGCTCGCTGCGGGTTCACCGAACTCGCCGCGGCGGCGAGCGTGCTGGGGGAGTTATCGACCCTGCTCGGGGTGCCGCAGGCGAGCCTCGTGCAGGGAATCGAGGCGGCCGATCCGGATGCGGCGCTCCAAGGGATCGTGCGTATCGCGCGTCGCGATACGCTGCCCGTGCGAACCTTGCTCACCAGGCCTTCGAGCCGAGCGCGTCTCTGGCGGGTCCTGGGCGCATCGGCGGGGCTGGCGAGGTTTTTTGCGCGGCATCCCGAAGAGCTCTCGGTTCTGGCTGCGAAGCCGAAGCTCCCCAGCGAGAGGGCTTTGCGCACACGCATGCGTGCCGCCGTCGCTGTGACAGACGGTTTTGCCGCGGACGCCGACGACAGCGCGAGAGATCGCCTCCGCATCGTGTACCGCCGCTGCCTCGCCCAGATCGCGGCCGCCGATCTCGAACAGGGCGACGCGGTGGCGCACACGCGAGAGGTCACGGCGGCGCTGTCGGATGCCGCCGCCGCGGCTCTGGAGGCATCCCTGGCCATCGCGCGCACGCGCGTGGCGACAACGAAGGGCCGTGAGGCGGTCGCGGTCACACGCCTCGCCGTGATCGGCATGGGCAAGGCTGGTGCGCGCGAACTGAACTACCTGAGCGATGTCGATGTCATCTTCGTCGGGGGCACGAGCGACGAGAAGCTCGTCGATGAGCAGAGCGCCATAGACATCGCCACGCGCTTGGCTCGCGAGACGGTGGCAGGTCTCTCGGCACCCGGCGTCGAACCGCCACTGTGGGAAGTGGATACCGCGCTTCGCCCCGAGGGCAAAGACGGCGCGCTCGTGCGCACCCTCGACGCGCACATCGCGTACTACGACCGTTGGGCGAGCAGTTGGGAGTTTCAGGCTCTGCTCAAAGCGCGCCCCCTGGCGGGGGACGCGGCCCTCGGCGCCGAGTACCTCGAAGCGATTGCGCCGCGCGTGTGGGCGAGTGCCGCTCGGGAAGACTTCGTCGAGAGCGTGCAAGAGATGCGGCAGCGGGTCACCGCGCACATCGACCCCGCCGATGCCGCTTACCAGATCAAGCTCGGCGAAGGGGGCCTGCGCGATATCGAGTTCACGGTGCAGCTTCTGCAACTCGTGCACGGGCTGAGCGACGCGGCATTGCACACGCGGGCGACGCTTGACAGTCTCGAGGTTCTCGCCGAAGGCGGATACATCGGGCGGGATGACGCGGCATCCTTCGCCCATCACTACAGCGTGCTGCGTCTTCTCGAACACCGTCTGCAACTGCGAGAGCTCTCGCGCACCCACCTCTTCCCCCGCACACCGCAGGACATGCGGGTGCTCGCACGCGCCACCGGGCTCGCCGAGAGCGGCGAGGCGTTGTGGGAGTTGTGGGAACAGACCCGGCGCGAGGTACGGGCGATTCACACGCGTCTGTTCTACCGCCCGCTTCTGGCCGCCGTGGCGGGGCTTTCTGCCGAAGAGAGAACGCTGTCGACCGAGCAGGCACGCGATCGTCTCGCCGCCATCGGCTTTCGCGATCCTGCGGGAGCGCTGGGGCACATTCATGCGCTGACCTTGGGGCTCAGCCGCAAGGTCACGATTCAGCGCCATCTCATGCCCGTGATGGTGCGCTGGTTCGCCGAAGGTGTTGACCCCGACTACGGTCTGCTCGCCTTCCGTCGAATCAGCGAAAGGCTGGGGGACACACCCTGGTTTCTGCGCGTGCTGCGCGACTCGGCGGGGGCCGCCGAGCAATTGACGACCTTGCTCGCGACTTCGCGGTACATCGGCGAGCTCATGGAGTGGATTCCCGAGTCGGTGGCATGGCTCGATATCGCCGACGCCCTCGTGCCGCGCGGGCGCGAGGCGCTTGATGAAGAAGCGGATGCTATCCAGACTCGCCACGACTCAGCCGCCGAGGCACTGCGCGCGGTGCGAGCACTGCGTCGTCGCGAAGTGCTGCGCACCGCGATGGGCGCGGTTCTCGGGCGCATCACCGTCGAACAGATGGCCACCGCTCTCAGCGATATCACCGAGGTGGCAATTCGGGCTGCGCTTGACGCCGTGCGTCGCGAGCGGCTCGACGAAGAGAAGGGGGCACTCGCCTTCGCCATCATCGCCATGGGGCGCTTCGGTGGCGCGGAGCTGGGTTTCGGCTCGGATGCCGATGTGCTCTATGTCTTCGGCTCGGATGCGCTTGACAGCGAAGGCGCGCAGAAGCTCTCGGCGCGAATCGTCGCCGATCTGCGCGAGCATCTCAGCGATGCGCGTGCGCCCCTGGAGCTTGACGCGGGTTTGCGCCCTGAAGGCCGCAACGGTCCGCTCGTGCGCTCCCTCGACGCCTACGCCGAGTATTACCGTCGCTGGTCGCTGTCTTGGGAGGCGCAGGCCTTGCTGCGGGCGCGCGGGATCGCCGGTGACCCCGCACTCATCGCCCGGTTCACAGAGCTTGCCGACACGGTGCGCTACCCGGAGGCCATTTCTGTCAGCGAACTCGCCGAGATCAAGCGCATCAAGGCGCGCGTCGAGGGCGAGCGTTTGCCGCAGGGCGCCGATCCGCGTCGTCACCTCAAGCTCGGGCCAGGCACCCTCAGCGATGTCGAGTGGCTGGTGCAGCTCTACCAGTTGCAGCACGCACACACGCTGCCCGCCCTGCGTACGACCTCGACACTGGACGCGCTGGACGGTGCTGTTGCGGCATCCCTCATCGACCCAGGAGACGCGGCGCTGCTGAGCGAGGCGTGGCTGCTGTCGAGCCGCGTGCGTTCGGCGATCACCGTGTTGACCGGCCAGACCAGCGATGTGCTGCCCACCGACCGCCGTCTTCTCGACGGCATCGGTCGCATCCTCGGCTATTCGCCTCGCTCAGCCACCCTTGTCGAGGAGCACTTCCTCGCCGTCACCCGCCGTGCCCGCCGGGTTTTCGAGCGCCTCTTCTACGGGTGAGGCGAGTTAGACCCCGAAGGAGATCTCGTACTCATAGGGATGGCCGAGAGTGAGCATCCTCATGCGTTAATCGCATGCCGTTCCTTGACCTGACACCATTGGTGTTCCGTTGAGATCGTCAGTCCGGGCGAACGAACAGCAGTGTTGGCGTAACGCTCTCCGTCTCACTTTTCGAGGCAGTCCATGTGTGGAGCTTCCATCCCACAGCCGTGATTGCATCGAGTATCCTGCCCCACGCTATGGTGTCCTCAGTCGAGTACTCTTCGCCCCACACGGCTGCCTGGCGTTCGGTAGCGCCGGCAGGTAACCAGACGGCCAAGTGGCGGCGACCGGCTAGCCACTCCTGCCGCGCAACGCTTTCGAGTTTCTCCCGTTGAGCCGCATCCGTGGCACGACGGCGATCAAGTGCTTCCTTCCTTGAATCGGTCAGGTCGCGTTCACGCTTCTCGATTTCAGCACGTATCTTCTCGAATGTGGCGTCGAGCTTCGCTCGGTGCTCATCATGTGTTGCTTCGCCCATTTCCGCAATGTATCAGGCTGAGAAATCGTGTGGAGCTATATCGATATTGCTCTGCTTTGAGAGGCGCGCGGGTCACGTCTGTATGAGTGACGTGCGAAGAAGGCGGCGAGGGGAGCGTGGGACCGTAACTAAACTGTTGACGCCCGCCTATCGTAAAGGATATGATGACGGTGTGGAAATTGCGGCGAGCGCCAAAAAGCACGACATTGAGGATGCCGACATTTACCACGCTCTGGACAATCCCATCCGCTACCGCGAGCAGGAGTACGACGGTGAGTTACGCATTTTTCTCATTGGCGCCGACAGATCAGCGCGCCTCATCGAACTCGTACTCGTTCCGGCCACCGAACCCCAGCGCATCATTCACGCCGATGTGCTCAGAGCAAGCCACTACGACTATTTATGAGAGGAGACACGATGTCTGAGATCATCGCTCGAACCGACGACGCCGAGGAGTTCATCGCGACGATCGACCCGAAGACTATGCGAGATGCAAAGCATCTGCGAGAGGTCGCGGCCGCACGGCAGGCGGTCGAGGAGTCAGATAAGCGGCTGCGCGCCGCAGTCGCTGCTGCCAGGGAGGCGGGCGATTCGTGGACGATGATCGGGATCGCCCTGCGTACCTCGAAACAGAACGCGTTTCGAAAGTATGGGGCAAAAGATTGAGTCCGACTTCTGGGGGTGTGCTGCGCGCGAGCTAGACCCCGAAGGAGATCTCGTACTCATAGGGATGGGGGCGCTGCGCCAAGGGCAGGATCTCGCTGTCGTACTTGTACGCGATCCACGTCTGAATGAGCTCTTCGGTGAACACGCCACCCTCGAGCAGGAACTGGTGATCGGCGCGCAGAGCCTCGAGCGAATCGAGCAGTGAGTTCGGCACCTGCGGGATGTTCTTGGCCTCCTCGGGGGGAAGCTCATAGAGGTCTTTGTCGATGGGGGCCATCGGCTCGATGCGGTTCTTGATCCCGTCGAGACCAGCCATGAGCTGCGCGGCGAAGGCGAGATAGGGGTTGCTCGCCGCATCCGGAACACGGAACTCGATGCGCTTGGCCTTGGGGTTGGGGCCGGTGAGCGGGATTCGGATGGCCGCAGAGCGGTTTCCGGCCGAGTAGGCGAGGTTCACCGGTGCTTCGAAGTGCTTCACCAGACGGTGGTAGCTGTTCATCGAGGGGTTGGTGAAGGCGAGCACCGCGTGCGCGTGGTGCAGCAGCCCGCCGATGTACCAGCGGGCGATATCGCTGAGCTGACCGTAACCGGTCTCGTCGAAGAACAGCGGCGTGCCGTTGTTCCAGAGCGACTGGTGCGTGTGCATTCCGGAGCCGTTGTCGCCGAAGAATGGGGCAAGACGGTCACCTTCATGCCCAAGCCGCTCTTCGGC
>CAZHIU010000040.1:0-12624 GCA_964532555.1 uncultured Microbacterium sp.
TCGCGTCTCGCTCTCGGCGCCGCCCGTCGAAGAGGTCAAGGTGGGGCTCAAGATTCTGGAGTCGCTCAACCTGCGCGAGCGCAAGCTCGAGATCGTGTCGTGCCCGAGTTGTGGACGTGCCCAGGTGGATGTCTACACTCTCGCCGAAGAGGTCACCTCGGGTCTTGAGGGGCTCACGGTGCCGCTGCGCGTGGCCGTCATGGGCTGCGTCGTCAATGGCCCGGGTGAGGCGCGGGAGGCTGACCTCGGTGTGGCTTCGGGCAACGGCAAGGGGCAGATCTTCGTCAAGGGCGAGGTCATCAAGACCGTGCCGGAGGAGGAGATCGTGCAGACCCTCATCGACGAGGCGAACCGTATCGCCGCCGAGATGGGCGTGGACGCCCCGCTCGGTACCGCGCAGGTCGTCACCGGCTGATGCACCATCGACCGAACCTCGATGTCGAGGGGCTCGCGAACGCCCGCGACCTGGGTGGGCTCTCACGCGTCGATGGCTCGACCACGCCGAGCGGAGCCTTCTATCGCAGCGAGGCCGTCGACATGGTGACCCCGCAAGGGTGGGAGCGTCTGTACGGCTTCGGCATCCGAACGATCATCGATCTGCGTCGCCCTTCGGAGCGCTCAGGTGAGGTGCCGGAGGGCATCGACCGCATCGAGGTGGACCTCGACGGTGACGAGTCGGAGTTCTGGGCACCCTTCGAGGCGGATGGTCGCTGGGGAACCCCGCTGTACTATTCGGCGCATCTTGCCGAGCTTCCGCACCGGATGTCGGCGGTGCTGGATGCCGTTGCCAGCGCGGCGGAAGGGGCTGTTCTCTTCCACTGCGCCGCGGGCTGGGATCGCACCGGGTTCGTGACCGCGATGCTCTTGCGGGCGCTCGATGTGACCCCCGATGCCGCCACCGCAGACTATGTGCAGTCGTTCGCGAACGCTGATGCGCTGGCACGGTTGCGCGGTCGCGCCTCGGATGCTCCCGCGCGACTTCGCACCCTCGAGATGTTCGGGCACACCCCGACATCGGCGTTTCGTGAGGTGTATGAAGACATCGAACTCGAGACGTGGTTCGAAGCCGGTGGTGTCTCATCGCATACGCGCTCGGCGGTGCGCACCTGGCGCGGTGCTGTCGCCCCCTCGAGCGTGGCAGGGCGAGAGAAGAAGGATGGCAGGGCAACCAGGGATCAGACAGAGGAGCGACCATGACGATTGTGACCTTCCCGCAGGGCGGCATGGAGGGTGTCGCCACGGTAACGCGTGTCGAGGGCGACATCGTCGTCGTCGATCAGACCCCCTTTCACCCGGTGGATCACACCTGGCCCGATCAGCCGGGCGATACCGGGTTGATCTCGCGCGACGGCGAACAGCTCGCCGTTGTGGACACGGTGATGGCGGCGGTGAGCGATTCTGGCGAGTTCGCCGTCGGAGAGTCGATCCCGGTCAAACGCGGTACGGAAGGGTGGACGTGGCTTGTGGGGCATCGCCTCGCGGCCGCGGCACCTTCGTGGCTCGCACCGGGCGTCGAGGTGTCGCTATCGGTCGATGCTGCCAGGAGAGCGAGCCTCAGTCGCGGTCACACGGCGTGCCACCTGGCATCCCTCGCGTTGGACACGGCGCTCGCCGACCTCTGGAGCAAGGATGTGCGCGCCGACCCCCTCGGCGCCCCCGACTTCGAGGGGCAGGCGAACCAGACAAGCGTCATTCACCCCGAGGGAGCTGTCGACGGGTATCGCCTGGGCAAGAGCCTGCGCAAGGCGGGCTTCGACACCGAGGCGCTCGAGGCATCCCTGGCCCAGCGCGAGCAGCGCGTCAATGCGCAACTGGCTGCGTGGATCGCATCGGGCGGGGCGAGCCGTATCGACACAGATGGCCCGCTGGTCACCGATCGTCGCCGCTGGCGGTGCACACTGCCCGAGGGCGAAGCATCCTTTCCCTGCGGCGGAACGCACGTCGATTCGCTCGCCGCATTCTCGGCGATCACCGTGTCACTGGCGATGCCCGATCCGCAGACTCTGATCATGACGACCGCGGCCACGGCGCGGGCCGCAGTCGTGAACGAGCGTGTGTAGTCTTCGGGTCAGTCTTCGAGCACGAAGGTCACTTCGAGAGTGACAGACCAGGCCGAGATGCCGTTGCCGTCGACCTCGACCTTTTGCTCTTTGACCCATGCGCCCTTGACGCCGCGAAGGGTCTCTGCCGCGCGGGCGACACCGGCGGCGATGGCATCGTCGAAGCCGATGGTGCTCTTGGCGGTGATGGTGGTAACGCGTGCAACCGTGGCCATGGTTCCTCCTTGAGAGTGTTGCCCAGATGCTACCGCACCGGGTACGCCGCGTGGATGCCGGTGCGGGGCGTAAGGGGAAAAGTCACGGTGGGAATGCTAGTTCGCCGCATCCACCAGCGCTTCCCGCACGGCGGGTGGGCACAGCAGCAGGCGCGGCTGCAACTCTTCCCAGCCGCGATGCTTGGTCTGTTTCGCAAAGGCCTCGTGGGCGCGGTCGAGGTCGTTGTTGAGCACGAGGCCGGGGGAGTCTTCGCCGAGAAGCTGCAGATGGTACATCCACCACGAGCCGTCGGCCTCTTGGTTCAGAAAGGTGGCTTCGAACGCCATCTTTTCTTGGGGCAGGGTCGCGAGGCATTCCTCGTAACGTTCGTGGAGCATCGTCATCCAGTCGTCGAAGCGTGACTCTTGCCCGTCAAGGAGTTTCGCGCGGCTGAGTTCTAGTCGCATGCCTGGCGGCACCGACGGCGGCATCGGCCAGCCGGTGAAGTCGTCACCGACCGGGCGGAAGGGGATGGTGGGTACTTCGTGGGACATGGGGTTCAGCCTAGTCAGTGGCCTTGCCTTGCCAGTGCGCCGTCACCCGGCCGCACCACCTGGCACTGAGATGTCACCGGCACTCTCAGCGACACCGTCGCCTCGGAAGTGCAGAGTCGTGCGCACCGCGATCTCTAGTGCCTGTGCGATGTCATCGAGCGCCATCTCGGGCTCGCCCGCGGGCGCCTGCCCGCTTGCCCACGGCACATGGATGAATCCAGCCCGCCGCGCGGTGCCAGCGGCCGCATGAACAGCGTGGTAGAAGATGTGGTTGCACACGAAGCTGCCGGCGCTGAGAGAGAGTTCGGCGGGGATGCCGGCATCCCGAATGGCCGTGACGATCGCCTTCGCCGGCAGCGTGGTGAAGACGGCCGCCGCCGCGCCATCAACCGAGGGCACATCGAGAGGCTGCACCCCATCGTTGTCAGGGATGCGCGCGTCTTGCAGATTCACGGCGACGCGCTCGACGCTGACGGCGTCGCGCCCACCCGCGAGCCCGGTGGCGACCACGATGTCGGGATCATGCTGGGCGATGAGACGTGCCAGCGAGGCCGCGGCGCCCGCGAAGGTGACCGGCAGCACGGCCGGGACCAGCCGATCCGGCCCCTGCCACCTGGCCCCGACGATCGACACGGCGGCGCCCGAAGGATTATGCGCATCACCCGCGAAGGGCTCGAAGCCGGTGAGCAGAACGGTCGCCATGCCGTCAGAGTATCCCGCATCCGCGCCCGCACACCAATAGCCCGCTTCTCAGCAGGCCTTACACCCGCGCCAAGACGCTACCCCGCTCGCCCGCAGGCGCACTAGCGTAGAGACATGAGCACAGTCGAGAAAGCCCAGACCCTTGCCCGTCTCTACGACGCCGATGAGATTCTGCGCGTGGTCAACGTGTGGGACGTCGTCTCGGCCACGGTGATCGCCGACCTCCCTGAGACCAAAGCGCTGGCAACGGCGGGTCACTCGATTGCCTCGACGTTCGGTTACCCCGACGGGCAGATTCCGCGCGAGTTGATGATCGACATGGTGGGGCGCATTGCAGCATCCACAGAACTGCCCGTCAGCGCCGATCTTGACGACGGCTATGGGGATGCCGGTGAGACGACCCGTCTCGCCATCGGTGTCGGGATCGTGGGCGCCAACATCGAAGACCGCCTGAAGCCTCTGGCCGAGTCGGTGGCGAAAGTCGAAGCGATCGTGAAGGCGGCCGCTGCGGAGGGTGTGCCCTTCGTGCTCAACGCCCGCACCGACGCCATCGTGCGCGGTGGCGACAAGCCGCTGGCCGAGAAGCTGGCCGACGCGATCGAGCGCGGCCGCGCCTATCTTGAGGCGGGCGCGCACTGTATTTTCGTGCCCGGAAAACTCGATGTGGATGCCACGCGCACACTGGTCGAGGGCATCGGCGTCGGCAAGGTCAGCGTGATCGGGGTGCCGGGTGCGCTCGCCGCGAACGAGTATGAGTCACTCGGTGTCGCGCGCATCTCCTACGGCCCCTTCACTCAGCGCGTGGCCCTCACAGCGCTGCAGGATGTCGCGCGCGAGTTGTATGGCGAAGGCGTCATTCCCGCCAACACGCGCCCGCTCAACTGAGTGCTTTAAACTGAGCGCCAAAGGTAGCAAAAAGGGTAGCAAGCGGGTAGCATTATGACATGGTGCACGCGAAGATAAGCCTCAGCCTGGATGAGCACGACATCGCCTATCTCGATCAGGAGACACTGTCGGGCAGGTATTCTTCGCGCTCGGCGGCGGTGCAAGATGCGGTGCGGTTGCTTCGCGAGAGCCGCCTCGCCGATGCCTATGCCGAAGCGTATGGTGAGTGGGATGACGGGGTGTGGGATGAGACCGTCGCCGATGGACTGGCTACCGCATGAGTATGTATCCGTTGCTTCGTCGGGGGCAGATCGTGATCGTGTCGTTAGATCCGACGGTCGGGTCGGAGGCAGCCAAGACCCGACCTGCTGTAATCGTCAGCAACAACACCGCAAACTCAGTTGCGGCTCGAACTGATCGGGCGACGGTCACGGTTGTTCCACTGACCTCGAACGTTGCTAAGGTCCACGATTTCCAGGTGCTGCTGCCTGCCGGTGAGACCGGGTTGGTCAAGGATGCAAAAGCCCAGGCTGAGCAGGTACGCACGATTGCGGTATCCCGCATATCTGCACCCGTTGGCTGGGTGTCGGCTGACGTAATGGGCGAACTGGATGAGGCATTGCGGGTGCACCTCGCCCTCTGAGCCCGCTCAACTGAGTGAGGTCAGGCACCCGGCCAGGGCGTGAGCGCGGAGCGCACTTTCACGACGCCCACACCGTGCTTCGTATCCAAGTTCTGCTGCAGGGTGCCGTCGTCGAAGAGCACCTCCGCGTGCACGCTACCGCGGGTGACATCAACCCACGTTGACAGCACGTTATGGCCGGTGAGGCCGTCTTGGATGCGCAAGAGCTGGGCTTCGGTGTGCGCAGCGGCCGTGACGCACAGCATCCCACCCCAACGCTCGCGCAGTGCGGACTCGATGTGTGCGACGTCGCCGGTTGTTCTGACATTGACGATCACGAGCGCCGGGTCAGCAGCCGAGAACTCGGGCTGGTCTGGCCCGCCTGGGTCTTCGCCAGGCTCGGAACTCGGGTTCTCGCTGGAGCCATCGCCCAGGTCGAAGTCGAAGTCTCCCTGTGTGCGACTGCGGTCAATCCATGAACCGGCATGGCCGTCCATCGTGGCGGCGTATGCCATCACGTCTTTGAGAGCTGCCGTGGTGGTGCGGCTTTCATCGGCTACTTCCCAGCCGCCTTCGGGCTCTTCGCAGTGCGTACCGAAGTATTCCGTGTAAGCGAAGTCAGGTCCGTGGTGCGAGCGTTCAACCTTTTCTACCGTGAAAGTGTCCGCGTGGGCGTTGTAGACGCCGCCTACCCAATAGTCACCCCAGCGCACTCCAGATGCCTCTTCGTACTCGCTGGGCGTTGCGTTCCAGTCCCAGCCGATGAGGGTGGGGCCTGAGCACTGCGGAGGGAAGGATTCCATGATCGCCCCGAGGCAGAGTTTCGCCGCCGTGCCGTCGTCTAGCACCATGGCCATATAGGGGGTAGCCACGCGCACGGGCGCGTCGAGGCCGTGTGTGGGTGCATCGATTCCGGCGTTGGTGCACCCGGCCAGCGCGAGGGCGGCGAGGGCGACAGCGGTGGTGGCGGCGGCATCCCGGAACAGTCGTGGTCTCATACCCTCTAGTGTCGCTCGCTCACCGATCGTCTCAAAGAGCATCGTCTCCAAGGGCTCTGCGCGGCGTCACTAGGATGGGTGAGTGGTCACACGTCTCTCCAACTTCTTTCTGCGCACCCTTCGCGAAGACCCTGCCGACGCCGAGGTGGCAAGCCACCGGCTGCTCGTGCGTGCCGGCTACATCCGCCGCGCCGCGCCAGGCATCTTCACCTGGCTGCCGCTGGGGCTTCGGGTGAAGGCTCGGATCGAGACGATCATCCGTGAAGAGATGGCCGCCGCAGGCGCCTTCGAGGTGCACTTTCCCGCGCTGCTGCCGCGCGAACCCTATGAGCTCTCGGGTCGCTGGACCGCCTATGGTGACAGCATCTTCCGCCTGCACGACCGCAAAGGCGCCGACTACCTGCTCGCGCCGACGCACGAAGAGATGTTCACGCTGCTGGTCAAAGACCTCTACTCGTCATACAAAGATCTGCCGCTGACGATCTTCCAGATTCAAGACAAGTATCGCGATGAAGCGCGCCCTCGCGCGGGGCTGCTACGTGGTCGCGAGTTCACCATGAAGGATGCGTACAGCTTCGATTACACCGACGAGGGCCAGGATGCCTCGTACCAGGCGCAGCGGGATGCCTATGAGCGCGTCTTTCAGCGCCTGGGCCTGGAGTACGTGATCGTCGACGCCGACAACGGCCTCATGGGCGGCGCGCGCAGCGAGGAGTTCTTGCATCCGATCGCCGTGGGCGAAGACACTTTCGTGCGCTCGGCGGGAGGCTATGCCGCAAACGTCGAGGCGTTCACGACCGTGGTGCCGGATGCGGTTGCCTTTGACCCCCGCGGCACGCCGGTCATCTTCGACTCACCCGACACCCCCACGATCGAGACGCTCGTGGCGCACTCGAACACGGTGCTAGAAGGCGAGTACAGCGCGGCCGACACGCTCAAGAACGTCGTGCTCGCGCTCACCCACCTCGACGGACGGCGCGAGCTGGTCGTCGTCGGCATCCCCGGCGACCGCGAGATCGACGACAAGCGCGCCGAGGTCGCCTTCGCGCCCGCTGAGGTCGAGGCGGCCACCGAAGAGGATTTCGCGAAGCACCCGCTGCTGGTCAAGGGCTATATCGGGCCGTGGTCTGAGCAGGGCGCGGTTCTGGGCGAAGACTCGGCCTCTGGCATCCGCTACTTCCTCGACCCGCGTGTGGTCGAGGGCACCTCGTGGATCACAGGCGCCAACATCGACCAGAAGCATGTGCATTCACTTGTCGCTGGGCGCGACTTCACAGCCGATGGATTCGTCGAGATCGCGAACGTGCGCGCGGGCGACCCCGCCCCCGACGGTTCAGGGCCGGTCGAACTTGCTCGCGGCATGGAGATCGGGCACGTCTTCGCGCTCGGGCGCTTCTTCGCCGAGACTCTGGGACTGAAGGTGCTCGACGAGAACGGCAAGCTCGTCACGGTCACCATGGGTTCCTATGGCATCGGCGTGACGCGCATTCTGGCGATCCTCGCCGAGATCAACAACGACGACAAGGGGCTCGTGTGGCCCGCATCGGTTTCGCCCTTCGACGTGCATGTGATCGCAACGGGCAAGGATGACGTGGCCTACGAACTGGGCGCTCGGGTGTCTACCGATCTTGAGACGGCCGGCCTAGAGGTGCTGTTCGATGACCGCGTCAAGGTGTCACCGGGGGTGAAGTTCAGCGATGCTGAGCTGATCGGCGTGCCGCAGATTCTCATCGTCGGGCGCGGTGCTGCCGACGGCGACGTCGAAATGTGGGATCGCCGCACGGGCGAGCGCGAACTCGTCTCAGTGGCGGATGCCGTGGCGCGCCTGGGGGCGTAGCCCGCCTGACTCGTCGACAACAGTGTTGCGGCGTCTCAACCGGATTCGGTGTTGGTGGGAGGCTAGCAACTTTTGCTCCTCGAGCGGCCATCGGTTGTGGCATCAGCGGGTTGGATTATCAACGTGCGCCGCTGAGACTCTCGTGGCTACGACCGAGTTGCTTCATTGGTGATTGAGCCTGTCGCGATGATCAGGCGAAAGCGGCTTGTCCCTCGCCATGAACTTGCGTTCCAGCGGGGCGGGAGCCCGCTTTCAAGCCAGCGAGTATCACGAGATAGTGAGGCGATGCAGAGACTCTGCATGATCGATGACGATGAGTTCAACGAGGCGATCCTTACACCACCGCAACATCGAGCTCGAGCGCGGCGCGTTGCAAAGCTTCGTCAAAAGTGGCGAGAGGCTCGCCGGTTTCTATGGCCAACATAAGCGGATAGCAGTCGGGCAGCGACACGCGGGTACGAGCACGCAGAATCGCAACGCGCTCGGGCTCTTCTTCGTCGGGCACCCACACGCTCAGACCGAGTTCGTCGACGAGCAGTGCGCGTGCCTCGGCCGCGGCCCCGACGCGCGCAGGTGCTACAAGGACCTCAGCTAGTGTCACCGGATGCATAGTGAGAATCGGTGTGTCGGCGACGATCTCGGCCGCCCGCTCGGAGTGGGCATCCTCAGCAGAGCGCAGCGCAATGGCAACGCTCGCGTCGAGGATCATCGATCCCACTCCTCGCGCAGACGCTCGCGCTCGCGTGGGTCGTATATGTCGGCACCCAACTTACGAAGGCGCTCTACAGCCAATCGTCGGTCGAGGGCACGCCGCGTGGCGTCTTCAGAACGGGAACGGTCGCCGGCAAGGGCAAGGCGTCGCACTAGCTCGCTGCGGGAGGCAGTGGGCCACACCTCTGCGGCACGATCGAGCGCCGCGAGAAGCTCGTCGTCGGGTGTTACTTGAATGCGAGAGTGTACCGTAGGCATACAAAAAGTGTACCACTAAGGTGATTCGCTCAGCACTTTCGCCAATTCCGCGCCCGCGTGCGAGGCTGGAGGCATGACCGACAACGCCGTGCCGCCCGAAGTGACCGACGCCATCCGCACCATGCTCGACGAGGCGGGCATCACCGCCAACAGGGCGCTGATCGCACGAATCCTGGCCACCGGCGTCGCCCTCGGCATCGACGACACGAGCCGACTCGACCTGAAGATCACCTCGGCAGCGGTCGCCGAAATGCGCGAAGCGTTCACCCTCTTTCGCCCGTATGCCGGCAGGCCGAAGGTCACGGTGTTCGGCTCTGCGCGCACGCATGTGGATGTCGCGCTCTACGCGCACGCCCGCGATCTCGCCACAGCCCTCGCCGCACGAGACTGGATGATCGTCACCGGTGCCGGCCCCGGCATCATGCAGGCCGCCGCCGAGGGCGCGGGCCCCGATATGTCGCTCGGTGTGTCCATCCGTCTGCCCTTCGAAGAAACGCCGTCTGAGGCCGCCGCCGAATCGCCCCGGGTCGAGATGAAGTACTTCTTCACCCGCAAGCTCATGCTCATCAAAGAGTCACGCGGTTTTGTCTGCCTGCCGGGCGGTTTCGGCACGATGGACGAGATGTTCGAACTGCTCACGCTGCAACAGACCGGCAAGGCCGAACCCGTGCCCATCGTGCTGCTCGACGAACCCGGTGGAACATTCTGGGCGGGCCTTGCCGACTACATCGCAACGCACATGGTTCCCGCTGGTGTCATCTCGCCCGACGATCTCGAGCGCGTGCTCGTCACCGACTCGGTTGACGCCGCTGTCGACGAGATCATCGGTTTCTGGCGCAACTACCAATCGCTGCGCTGGGTCGGTGACCAACTCGTGCTGCGGATGCGACACGCCCCGACGGATGCCGAACTCGAAGAACTCAACACACGCTTCGCCGGAGTGGTCACCGCCGGCCCCACCGCCCGCACCGAACCGTTCGCACCCGAGCGCGCTGACCACGACCAACTCGAGCTCCCGCGTTTGGTGCTCACCCCCGAGCAGCGTCACATCGGCTCGCTGCACCACCTCATTCGCGCGATCAACCGTTTCACCGGGGTTGCCGAAGCATCCTGAACCGCCGCCTCGCGATGCCAGAGGGCTCGGCATCGGGTACCGTGGAACGATACCCGCGCGCGGGTGAGAGCTGAATAGAGGAGCGTGTCGTGGATATCGAACTGAGGCTTCTGCAGACGATCGAGAAAGAGAAGGGGATTCCCTTCGACGAACTCGTCAGCATCATCGAGCAAGCCGTGCTCACCGCCTATGCCAAGCACATTTCTCCCGCCGGGGATGTTCCGACCGGCGCCCGCGCCGAACTCGATCGCAAGACCGGCCATCTCTCGATCTTCGCCCCGGTGCGCGATGACGAGGGTGCCATCATCGGCGAAGAAGAATCGACGCCCGAAGACTTCGGCCGCATCGGCGCCTTTGCCGCCAAGCAGGTGCTCAACCAGCGCCTGCGCGACGTCGCTGACGACGCCGTGCTCGGCGAGTTGCGCAGCAAAGAAGGCGACATCGTCGCCGGCGTCATCCAACAAGGCCCGAACCCCCGGATGATCCACGTCGATCTGGGGTCGGTAGAGGCGATCCTTCCGCCCGAGGAGCAAGTGCCCGGCGAGGAGTACACCCACGGCACCCGCCTGCGCGTCTATGTGACGAGCGTGGCAAAGGGAACCAAAGGCCCCGCGATCACGGTCTCGCGCACGCATCCGGGGCTCGTGCGCAAGCTCTTCGCGCTTGAGGTGCCCGAGATCGCCACGGGGCTTGTCGAGATCGTATCCCTCGCTCGCGAGGCGGGTCACCGCAGCAAGATCGCCGTGATCGCCCACGATCCCTCGATCAACGCCAAAGGCGCGTGCATTGGCGAACTGGGCCGGCGTGTGCGCGCGGTCACCGAAGAACTCGCGGGCGAGAAGATCGACATCATCGATTACAGCCCCGACCTCGCCACTTTCGTCGCGAACGCCCTGTCGCCGGCGAAGGTGACCTCAAGTTTCGTGCTCGACCAGTCGATCAAAGCCGTGCGCGCTCTCGTGCCCGACTATCAGCTCTCGCTGGCCATCGGCAAGGAGGGGCAGAACGCCCGGCTCGCGGCCAAGCTCACCGGCGCGAAGATCGACATCCAGCCCGACAGCATCCTCGAGGACTCCTGAGGCGTGAAGGACGGGGTAGGATGGAAGCTGTACGCACGTGCGTCGGATGCCGCGCGCGTGCCCCGCGATCCGCTCTCTTGAGGGTGATCGCGGTGGATTCCTCTCTCGTCGTTGACGAGAAGGCGAGTCTGCCGGGAAGGGGCGCGTGGGTGCATCCGGTTCAGGAGTGTCTGGATGCGGCGATCACACGCCGCGCATTCGCACGAGCGCTTCGTGTGTCTGAGCCATTGGACACGCAGACCATCCAACAGTACCGCCAGAGAAACGGCTGAACGGCTATGGAAACAAAGTGAACGGCTCGAAATGAGACCCGTCCTCAACTAGTGGTCTGCCCTGCCTGGGTAGACCAACCCAGACAGGAGAATTGTGGCTGCCAAACCACGTGTACACGAGATTGCCGCTGAACTCGGCGTTGACAGCAAAGTCGCGCTGGCGAAGCTGAAGGAACTCGGCGAGTTCGTCAAGAGTCCTTCCTCGACGATCGAGCCCCCCGTCGCGCGAAAGCTCAAAGCGGCGATCGAGGCCGATGAGTCGATCCAGGTGGCAAAGCCCGCCGAGAAGAAGGCGGCGGCGCCCAAGAAGCCCGCCGCGAAGAAGGCAGAGGCGCCCGTCGAGACGCCCGCACCGCAGCAGGCCGAACCGCAGGCTGCCGAACCGCAGGCTCCCGAGGCGCCCCCCGCACCGGATGCGGCACCCGCCGCACCACTGCCTGGCGCTGCGCGCCCGGGCAACAACCCCTTTTCTTCAGCCCAGGGCATGGGAACACGCCCCGCAGGGCCGCGCCCCGGCAACAACCCCTTCGCCTCGTCTCAAGGAATGGGTCAGCGACCCTCGCCCGGCAACATTCCCCGGCCGCAGGCGCCGCGTCCCGGTGCGCCGGGGGCGGGTGCCGCTCGCGGCGGCGGCGCCGGGCGTGGTCCCGGTGCGCGTCCTGGCGCACCATTCCAGCAGCGTCCCGGTAGTGGCGCTCGCCCCGGTGGTGGCGGCTTCGCACAGCGCCCCGGTGGCGGGCCTGGTGGCGCTCCCGGTTTCGGTGGTCGTCCC
This sequence comes from uncultured Microbacterium sp., assembly GCA_964532555.1. Lineage (GTDB taxonomy): Bacteria > Actinomycetota > Actinomycetes > Actinomycetales > Microbacteriaceae > Microbacterium. Next base: position 12,060 of record CAZHIU010000040.1, read on the forward strand.
GGTGGTGGCCCCGGCGGGGCCGGCGGTCGTGGGCGTGGCCCCGGCGGCGGCACCGCGGGTGCCTTCGGCAAGGGCGGAGGCAAGTCGAAGCAGCGCAAGTCTCGTCGCACGAAGCGTCAAGAGTTCGAGATGCGGGATGCCCCGGTCGTCGGTGGCGTCAATGTGCAAAAGGGTAACGGCGAGATCATTCGTCTTCGCCGCGGTGCGTCGATCGCCGACTTCGCCGACAAGCTTGAGGCGCTGAATGGCTACACAGTGCAGCCCGGCACGCTCGTGACGATCCTGTTCAACCTGGGCGAGATGGCCACGGCAACCGAATCTCTCGATGAGGCAACCTTCGAGGTGCTTGGTGCCGAACTCGGCTACAAGATTCAGATGGTCTCGCCCGAAGACGAAGACAAAGAGCTTCTCGAAGGCTTCGGTCTCGACCTTGAGCGAGAGCTCGAAGAAGAAGACGAGGCAGATCTCGAGATTCGCCCGCCGGTCGTGACCGTGATGGGTCACGTTGACCACGGTAAAACGCGCCTTCTGGATGCCATCCGCCAGACCAACGTCATCGAGGGCG
>CAZHIU010000041.1:0-12565 GCA_964532555.1 uncultured Microbacterium sp.
CCAAGTGCTACGGCGGCGACATCACCCGCAAGCGCAAGCTGCTCGAGAAGCAGAAAGAGGGCAAGAAGCGCATGAAGATGGTGGGGCGTGTCGAGGTGCCGCAAGAGGCCTTTATCGCGGCTCTTTCCGGCGATGTCGAGGGCAAGGGCAAGAAGTAGGGGCGCGATGGCGCGTTCTCGGGGCATCGCAAAGGTGACCATTCAGGCCGACAGGCATATGGTGGAATCTATGCGACGCCGGACATTTCAGGATGAAACGGTCGACTATGCCGCGGTCGGCGGCACGAGTGCGGCTGAACTCATGCGCTACCCCCCAGAGCGCAGCATCCCGGCCGAGGGTTCGTGGCGTATCGGCAGCGGCGAAGAGCGGTTCCAGAGCGCGAGTGATGCCCTGCTGTCATGGACCGCGCAGCGCGCCGCGAATCTGACCCTCGAAGACATGCGTTTCTCGGTCGTGCCGGGCTACGCGGGCGTGAGCTTCGACGCCGAGGGCAAGCCCATCGTGCCGAACGCCGACCAGATCGAGCAGCGATTCGACACCGAGGGCGTTCCCTACGTCAGAGCGGGGATGACGATTCGCCTGCGCGGTCGCGTGGGCGGCATGAAGGCTGGTGGCGAGTTGCGCGTGATCTCGGTGTTCGACGAACCTCGTCGCGTGGGCTTCACACTCGGCACCATCGGCGGTTCCGTCGTCAGCGGCGAAGAGTCATTTGCTCTTGACTGGCGCGAGGAAAAAGACGAGGTGTGGTTCACGGTGCGCGCCTTTGATGCCCCCGTGGCGCTGCCCTATCGTGTGTTCCCAGCATTGGTGCGTCGCCGACGCAAGATGCTGTTCGAGCGCTACTTGCGGGCGATCTCGCCGCTGTACGTCACGCCCGGCTAATGGCGGGTCCCCTTCCGCTGGGCGATCCGGCGCCGGCGTCAGGCGCGCTGCCGGACGATGTGCGAACGGATGCCGCAACCAGCCTCTCGGCCTATATCCATATCCCCTTCTGCCGCGTGCGTTGCGGCTACTGCGACTTCAACACCTACACCGCGGGCGAGCTGCGGGGGCTGCGACAGCAGGACTATGCGGACTCTGTGCTCGCCGAGATCGCGCTCGCGCGCAAGGTGCTGGGCGACGCTGGAGCGCTTCGACCGCTATCGACCGTGTTTTTCGGCGGGGGAACGCCCACGCTTCTGCCACCCGGCGACCTCGCACGAATGCTGGCTGCGGCGCGCGAGGCCTTTGGGCTGGCATCCGGTGCCGAGATCACGGTCGAGGCGAACCCCGACACCGTCACTGTCGATATCGCGCGCAGCCTCGCCGCCGCGGGGGTCACGCGCATGTCGGTGGGGATGCAATCGGCCGTGCCCGCTGTGCTCGCCACCCTTGACCGCACCCACGACCCCGACAACGTGCGCACCGCCGTCGAGGCCGCGCGCGAGGCCGGGTTGGCCGTGAGCCTCGATCTGATCTATGGCACGCCGGGGGAGAGCCTGCGCGACTGGGAGGCGTCACTGGATGCCGCCCTCGCCCTCGCCCCCGATCATGTCTCGGCCTATGCGCTCATCGTCGAAGACGGCACGAAGCTCGCCCGGCAGATAAGGCGCGGCGAGCTCACCGAGCCCGACGATGAGCTGCACGCCGCGATGTACGAGTGTGCCGATGCGCGGCTCGCCGCGGCCGGATTCTCCTGGTATGAGGTGAGCAATTGGGCGCGGGCTTCGGCTGCAAAGGCCACGACGGCATCCGATCACCGCTGCCGCCACAACCTCGCCTATTGGCGGGGCGACGACTGGTGGGGCTTCGGGCCGGGTGCGCACAGTCACATCGCGGGGCTTCGCTGGTGGAATGTGAAGCATCCGGCCGCATACGCCCACAGGCTCGCCGAGGGGGCCTCGCCCGCCGCGGGGCGCGAACGGCCCGATGCGCGAGCGCGAAGGCTGGAGCGCATCCTGCTTGAGAGTCGCCTCGCCGAGGGCGTCGCCATCGAGGTGGTTCCGGCCGAGCGACGCGAACGGGTCGCGGGGCTGATCGCCGATGGTTTGGTGGATGCGGCATCCGCGCTGCGCGGCAGAGTGTGCCTCACTCTGCGCGGGAGGCTTCTTGCCGATCTGGTGGTGCGCGAGCTGACCGACTGACCCCTCGAGCCGCGCGAGTCGCCGTGGCATCCACCACCACCCCGCGCGAGGCGATAGGATTGGCACTCGAAGGGTGGGAGTGCCAGAACGAGTCGAGGAGGAGCGATGGTCAGCGAACGCGGGCTTCAGGTTCTCCGCGCCATCGTGCAGGACTACGTCGATACGCACGAGCCGGTGGGCAGCAAGTCCATCGTCGACCGTTACTCCTTCGGCGTCTCGGCGGCGACGATTCGCAACGACATGGCGCAGCTCGAAGAAGAAGACCTCATCACTGCCCCGCACACCTCTTCAGGGCGGGTGCCCACCGACAAGGGCTATCGTGTCTTCGTCGATCATCTGGCGCAGATCCGCCCGCTCTCTAGTGCCCAGCGCACGGCGATCGAAAGCTTCCTCAGCGAACCCAGCGATCTCGACGATCTCATGGCGCGAGCGGTGCGGGTGCTGACCAGGCTCACCGGGCAGATGGCGCTCGCGCAGTATCCCTCCTTTGCTGCCGCGCACCTCAGCCACATCGAATTGGTGGCGCTAGCACCCAATCGGTTGTTGGTCGTGCTCGTGACGGATGCCGGTGGTGTCACCCAGCGCATCACGCCTCTGCCCATCGACCTCGACGAGTCGGACCTCGCCGTGGTACGGGCGCAGTTCTCGGCCGTGCTCACCGGCCGCTCGGTGCAAGAGGCCAGCGGAAAGCTCGACGCCCTGCGCGATACGCTCACAGCCTCGCGCATCCAGCCCGCCATGAGCGCGCTCTGCGCGATGATCGCCGAGGAGTTGGGCGAGTTCCGTCAAGAACGCCTCGTGATGGCGGGCACGGCGACGCTGGCCCGGCGCGAGCAGGACTTCCGCGGAACCCTGCATCCGATTCTCGAGGCCATCGAAGAGCAGGTGACGCTGCTGCGCCTGATGAGCGAGATGCAGGCAGACGAACAGGGGCTGGCGGCGAGCATCGGTGTCGAGAACGAGGCCTTTGGCATCCCCGAGGCTTCGGTTGTCGCCAGCGACTACGCCGCCGCCGGCGGAACAGCACGTCTGGGCGTGATGGGGCCGACCCGCATGGACTACTCAGGCAACTTCGCCGCGGCCAGGGCGGTGGCGAGCTACTTGTCGCGCATGCTCGACGACGACGAGGCACGACGATGAACGAGGCGTACGCCCCCGGGCAGAAAGGCGACCGTGGCTGACCACTATGACGTGCTCGGGGTGTCTCGCGATGCCTCTGAGGATGAGATCAAGAAGGCCTACCGCCGTCTCGCCCGGCAGTTGCATCCCGATGTGAACCCGGGTGACGACGCCGCCGAGAAGTTCAAAGAGGTCACGCACGCCTATGACGTGCTCAGCGATGCCGAGTCGCGCCGTCGCTATGACATGGGCGGTAACGAGAACCTCGGTGGCTTCAGCGGCTTCGGCGGATTCGGTGACATCTTCGAGACCTTCTTCGGCACCGCCTCCGGGGGGCAGCGCGCCGGTCGCCCACGCAGTCGTCGCGAACGCGGTCAAGACGCGCTCGTGCGTATCACCCTCGAACTTGGCGATGTCGTCTTCGGTGTGCACCGCGACATCGAGGTGGATACCGCAGTGCTCTGCGAAAGCTGTCACGGCTCCTGCACGCGTGCGGGGACGTCACCGGTGACCTGCGACATCTGCGGGGGATCCGGGCATGTGCAGCGCCAGGCGCGCACCTTGCTGGGGAACGTCGTGACCTCGCAACCCTGCGGAAGCTGCGAGGGCTACGGCACGCGCATCACCTCGCCCTGTGAGAGCTGTCACGGCCAGGGCAGGGTGCGCTCGCGCCGCACGGTCTCGCTCGACGTGCCCGCCGGGGTCGAGAGCGGCCTGCGCTTGCAGATGCCGGGCTCGGGCGAGGTCGGTCGGGGCGGTGGACCCCACGGTGATCTCTACGTCGAGGTCACGGTCGCCCCGCACGCGATCTTCAGCCGCGACGGCGACGATCTGATCGCGACGCTCGAGGTGGCGATGAGCGATGCCATTCTCGGCACAGAAACGACCATCGAGGGGCTCGACGGCCCCGTCGAGCTCAGCATCCGCGCCGGGGTGCAGTCCGGCGAGGTTCTGACGATCAAAGGGCGCGGGATCACGCCGCTGCGCGGTGCGCTGCGTGGCGATCTGCGCGTGAGCGTGCAGGTGCTCACCCCGCAGCGCCTCGATGCCAAGCAGCGCGCGCTGATCGAAGAGTTCGCCTCGAAGAGCAAGGTTCCCGCCCCCCAGTTGGCCGAGTTTCAGGCGGGACTGTTCGCGAAGTTCCGTGACAGATTCCGTGGGAACTGAGCGGTGGCGCTGCACTTTCTGACCCCGGAGGCCAAGGATGCCGCTCCGGGTGATCGGGTGAGGCTCGTCGGGGCGGAGGCGAAGCACGCCGTCGTGCGCCGTGTGCGCATCGGGGAGGCGGTCACCGTCGGAGACGGCGAAGGCGTCTGGCTCGAGGGAGACGTCGTTGAGCTCTCACCCGCGAGCGTTGTGATCGCCGTGCGGGAGCGGACGCAGCATCCCGCCCCGGCACGGCGTGTCGTGCTCGCTCAGGCACTCGCCAAGGGCGATCGTGACGAGTTGGCCGTGCAGGCGGCGTGTGAACTCGGCGTGGACGGCATTGTGCCCTGGCAAGCGGCGCGAAGCGTATCGCGCTGGGAGGGTGTGAAAGCCGAGAAGGGCCGTCAGCGCTGGGAGAGCATCGTGCGCGAGGCAGCCAAGCAGGCCCATCGCCCGTGGATCCCGAGTGTCGCCCCGGTAGCCACGACCGCGCAGTTGGCGGCGCGGGCCGCGCGCGAACGCCTGTTGCTGCTCGATCCCGCCGCCCCGGTGCCGTTGAGCGCACTCGTTCCCGCGGAGGGCGACATCGTGCTTGTGGTCGGACCCGAGGGGGGCATCGCCCCCGAAGAAAGCGCAGCGCTGGGGGCTGCGGGTGCCGAGCGCGCGCGACTCGGCGACACGATCCTTCGCACCTCAACGGCTGGCCCCGCCGCAATCGCGGTGCTCTCGGCCGCGCTCGGGCGTTGGTGACCTTCTCAGCAGCCGCGACCGTCTTCGCCCACACACCCTCGGTAGACTTGTTCCATGAGCGAGCCATCGATTTTCACGCGGATACTCCTGGGTGAGATCCCCGGTGAGATCGTCGCCGAGACCGAAGGCGTCTTCGCCATCCGCGATATCAACCCGCAGGCGCCCCTGCACATGCTGGTCATTCCCAAGACCGCGCAGTACCGCGATGTGACCGAGCTTGCCGCGGGTGACCCCGGGCTGCTCGCAGAGATGGTGGAACTGGCTACGCGCATCGCGAGCGAGCACTCCGACGGCCAGTACCGGCTGATCTTCAACACCGGCACCGCCGCCGGACAGACCGTTTTCCACGTGCACGCGCACGTTCTCGGCAACTTCGAAGAGGGCGCCCTTCTTGGCTTCTGACGATGAGGCGACAGAGCCCGTGCGCATCCTCGTCGACGGGATCGCGATGGTGGAGTTGCTCGGCCCGCAGGATCGCCTCTTGCGGGTCATGCAGCAGCAGCATCCCGAGGTGCGACTGCTCGTGCGGGGCAATGAGATCACCCTGGACGGCGATGCCGAGAAGGTCGCCGCCGCACAGGCGCTCGTCGAAGAGTTGATCGCCATGACCCGGGCCGGGCACGATCTTGCCCCTTCCGATGTCGAGACCTCGGCCCGGATGCTGCGTCACGACGACGGCCCCCGCCCGAGCGAGGTGCTGGGCGAAGCGATCCTCTCCACGCGCGGCAGGGTGATTCGCCCGAAGACGGCGGGTCAGAAAGAGTACGTCGATGCGATCGAGCAGAACACGATCGTCTTCGGCATCGGGCCGGCCGGAACCGGCAAGACCTACCTCGCCATGGCGAAAGCCGTGCAGGCCTTGCAGCGCAAAGAGGTGCAGCGCATCATCCTCACCCGGCCCGCTGTGGAGGCGGGGGAGCGATTGGGGTTTCTGCCCGGCACCCTCACCGACAAGATCGACCCCTACCTGCGCCCGCTCTATGATGCGCTCAACGAGATGATGGACCCCGAGATGGTGCCCAGGCTCATGGCCTCCGGCACGATCGAGGTGGCGCCGCTGGCCTATATGCGCGGGCGCACCCTCAACGACTCCTTCGTCGTGCTCGACGAAGCGCAGAACACCACGCCCGAGCAGATGAAGATGTTTCTGACCCGCCTGGGCTTCGGCACGCGGATGGTCGTGACCGGAGACGTTACCCAGGTCGATCTGCCGCAGGGGGTATCGGGGTTGCGTCTGGCATCCCGCGTTCTGGCCAACATCGACGACATCCACTTCTCGCTGCTCACGAGCGACGACGTGGTCAGGCACACGCTCGTGGGACGCATCGTGGATGCCTACAGCGCATACGACGAGAAGCGCACCGCCGCGCGCGCGGAGCGCGATGAGGCGCACGAGTTCGCGAATCGTGCCGAACGACGTTCGGCCGCGCGCCCCGGCCCCCGTGACCGCACACCGAGACGAGGACGCTCATGATCGAGGTCAACAACGAGTCCGCCATCGAGGTCGACGAATCGATGCTCATGCGCCTGACCGAGTACAACCTCGCGCAGCTCAACGTGAGCCCGGATGCCGACGTTGCCATCATTCTGGTCGACGAGGGCGCGATGGAGGCGCTGCATGTGCAGTGGATGGATGAGCCCGGGCCGACCGACGTGCTGAGCTTTCCGATCGACGAACTACGCCCGGGAAGCGACGGCCACATGACCCCCGCCGGACTCCTCGGCGATATCGTGCTCTGCCCGCAGGTGGCCGATGCGCAGGCGCAGGCCGCGCGCCACTCGCTCATGGACGAGCTCGTGCTGCTCACCACCCACGGCCTTCTGCATCTGCTCGGCTTCGATCACGCCGAGCCCGCCGAAGAACGCGAGATGTTCGCGCTGCAGGGTGAACTCATCCGAGGATTCGCCGGTTACGACCGGCGCAGCGATCGATGATCACCGCGACGCTTCTGCTCATCGCGGCGCTGCTTCTGCTCGCCTTCGGCGGTCTCGTCGCGGCGATTGACGCGGCGCTCGCGGTCAGCTCCCGCGGTGACTTATTGGATCTCGCGGAGGAATCCCGTCGCCCGAGAGCGCTTGAGCGCATCGCCGAAGACATGGATGCCCACGGCAACGCGCTCGCGTTCATCCGGGTGGTCGCCGAGACCACCGCGGCGGTGCTCGTGACGGTGTCGTTCACGCTGTTCTTTCAGAACATCTGGTGGGCGATGCTCACCGCCGCGGTGCTGATGACCGCGCTCACCTTCGTGATCGTGGGCGCGAGCCCGCGCGCTTTCGGACGTCAGCACGCCGAGGCGATGATGCGCCGCTTCGCCCCGCTGGCGAGGGGGCTGCGGGTTCTGCTCGGGCCGCTCGCGCAGGGGCTGGTGCTCTTTGGCAATCGGGTCACACCGGGGCTCGGGCGCAGCTCCTTCACCTCGGAGGAGCAGCTTCTCAGCCTCGTTGACGAGGCCGCGTCGAACGACCTCATCGAAGAAGACGACCGCTCGCTCATCCACTCGGTCTTCGACTTCACCGACCGCTTCGTGCGGGCGGTCATGGTGCCGCGCACCGAGATGGTGACGGTGGATGCGGCAGCAACCATGAGCGAGGCGATGGTGCTCTTTCTCGACCGCGGTGTCTCTCGGATGCCGGTGGTGGACGACGACGCCGACGACGTTGTCGGCGTGCTCTACCTCAAAGACCTCGTGCAGTTCGCCTACCGTGATGACAGCGCCTGGCGCGCCGAGTCGATCCGGGTGATCTCGCGCCCCGCGACCTTCGTGCCCGAATCGATGCGCGCCGAGACCCTGCTGCAGCAGATGAAGCGGGATGCCGTGCACGTCTGTCTGGTGATAGACGAGCACGGGGGCATCTCGGGCCTTGTCACTCTGGAGGATCTCATCGAAGAGCTCGTCGGTGAGATCGCTGATGAGTACGACCAGGTCTCCGCCGAGATTGTCGAGCTGGCGCCGGCCTCCTATCGGGTGAGCGCACGATTGCCGCTGAACGAGGTGGGCGACCTTTTCGGCATCGACCTCGAAGACGACGATGTGGACTCCATCGGCGGGCTGCTCGGCAAAGCGCTCGGGCAGGTTCCGCAACCGGGCGCGACGGCCCGTGTGCAGGGGCTGGCGCTGACCGGCGGGGCTTCCCGCGGTCGAGGTCGCGGTATCGCGACCGTGTTCGTCGAACGCGCGCCCGCAGAGCAGGAGAACTCGGATGACTGAGCGGCACCGCAGTGGTTTCGTCACCTTCGTCGGGCGGCCGAACGTCGGCAAATCCACGCTCACGAATGCTCTGGTCGGCGAAAAGATCGCGATCACGAGTGAGAAGCCGCAGACCACGAGGCGGGCGATTCGCGGCATCCTGAACCGGCCGGCAGGTCAACTCGTCATCGTCGACACTCCCGGCATTCACAAGCCCCGCACGCTTCTCGGCGAGCGGCTGAACCATCTGGTCGAGCAAGTATTGGGCGATGTGGATGCCATCGGCTTTCTCGTGCCCGCGACCGAGAAGGTCGGACCGGGCGATCGCCGTATCGCTGCCTCGCTTTCGGGTTATCCGGGCGCGAAGAAGGTCGCCATCGTCACGAAGACCGACATCGCCTCGCGCGATGAGATCACCGAACGGTTGCTCGAAGTGGATGGTCTGCGCGAGGACTGGGATGCCGTCATCCCGCTCTCCGCGGTCGCGGGCGCGCAGCTCGATGTGCTCGCCGATGAGCTGCTGAGCCTTATGCCCGAAGGCCCCGCACTATACGAAGAGGGTGTTGTCACCGACGAATCCGATGAGGATCGCATCGCCGAGATCATCCGCGAGGCGGCACTCGAAGGTGTGCGCGACGAGCTTCCGCACTCGATTGCCGTGGTCATCGACGAAGTGAGCGAGCGCCCCTCGACAGGTTCAGAGGCCGCTCGCGGGCTCACCGACATCCACGCCAGCCTCGTTGTGGAACGCGATAGTCAAAAGGCGATCATCATCGGGCACAAGGGTTCGCGACTGCGGGATGTCGGGGCTCGCGCCCGGGCACAGATCGAGCCGCTCGTGGGCACGAGAGTCTTTCTCAAGCTGCACGTGCGGGTGGCGAAGGAGTGGCAGCGCGACCCGAAGCAGTTGGGGCGCTTGGGGTTCTGAAACGCTTCGCCTCCGCCCCGCCTCGAAGGCTTTGCGCGTGTAGCGGGGGATAATCGAAGGCGTGCCCAGCTATCGAGACGAAGCGGTGATCCTGCGCACCCACAAGCTGGGTGAGGCTGACCGCATCGTCACGATGCTCTCGCGTCGGCACGGCAAGATTCGCGCGGTCGCCAAAGGCGTGCGGCGCACCTCTTCGCGCTTCGGCTCGCGTCTGGAACCCTTCATGGTCGCCGATGTGCAGCTCTACGAGGGGCGCTCGCTCGATGTCGTGCAACAGGCCGAGTCACTGGGTGCCTATGGCGCCGCTATCGCCGCGCATTACGACCGCTACACCGCTGCCAACGCGATGGTCGAGACCGCCGACCGCCTGAGCGACGCCGAAGCCACCGCCGAGCAGTACCTCTTGCTCGTGGGGGGTCTGCGGGCGCTCTCGCTGGGGGAGCACAGCGCGCGCAGCATCCTGGACTCCTATCTTTTGCGCGTCATGTCGCTGTCGGGGTGGGCACCCTCGCTGCACGACTGCGCCCGCTGCGCCGCCGCCGGCCCGCACACGGCCTTTGTCGCGCAACTCGGCGGCCTCGTCTGTGGCGAGTGCGCCCCGGCGGGAAGCGCGCGGGTCGCCCCGCAGGCTCTTGAGCTTCTGCACGCGCTGTTGGAGGGGGATTGGCTCGTGATCGATCAGGCGAAGGATGCCGACACCGCCGCGGCATCCGGACTCATCAGGGCCTACGCGCAGTGGCACCTTGAGCGCGGCATCCGCTCGCTCGCACATCTTGAGGCGCGCTCGTGACCGCGAAGCCCTATACGCACGCCGACGCGGTGCCCTACCGCCCGCTTGACTGGACGGGAGCCCAGCCGCCCCGTTTTTCCACTGTTCCCGCGCACATCGCCCTCGTGATGGACGGCAATGGCCGCTGGGCGAACCGCAGAGGGCTGACTCGCATCGAGGGGCACAAGGCGGGGGAAGAGGTTCTGCTGGATGTCGTGGCCGGCGCCATTCAGGCCGGGGTGAAGCATCTATCGGTCTATGCCTTCTCTACCGAGAACTGGGCGCGCTCCCCGGAAGAAGTGCGCTTTCTCATGGGATACAACCGCGAGGTTCTGCACCGTCGACGCGATCAGCTCAACGAATGGGGCGTGCGCATCCGCTGGGCGGGGCGCAAGCCGCGCCTGTGGGGTTCGGTCATCAAGGAGTTGCAGTTCGCCGAGAAGCTGACGCGCGGCAATGACACCCTGACGCTCACGATGTGCATCAACTACGGCGGCCGCGTCGAGATCGTCGATGCCGTGCGGCGAATCGCCGAAGACGTCGCCTCGGGCCGGATGAAGCCCTCGGCCATCACCGAGAGATCGTTGCGTCGACACCTCTATCTGCCCGATATGCCCGATGTGGATCTGTTCGTGCGCAGTTCCGGCGAGCAGCGCACCTCGAACTTTCTGCTCTGGCAGTCGGCCTACGCCGAGATGGTGTTCCTCGACACTCTCTGGCCGGACTTCTCGCGCGAAGAGCTCTGGCGGGCCATTGAGATCTATCTCGCCCGCGAGCGTCGTTTCGGTGGCGCCGTCGACGCGCCGGAATAGGCCGTGACCGGATGCGGTTACACACAGCGTGACTGACGCCATTGCTATCGACATCTGGTCTGACATCGCCTGCCCCTGGTGCTATATCGGCAAGCGCAACCTTGAGAAGGGCTTGGCGGTTGTCGCGGACGACGAGGATGCGCCGCAGGTCACGGTGACCTTCCATTCCTATGAACTCTCGCCCGACATCCCCGTGGACTATGAGGGCAGTCAGATCGACTACCTCATGGTGCGCAAGGGCTTGCCGCGCGAACAGGTCGAGCAGATGCAGGAGCGCGTGACCGGGGTCGCCGCGCAGGTGGGTCTGGATTACCATCTTGACCGAGTGCAGACGACCAACACCGTCAAGGCCCACGAGCTGCTGCACCACGCGAAAGACAAGGGCATGCAGCACGAGATGAAAGAGCGGCTGATGAAGGCCTACTTCGTCGAGGGCGAGCACATCGGACGCATCGACGATCTCGTAACGTTGGCGGCCTCGGTAGGGCTGGACGCCGAAGAGGCCCGCGCGGTGCTCGAGTCCGAGAAGTACCTTTCCGCGGTGCGGCACGACCAGGCACAGGCTCAGGCCTACGGCATCCAGGGGGTGCCGTTCTTCGTGATCGACGGCAAGTATGGGATCAGCGGCGCCCAGCCCGCCGAGGCTTTCGTCAACGTTCTGCGCGAGCGCTGGGCCGAGCGGCGCGGTGAGGTCGTGGCCGAGAGCGCCTAGTCGCCGAGCGCCGCCTCGATTGCCTCGACGATCTCGATCGAGTTGGGGAGCTGCTTCGGGCGAAAGCGCGTCACCGCGCCATCGGGGCCCACGAGGAACTTCTCGAAGTTCCACTCGACGCGCCCCCGCGCCCCCGTGGCATCCGGGGTCTTCTTCAGGGCCTTGTAGATCGGCGTGGACTTCTTGCCGTTGACTTTCACCTTGCGCTGGATCGGAAAGGTCACACCGTAGGTGGTGCTGCAGAACTCGAGAATTTCTTCCATCGAGCCCGGCTCCTGCCCCATGAACTGATTGCAGGGGAACCCGAGCACCGTGAAACCCCGATCGCCGAAGTGACGCTGCAACTCTTCGAGCTGCTCGTACTGGGGTGTGTTGCCGCAGCGCGAGGCGACGTTGACGACGAGCACGACATCTTTGCCGTAGTCGGCGAGGGTCTTCTGGGCGCCCGAGGAGTCGGTGAAGGGGATGCTGCGCACGTCTTCTTCAGTCATACACACAGCCTAAGCCCGCCGAGGCGGCACGAGCCCTGAGGGTGGGACAATGGAGACGATGACCCTGACGACTGCTCCCGCGCCCGCGCTGCGCATCGGCCCGCTCGAACTCGAGGTGCCGGTCGTTCTCGCGCCGATGGCCGGAATCACGAACACGGCGTTTCGCCGTCTGTGCCGCGAGTACGGCGCGGGTCTCTACGTCAGCGAGATGATCACCTCGCGGGCGCTCGTCGAGCGCAACGCGACCACGATGCGCCTCATCCGGCACCACGAGTCCGAGACGCCGCGATCGATCCAGCTCTACGGCACCGATCCGCAGACGATCGCCGAGGCCGTGCGCATCATCGTCGCCGAAGATCACGCCGACCACATCGACCTCAACTTCGGCTGCCCCGTGCCCAAGGTCACCCGCAAGGGCGGTGGTGCGGCGCTGCCCTGGAAGAGCAGCCTTTTCGCAGCGATCGTGACCGAGGCGGTGCGTGCCGCCGAGCATCTGCCGCTCACCGTGAAGATGCGCAAGGGCATCG
>CAZHIU010000042.1:0-12120 GCA_964532555.1 uncultured Microbacterium sp.
ACCTTTCCGATCTGCTTGAGGTAGTCCTTGACCGGGTCAGCGGTGGCGCCGGTGATCTGCGAGGAGTAGACGGGAATGTCATCCTCGTCATCCGAGCGCAACACGATCGCACCCGTGGGCAGCGGTTCAGCGAACGCCGCCGCGACCTCATCGTCGTCGACCTCTTCGACCTCGGCACCGGCTTCGCCCTCGACCTCGGGGACAACGGCAGCGAGCGCTTCGACGCTGATCTCGATGTCTTCGACGTCCTCGATATCTGCGGGGTCGATAATGCCTTCAGCGGAGTCTTTGGTGGCCTTGGCGACACCCTTCTTCGCTGTCGGGGTTGGTGCGGTTTTCGCGGTCGCCTTGGCGGCGGACGCCGTGCTCTTCGCGGCGGCAGGAGCCTTGCCCGCAGCCGCCTTCGCCGGAGTGCTCTTCGCCGGAGCGGCCTTCTTCGCGCTCGCGGTCGCGGCGGGCTTTGCCGGGGCGGACTTCGTCGTCGCCTTCGCCGACGAGGCCGGAGCCTGGGAAGCCGCTTTCGCGGCGGCGGTCTTGCCCGCAGCTTTCGCAGCCGGGGCCTTCGCGGGCGCGGCGGTGGCAACGGACTTCTTTGCCGTGCTCTTGGACGATGGGGATGCCGCGCTCTTGGCCGGCGGCGCGGCGGTCTTCTTCGCCGGTGCAGTCTTCACGGTCGCCGTAGCCTTCACCTTCGTCGCCGTGGCCTTCGCTGTCGCTGTGGCGGGAGCGGCCTTCGCGGGGGCCGCGGTCTTCTTCGGCGCGGCTTTGACCGCCGCCTTCTTCGGCGCGGGTTCGGCTTCGGGCTTCACGGCCGGAGCGGCCGCTTTCCTCATGCTCGCCATGACCTTCTGCATCGCGGTCGCGGCCTTGGTCGGAGCCTTTTCAGAGAGCTGCTCCTTTGCCGCCTTCGCGGCTTTCGCATCCTTGGGCGCGGTGCTCGCGGCCTCGGTCTTGCTGCGGCTTGTCCGGGTGTTCTTGCTCGTGGCAGAGGTCACATTCGGCCTTTCACGAGAGCGGATGCGCCCTCCGAGATTTCAGACACTAGTAAGACCCTTGTCAAATCAGCGGAGTACAAACCGGACTCTTGACAACGGGCCAGATACCCATTATCGCACACGCGCACAGCACCGGTGCCTGTGGCCGCGATCGCGGCGTTCTCAGCCCTGAGCCGGGTGCGAATCCTCATCGCCCGGACGCCGCGTGGCGAGGTATCGCTCGAGTTCGGCGGCCAGTTCGTCGGCGCTCGGGAGGTTGCGCTCCGTGAAAGGCGCATCGCCAAAACCGTTCTCGGCATCGGGCGCGGCGTAGCCGGCCATATACGCGTCGTAGCGCTCTTCAAGGGTGTGCAGCATCTGGCGCAGCTCGTCGTTACGCGTCACCTGATCTTGTACTCGCTCGTGGTAGGCAGCGCTCTCGTCGCGCACCGCATCCATCGAGAGAACAAGACCGGTGGCATCCATCAGCCGCTCAGAGGCGACAAGAACGGCATCCGGATAGCTCGTCTCGGCCAGGTAATGCGGCACCAGCAGCACGAAGCTGACAACCGGGTCGCCACGTTCGGCGAGGCGGAACTCCAGCAGGTGACCCGCGGTGGACGGGACCTGCGTGCGTGGCTTCCACACCGAGTGCGTCGCAATGAGATCGCTGCGATTGCCGCTCACCGTCGTTCCGAGGGGCCGGGTGTGCGGCACAGGCATCGCGATCGCATGTATCCAGTTCACCCCGGATACTTCCCACTTCTTCGTGAGTTCGAGAATCGCCGCCACGAAGGCGTTCCAGGCGAAATCAGGCTCGTAACCGGCCAGCAGCAAGAAGGGCTGCCCGATCGCATCGTGAGCGAGCGAAAGCTCGAGACGCGGAGGCTCAAAGACCGTCAGATGATCCTGGTCGAAGTGGATGATGGGGCGTCGGGCACGGTAGTCCAGCAACACGTCGTTGTCGAAGCTCACGATGGCTTGCGGGTCAACGCTCGCGCGCATGTGGTCGATGAGCCCGGAGACGGCAGATCCGGCATCCGTGAAACCGGTGAGCAGGACCACGAGCGGCAGCCCGGTGGGCACGGCGGGCGCGGTGAGAAGGTGCTCGTAGACATCCGCGGAACTGGGCATGTCTCCATGCTACGAGGCACGCCGCGGCTCGGCTGCGTTATGTCCTCGCTTTCAGCGAACATCGAGTGTGCTCCCACGATCACGAGGGATACCTAGGATGGAGTCATGCCCTTCCCCTCGCTCAGCCGTGCTCCTTACCCCCTGGCCGAGACCGGCACCGACGCCGCGGTGCTCGTGCTTGCTGACATCGAGAAGTTTCCGGAGGGCATCGCCGCCTTCCCGGGCCTTGCCGAAGCCGCCAAAGCCATCGGCTTCACCGGCAGCGCTTCGGGTTTCGCACGCGTGCACGCACCGGACGTCACAGCGGTGCCGCTTGCGCTTGTCGGCGTCGGCAAGGAGCCTTCGGCCGCCGCCGTGCGCAAGGCCGTCGGCACCGCAGCGCGAAGCCTGACCGGGTTCGACAGCATCTATGTCACCCTCGCCCCCGGTCTTGAGGGCTGGGGTGCCGCGGCGGCCGAAGGCGCTGTCCTCGGTGGATACCGCTTCGCGAACTATCGCAAGGAGCCCGGCAAGACGCGCGCCGCATCCGTCGTGTTGCACTCGGATGTCGTCACCGACGATGATCTGAGGCATGCCCAGGCCATCGGCGATGCTGTCGCGATGGTGAAAGACCTCGTCTCCACCCCCGCCGAGTGGCTGAGCCCCGCCGACCTCGCGCAGCTCGCCGAGCAAAGCGTCGCGGAACTGGATGTCACCGTGACGATCCTTGACGAGAAAGCCCTCGCCGATGGCGGCTACGGTGGCATCCTCGGTGTCGGTCAAGGCTCTGATCGCCCGCCGCGGCTTGTGCGCCTTGACTACGCGCCCCAGGGTGCGACACGTCACATCGCCCTGGTCGGCAAGGGAATCACTTTCGACACGGGTGGTCTCTCACTCAAACCCGCCAACAGCATGGTCGGGATGAAGTACGACATGTGCGGGGCTGCGACAAGCCTCGCGGTGCTGCGCGCGGTGGCTACTCTCGGCCTGCCGGTGCACCTCACCGCGTGGCTCTGCATCGCCGACAACATGCCCTCGGGGCGTGCGACCAGGCCCGGCGACGTGCTGCGGCTTCTTGACGGCACGACCGTTGAGGTGCTCAACACCGACGCCGAAGGGCGCCTCGTGCTCGGCGACGGGCTTGTCGCCGCAAGCCGGGAGAACCCCGATGTCATCATCGACATCGCCACCCTCACGGGTGCGATCTCGGTGGCGCTCGGCACCCGGCACGCGGGGGTCATGGGCGAGGACGCCGCCGTGGCCGAGTTCCTCGCCGCCGCATCCTCGGTCGACGAGCTCGCGTGGCACCTGCCGCTGCCCGAGCACATGGTCGAAGAACTCGAATCGCCCATCGCCGACCTCGTGAACGCCAAGGTCGGGGATACCGCGGGCGGCTCCTTGTTCGCCGGGCTGTTCCTGCGTCACTTCGTGGGTCGTGCGGGCGACGATGACGATGCCCCGCTCATCCCCTGGGTGCACCTCGACATCGCCGGCGTCGGCGACCACAAGGGCGCCCCTTACGGCTTCACCGAGAAAGGCCCCACTGGCGCGATGGTACGTTCATTGATCGCCTTCGTCGAAGCGTCCAGCAAGGAGACACGATGACCACTCACGAGTTCGATGTAGTGATTCTCGGCGGGGGCAGCGGCGGCTACGCCGCGGCTCTGCGCAGCGCCGAGCTCGGCAAGAGCGTGGCTCTTATCGAGAAAGACAAGCTCGGCGGCACCTGCCTGCACCGCGGCTGCATCCCGACAAAGGCCCTGTTGCACGCCGCCGAAGTGGCCGACCATGTGCGCACGGCGAGCACCGTCGGCGTGACCGCGACGCTCGAGGCCATCGACCCGAATGGCGTGCGCGACTATCGCGAAGGCATCGTCGCGAAGAAGTACAAGGGTTTGCAGGGGCTCATCAAGGCGCGCGGCATCACCGTCGTCGAAGGCGAAGGGCACCTCGAGAAGGAGCGCCGTGTCACTGTCGGAGATGACAGCTACCTCGGCAAGGATGTGGTTCTCGCCACCGGTTCGTACAGTCGCACCATCCCCGGCATCGAGATCGGTGGGCGTTTCCTCTCCAGCGAAGAGGCGCTCGCTCTGGACGTCATCCCCCAGCGCGTGCTCATTCTTGGCGGCGGTGTCATCGGCGTAGAGTTCGCCAGCGTGTGGCACTCCTTCGGGGCAGAAGTCACGATCATCGAAGCCCTACCAAATCTGGTGCCCAATGAGGATGCCGCACTACGCAAGGGTCTTGAGCGTGCCTTCCGCCGTCGCGGCATCAACTACTCTCTTGGCACGCCCCTGCGCGAAGCGAAGCAAGACAAGAAGGGCGTGACGGTCACGCTCGAAGACGGCACGACACACAGCGGTGACTACCTTCTGGTCGCCGTCGGACGAGGACCGGCTACCGCGGGTCTCGGCTTCGAAGAGGCCGATATCGCGATGGAGCGCGGCTTTGTCACTGTGGATGCCGAGCTTCGCACCTCGGTTGCGGGAGTATGGGCCGTCGGCGACATCGTTCCTGGCCTGCAACTCGCACACCGCGGCTTCCTCCAAGGCATCGCGGTCGCCGAGCGTATCGCCGGGCTGACGCCCGAGGCGATGCCCGAGCACCTCATCCCTCGCGTCACCTATTGCAGCCCCGAGGTCGCCTCGGTCGGCATCACCGAGGAGGCCGCGATCGCCGCCCACGGTGCGCAAGAGGTTGTCGCCTACGAATACAACCTCGCCGGCAACGGCAAGAGCGAGATCATCGGCACCGGCGGTCTTGTCAAGGTGGTGCGCCGCAAAGACGGGCCTGTGCTCGGTGTGCACCTGCTCGGCGACCGTGTCGGCGAACTCATCACCGAAGGTCAGCTCGCGGTGGCCTGGGAGGCCCTCCCCGAAGACATCGCTCCCCTCATCCACGCTCACCCCACCCAGAGTGAGGCGCTCGGTGAGGCTTTCCTCGCGCTCGCGGGCAAGCCACTTCACGCGTTGTAGACACCCCCGATCGCTTCCGGGTCACTAAACTGAAAGCGTCGCAAAGTTCCTGAAGGAGAAGCTGACATGAGCACACCCGTGGTCCTGCCCCCTCTTGGCGAGAGTGTCACAGAGGGTACGGTCACCCGCTGGCTCAAGCAAGTCGGTGATACCGTGCAGGCCGACGAGGGTCTGCTGGAGATCTCGACCGACAAGGTCGACACCGAGATCCCCTCGCCCGTGACGGGAGTCGTCGAAGAGATCCTTTTCGCCGAGGATGACATCGTCACCGTCGGCGCGATCCTCGCGCGCATCGGCGGCGGCGCGGGTGCGACAGAGCCTGTACCTGCTGCGGAACCTGCTGCCGAACCGGTGTCGGCTCCCGCGCAGGCCGCAGCGCCCGCTGCTCCGGCACCCGCGGTTCCGGCCGCAGCAGAAGCTGTTCCGGCGAAGCCCGTGGCAACGCCCGCGCCCGTCGCTGCGGCGTCCACGAGCAGCGCAACGACAGAGATTCGCTTGCCCGAGCTGGGTGAGAGCGTCACCGAGGTCACTGTGATCCGCTGGCTCAAGAAGGTCGGCGACGATGTCGCCGTGGATGAGCCCCTGGTCGAGATCTCGACCGACAAGGTCGACACGGAGGTTCCCTCTCCCGTGGCCGGAACGCTGCAGGAGATTCTCGTCGCCGAAGATGACACCGTCGCTGTGGGCGCGGTGTTCGCGCGCGTCGGGGGCGCGGCGTCGGCCCCAGCGCCCGCTGCGACGGAGCCTCCCGCGACGCCGGCTTCCGCACCGACTGCACCCGTCTCCCCTGCCCCGGCTCCCGCCGCCAAGGCAGAGGCGCCCGCCGCTCAGACGCCCGCTGCGTCAGCACCCGCCGCGCCACCGGCCACCCTGCCCGCCGAGAGCGACAAGCTCTATGTCACCCCTCTGGTACGGCGTCTCGCCGCCCAGCAGGGCGTGGATCTCGCCCAGGTGACCGGTTCCGGCGTCGGCGGTCGCATCCGCAAAGAGGATGTACTGAAGGCAGCCGCCCTCGCGGCATCCCCGCCCGTTGCCGCCACCGTCGCCCCGGTACCCGTTCTCTCGGCTCCGACGCCGGCCCCAGCACCCGTTGCACCGCTCAAACCCTCCTCGCTACGAGGTACCACGGCACCTATGTCGCGTCTGCGGAAGGTCCTCGCGGAGCGTGCAGTCGCCTCCATGCAGCAGACGGCGCAACTCACCACCGTCGTCGAGGTGGATGTCACCCGGCTTGCCGAATATCGCGACGCGGTCAAGGGCCGATTCCACGAGGCGACCGGCAACAAGCTCTCCTTCCTGCCGTTCTTCGCACTCGCCGCAGCCGAGGCACTGCGCGCCTTCCCGATCATCAACTCCACGGTCGATGGCGAGCAGATCGTCTACCCGGCGAGCGAGAACCTCTCGATCGCGGTGGACACCGAACGCGGTCTGCTCACCCCCGTGGTGCGCGATGCCGCGGCGAAGAACATCGCTCAGCTCGCCGCTGAGATCGCCGACCTTGCCGAGCGTACTCGCGCGAACAAGCTCAAGCCCGACGAGCTGTCGGGGGGAACCTTCACCCTCACCAACACCGGTTCTCGCGGTGCGCTCTTCGACACACCCGTCGTCTTCCTGCCGCAGTCTGCGATTCTCGGCACCGGCATCGTGGTCAAGCGCCCCGGTGTCGTGACCGTTGACGGGGTAGACGCCTTCAGCGTGCGGTCTTATGTCTATCTGGCTCTCTCTTACGACCACCGCATCATCGATGGCGCGGATGCCGCACGCTTCCTCGGCGCGGTCAAGTCGCGCCTCGAAGTGGCAGACTTCGCGGGTGAGCTGGGTATCTGACGCAGCGCGTCAGGGGCGTCCGAGGTCGTAGACATCTCGAAGGAACCACTGTTGCGCGTGCCGCGCGAGCACGACGACATACTCCTTACTGTCGCCGTCTGCGAGGCGCACAACGGCGATGTCGCCGAAGTCATCGGCCAGTGACACTTCGGGCGCCGCGCTCACAAGCCCGATAAGCAGTCCCGCGGTGACATCCGAGGTGTCAAGAAGAACAACCGCGCACTCGTCGTCCTCCTCGGCAAGACATCGATGAGCACTCTCCACGATGTGCGCGAAGGCCGCCAGCGGATCGGTGATCGGCGGAGCGCTCGACGCGACGTCTTCGCTGCTCGGCGGACGGGGAAGCACCTCGAAGGGGTCGTCCGCTGCCTGCGCGGGCACGGTGCCGCTGCCCTCCGTGCCCGCCTCGCCGGAGCTCGTCGGCCAGAGAAAACCCCCCAGCAACACCAGCCCCGCCGCGACCGCTGCCACCACCAGCTTGTGTCGCCGTCGATGCGGTTCTGTGTCGGGGCGGCGATAGGCGGCGATCGCTCTCGACACCCCCGCGCGCAGGCGATCCAGTTGCTCTCGCAGCCTTTCTGAGACTCTGCGGTCGTGACCCCGCTCGAGATGATCGTCACGCGCAGCCCGAATCGCGGTCGCGGCTCCGCTGGGCGCCACGCGAACGAACGGCGCGCCCGCCCGCAGGTGCCGCTGAGCCGGAGCCGCCGTGCGCACGTCGACGCGCAGGGCTTGCGGGGCCGCGCACTCCAGAAGTTCGCTCTCCCACCGCGCGATCTCGCGCACGAGGCCTCGGGGACGCTCTGCGGCATCGTGAAGCTGTGTGAGCAGTCTCGACAACCGGCGATCCGTCACGGATGCGGCAAGCTCAGCAAACAGCGCCCGCGCCCCCTCACCCACGTCTCGCCCCTCGCCGAGCACCAGAACCGGGCGGCCCTCGGGAGTGAGCCACCAGCATCCGCGCGCCTGAGCCACGCTCTCGCCGAGCTCGGCCATTCCGCGAAGCACGCTGATCACCAGGGTTACCACCTCTCCGCTGCCCAGTGCGTCATCCGCCAGTCGGCGACCCGCCAGCAGGGCGGAAAGTTCGATCGTGCACCAAGGCAGAAGCGCGTGGAACCCCGAATCGAGCAGGGCGATGTCGAGGGGCGCCGCAATATGCGTGGCCCCGGCGTGGGGCCACCCCTCCCAGCCGTCGAGCTCTGTCAACGGCACCGCCACCACGGTGGCGTCATGGTCGGCGACGAGCAGGCCGCGAAACGGCCCCTCTCCATCGGGAAGGGCACGAACGGCGCGGTGCACTCGCAGCCACGAGGGTTCACTGATTGCCATCGCCCCAGCCCAGTCCACACGGCCGAGAAGGAGAGCACTCGCGAAGCGAAAGCGAGAAACACTCACAGAAGCGTGACCGGTGCAGGGCGAGTCGAGAGCCACCCGCCGCGACTCGCTATCCTTGCTATATGGCAAAGCGCGCACGCGACCCCGAGAAGCCGCCGGGCTTCTTCTCTCGAATCCGTTCCCTCTTCACCTTCACCCGCGAGGTGTACCCCTGGCTCCCCTGGATGCAGATCGCCTTCCTTCTGCTGGGTATCGGGCTGGGCCTCGTCGTCGCCTACCTCACGATGGACAGGATCAGCCCGTGGAACCTGATCCTGTGGGGCATGACCGGGCTCCTGCTCGGCATCCTCGCCTCGATGATCCTCATGACGCGCCTGTCGATGAAGGTCATGTATCAGAAACTCGACGGGGTGCCGGGAGCCGCCGGGCACATCATGTCCACCGGGCTCGGACGAAAGTGGCAGGCATCCGATATGCCGGTCGGGATCAACCCGAAGACGCAAGAAGCCGTCTACCGCGCGATCGGACGCGGCGGCATCGTCATCGTCGGCGAGGGTGCGCGCGGGCGCCTCACCCGCCTCATCAAAGAGGAGAGTTCAAAGGCGCAGCGGGTCGCGCACGGTGTGCCGCTGAACATCTTCTACCTCGGGCACGGCGAAGACGACGTCCCGCTCTCGAAACTCTCCAAGACCATCAAAAAGCTGCCGAAGGCCATCAACAAGGCCACGCAGGCTGCGGTGATCAAGCGAATGGGATCGGTCTCGCAATCCCTCGCCTCGCTGCCGATTCCGAAAGGGATCGACCCGAGCAAGGTCCGCGCACCCCGTCCGCGCTGAACGCGACGCTCACTCTGCGAGCGGCTGCCTCGGAAGCTTGCGCACGCGCGCACGGCGCCCCCGACGCTCGGGGATCATCGAACGCATCTCTTCGAGCTTGCCGAAGCACAGCAGGCGATCCTCGGCTTCCACAACGACATGCTTGCGCGGGTTGGGGATGACCTGCACCCCGCGGTGCAGCGTCAGCACGGTGATGTCGCGCTCCCAGAGTCCGGCTTCGCCGAGAGTCTTGCCGATGAGTTCGGCTCCCGCGTGCATGACGAGTTCTGCCACGCCGTAGCCGGTAGAGACCGCCAAGCGCTGGCGCACATCGATGTCGGGGAAGGCCACCTGGTTGGCGATGTAGTCGATGATGGCTCCGGCCACATCCAGCTTGGTCGCCAACTCGATGCCCTGGAGTCCCGGTGAGGAGTTGACCTCCATCACGAGAGGACCATCCTCACCTTCGAGCATGTCGACACCGGCCACGCGAAGCCCCATGATCTGCGCCGAGCGCACCGCGGCCTGCTCATAGGCGGGGTCAAGCTCGACCGCCTCGACGCTGCCGCCACGATGCACATTCGAACGGAACTCGTCACCGGCGGCAACCCGACGCATCGCCGCGACCACGCGGTCGCCCACGACAAGCGCCCGGATGTCGCGCCCACGGCTCTCCGAGACGAATCTCTGGATCAACACGTTCTGATTCGTCGAATGCAGAGTCTCAATGATGGCCTCAGCGACCTTCACCTGGGGAGCAAGAATCACCCCGATCCCCTGCGTGCCCTCCAAAAGCTTGATCACCACGGGCGCGCCCCCCACGCGCTCGATGGCAGGGCGCACGTCGGCGCGGTTGCGCACAAAGGCGGTCGGTGGCATCGCGATGTTGTGACGGGAGAGGATCTGGTTCGCGCGCAGCTTGTCACGGGCGTTGCTGATGCCATGCGCGGGATTGGGCGTGTACACATCCATCTGCTCGAATTGACGCACCACGGCGGTGCCGAAGAAGGTGATCGAGCTGCCGATACGCGGCAGGATCGCGTCATAGTCGCTCAGCCGCTTGCCCCGATAATGCAGGTCTGGCTCGCTGGAGGTGAGATCGATCGCGAAGCGCAGAGTGTTCAGCACCTTGACCTCGTGCCCGCGCTGTTGCGCGGCTGCGCGAAGGCGCTGTGTGGAGTAAGCCTGCGGCGCACGGGAGAGAACGGCGAGTTTCACGGGACTTCCTGCAAAGATGAGAAAGTGGAACAAGACCTCAATCTAAACATGCTCTTGGGCTGGCGTGAATGGGTCAATCTTCCCGATATGCACATCCCGTGGATCAAGGCGAAAATCGACACGGGCGCGCGCACTTCTTCTCTGCACGCCTTCGATATCGAAGAGTTCGAGCGCGACGAGGTGGCGTATGTGCGGTTCCTGGTGCGCCCCTGGCAAGCAAGCCTCGAAGATGTCGCTACCGTCGAGTCGCCCATTCACGATCGACGGCCGGTGCGCAGTTCTTCTGGCCACGTCGAGGATCGTTTCGTCATCGTGGCACGGCTCGCGATCGCGGGGCGCGAAGTCTCCGGCGAGGTCACCCTCACAAACCGCGATGAGATGGGTTTTCGGATGCTCATCGGCCGCGAGATACTCCGACAAGGCTTCCTCGTCGACCCCGCGCAGTCCTTTCTCGGCGGGCGCCCGCCTAAAGACACCCGTCACCGAAACCGCGGCAAGATCTGAGCTGGCGGCCTCAGGCTCGCACGAGAACGGTTCCCGCCGCCTTGTCGTGCAACCCGCGATGATCGGCATCCCACACCACCGCCGGAATCACCAGCAGCAGCAAGACCGTGCGCACGACGGGTCGCCACAGACCTGTCCACCCGCCGCCAACGCGGTGCAGTCGCATCCCGAGAACACGGTGACCGGGGCTGCCGGCGAGCGTCGGGATGAACACGATCTGCATCGCGGCAAAGACGAGCATGGGTGCGAAATGCGTCACCCCCGCCTCCCCCGGCAGCGCCAGCGGGTCGTAGCCGAAGAAGGTCATCGCAATGACGGTGGCGGCCGTGTAGTCCAGAAGAAGCGCGATCAGACGCCGCCCCACACGGGCGATGCTGCCGGATCCGGTTTCGGGAAGACCCCAGCGCTTGCCAGGGTAGGAACGAACGCTCGAGGACATGCCTTCAGCCTATCGAGGCATCTGTAACACTCCCGAAACATCGCGGTGACCTCGGGGAAACTCAGCGGGCCTAGTCTGACACACAGCCGTTCACTCATTCGATCCAGGAGAAGCTCATGTTCCGTGATTCCGCCGAAGTGCTCGCCTACATTGCAGAGAATGATGTCGCCTTCCTCGACATCCGTTTCACCGACCTTCCGGGCGTGCAGCAGCACTTCAACATCCCGGCATCCGCCGTCGACGAGGCGTTCTTCACCGACGGGCAGCTCTTCGACGGCTCCTCCATCCGGGGCTTCGCCAACATTCACGAGTCGGATATGCAGTTGATTCCTGATGTCACCACCGCCTATCTCGACCCCTTCCGCGCTGAGAAGACGCTCATCATGGTGTTTGACATCTACAACCCGCGCACCGGCGAGGTCTACGCGAAGGATCCACGTCAGGTCGCCAAGAAGGCCGAGAAGTATCTTGCATCCACCGGCATCGCCGACACCGCCTTCTTCGCTCCCGAAGCCGAGTTCTACATCTTCGACGAGGTGCGCTACCACGTCTCGGCGGGGCACAGCTTCTACAAAGTCGACTCCGAAGAGGCCGCATGGAACTCGGGCCGCAAAGAGCGAGGCGGCAACCTCGGCAACAAGACCCCGATGAAGGGCGGCTATTTTCCGGTGTCTCCCGTGGACAAGCACACGGATCTGCGCGACGATATGGTGCTCAAGCTCGAGGATGCCGGTCTCAAGATCGAACGCTCGCACCACGAGGTCGGCACCGCAGGCCAGGCCGAGATCAACTACCGCTTCGACACGATGGTTCGCGCCGCCGATGACCTGCTGAAGTTCAAGTACATCGTGAAGAACACCGCCGAAGAATGGGGCAAGACGGTCACCTTCATGCCCAAGCCGCTCTTCGGCGACAAC
>CAZHIU010000043.1:0-11584 GCA_964532555.1 uncultured Microbacterium sp.
TCTACCCCGACCTCGGCAAGAACTATCAGATCTCGCAGTACGACGAGCCGATCGCCTTTGACGGTTCGGTCGAGGTGGAGCTTGAGGATGGCACGCTCGTGACCATTCCGATCGAGCGCGCACACATGGAAGAGGATGCCGGAAAGCTCACCCACATGGGCGGCCACACGGGTCGCATCCAGGGTGCCGAATACTCGCTCGTCGACTACAACCGCGCGGGCGTGCCGCTCATCGAGATCGTCACCAAGCCCATCTTCGACACCGAGCACCGTGCTCCCGAGGTCGCCAAGGCTTATGTGGCCGCGATTCGCGACATCGTGAGGGGCTTGGGCATCTCGGAGGCGCGGCTGGAGCGCGGCAACCTGCGCTGCGATGCGAACGTCTCGCTGCGCCCGCGCGGGCAGGAGAAGCTCGGCACCCGCACCGAGACCAAGAATGTCAACTCCATGCGTTCGGTCGAACGCGCCGTGCGCTACGAGATTCAGCGGCAAGCGCAGATTCTCAGTTCGGGGGGCACCATCACCCAGGAGACGCGGCACTGGCACGAAGACACCGGCGAGACCTCGCCCGGGCGTCCGAAGTCGGATGCCGACGATTACCGGTACTTTCCCGAGCCCGATCTTCTGCCGGTGCGGCCTTCGGCGGCGCTCATCGAGGAGTTGCGCGCCGCGCTTCCGGAACAGCCCCTCGCGCGCCGCCGTCGCCTCAAAGCCGAGTGGGGCTTCAGCGATCTGGAGTTCCAAGATGTGCGCAACGGCGGTCTGCTCGACGCCGTCGAGGCCACGATCGCGGAGGGTGCGACCCCGGCGACCGCGCGCAAGTGGTGGACGGGAGAGATCAGCCGCATCGCCAACGTGCAAGAGCGCGACGCTGAGTCTTTGGTGAGTCCGCACGACGTCGCGGTCGTCCAGCAGCTTGTCGACAGCGGCACCCTGACCGACAAGCTTGCCCGCCAGGTGCTCGAAGGCGTGATCGCCGGCGAGGGCACCCCGCAGGAGGTCGTTGCCGCGCGCGGTCTTGCGGTCGTCTCGGATGACGGCGCTCTTCTCGCCGCCATCGACCTGGCCTTGGCCGCCCAGCCCGATGTGCTGGAGAAGATTCGCGAAGGCAAGGTGCAGGCCGCCGGCGCCATCATCGGTGCGGTGATGGCGGCGATGAAAGGCCAGGCGGATGCCGCGCGCGTGCGTGAACTGATCCTGGAGCGTGCCGCGCAGTAGCGGCGATGTCGCACGCCCGCGAGAGAATGGGCACATGGGTCGCGGTGATGGATCGGGTCGGCTCGTCTCGCCCGAAGGGGCCGACGACAGCGGCACCCGCATCCTGCACGTCGATATGGATGCCTTCTACGCGGCCGTCGCGGTGCTCGATGACCCGAGCTTGCGCGGGCTGCCGCTGATCATCGGGGCGCCCGAGAGCCGTTCAGTCGTATCCAGCGCCTCCTACGAGGCCCGTCGCTTCGGCGTGCGTTCGGCGATGCCGGTGGCGCAGGCGATGCGGCTGTGCCCGCAGGCGCGGATCATTCCGGCAGACTTTCCGCGCTACCTGGAGGTGTCAGAGCAGGTTCGCGAGGTCTTCACCTCGATCACACCGCTGGTCGAGCCGCTGTCGATCGACGAGGCGTTCCTCGATGTGCACGGTGTTCGGCGGCTGTGGGGGAGCCCCGCGGAAGTCGGGCGTCTGGTTCGCGCGCGCGTGGCGGCAGAAGTCGGGATCACCTGCAGCGTCGGGGTTGCGGCAACAAAGCATGTCGCGAAGATGGCATCAACACTCGCCAAACCCGACGGGATGCTGGTTGTCGCCGAGGCCGACACGCTCGACTTTCTGGCTCCCCGCTCGGTGCGGGCGATGTGGGGCGTGGGGCCGAAAGCCGCCGAGACGCTCGAGGGTCGTGGCATCCACACGATCAAAGAGCTGCGCGAGACGCCCTACGCCGTGCTCGAGCGGGCGATGGGGGTGGCCGCCGCAGCCCGCCTTGCGCAACTGGCGCGCGGAGAGGATCCGCGCGAGGTCGAGGTGGACCGTGTCGAGAAGAGCGTGAGCCACGAAGAGACGTTTCTGAGCGACATCTGGGATCGCGACTTCCTGCGCGCTGAACTCCTGCGACTTGCTGATCGCGTTGCCGCCCGAGTGCGTCGCGCCGGGTGGGAGGCATCCGGGGTGGCCATCAAAGTGCGTTTCGCTGACTTCACGACCGTGTCGCGCTCACAGACGCTCAGCGAGCCTTCGGCGGTCGGGCAGCGCTTCGGCGAGGTGGCCCAGCAGCTCTTCGAGAGCATCCTGCGGCACGATCCGGTGCGACTTGTGGGCGTTCGCGCCGAGCGCCTGCAGACCGCCGGTGGCGGGGCGATCGCCCTCTGGGATGACGATGAGGATTGGCGGCGCATCGATCGAGCCCTGGATGACGCGCGCGATAGATTCGGCGCGGCGGCGGTCTCGCGTGCACGCCACATCGGAAAGGCCGAGAGACCCCTCCAGCCGCGCGGCGACTCGGATTAACCCGAGCTCTGGCTAGCGAGACGGAGCACGGCGTATCGCTTTGCGCCGCAGACTCGCTCACTCGTCGCGAAATGTGGATCCACCCGGCGATTCTGGCCGTTGACGGCGGGCGCCTGCCCCGTGGGCTCCGCACTTCAGAGGAGCCGGTCGGCGGCCTCCACCAGCCCCTCAAGGCGAAAACCGAGCCAGTCATAGACCGCGAAACGCGGGTCTTGCGCGCGGCGCTCGCTGTCGTCGCTCTCGTCAGAGATGCCGAGCCGTGAGGCGATCACGAGCCGCAGTGCGGTGAGTGTGCGCAGCCAGGCGGGCAGTTCGGCATCCGGAATCACCACATCGAGCGGTGCGAGAGGGTCATCACCGTCCGTCAGCGCAGCGGTGAAGGTCTCGAGGTTCGCGCGCACGATTGCCGCATCCTGCGCGCGACGGTCGAGCAGTTCTGCGCGGGTGCTCTCGGCGAAAGCGGCGGATGCTTCGGCATCCTCTGGGTATACCTCCGGCGCGAGTCGATCAATCGCGGCGTCATCCGTGAAGGCGGATGCCGCGATGACCTCGCGGAACTCATCGACGAGCCCGGCGAGATGCGCGCCCTCGACCCGCGCGAGAGGAAGAAGCGTCACCCGATCGCTCATAGCTCCTCCTTTCGCACCGTCGCCCACAGACCGAAGTCGTGCATGGCACGCGCGTGCGCCTCCATCGTCTCGCGCGGGCCGGTGGCGACGATCGCGTGGCCGTCGTTATGCACCTGCAGCATGAGTCGGCGCGCGCGAGCCAGGGGGTATCCGAAGTAGCTGCGAAAGACATGAACGACATAGCTCATGAGGTTGACCGGATCGTTCCACACCACGAGCTGCCACGGCTCAATCGGCGCGGCCGCGAGATCGTGCTGCTCGTCGACATCCGGGGTCAAAAGAGGCGTCGTCATGCCCACCCCAGATCGTGCAATTGCTGGTCGCTCAACCCGAAGAAGTGCGCGATCTCATGCACGAGCGTCGTGTGAAGCTCATCGCGCAGACTTCGCTCATCGCTACAGGCGGCAAGATGCGGTTCGCGATACACGATGATCCGGTCGGGCAGTTCGCCCATTCCGTACTGCCCGCGCTCGGTCAAGGCGAATCCCTCATAGAGACCGAAGAGATCAAGACTGCCGTCTTCGGGGCGGTCTTCGACGACGAAGACGACGTTGTCGAGCCCGCCGACCATGTCATCGGGCAGCAGGTCGAGTTCTTCGCTCACGAGCGCCTCGAAGGTCGCGGCATCCATCTCCATCGCTTCCAGCCTAGGCCGGTTCCGTGCCCGCTTCGGTGCGCCATTCTTCGGTGCACGGCTCAGTGCAAGAAGAGCAGCAGCACCGCCATCGCCAGAAACAGCACGCCAAAGACGATGTTGAGTGTGCGCTGACCCTTGCGTGTGCGCGTGAAGCCCTGGAACGGTCGTGCCGCTGCGGCGAAGAAGAACCACATCACGGCGATGTCGACCAGGATCACCGTGGTGATCAGAATGAGGTATTGCGGCAGGGCGGGCTGGTCGAGACGAATGAACTGCGGCACAAAGGCGAGAAAGAACACGATCGCCTTCGGGTTGAGCAGGTTGACCCAGAAGCCGCGGCGCACCAGTGACCAGCGACTCTCTCGCGCCCGAGCGGCAACAGCGTCATCCTCATCGGCGACGGTGGGGCGCGCAAGGATCAGCCGAAGACCGAGAAAGGCGAGATATGCCGCGCCCGCATAGCGGATGCCATCGAAGAGCACCGGCGAACGAGCAACGAGGAGCCCGACACCCATCGCCACGATGACGACATGAACGACCAGGGCGAGCTGTTGCCCGAGCACGCCCCAGCCGGAACGTTTCCAGCCCGCCCGCAGCGAGTTCGACATCGTATTGATAGCGCCAGCGCCCGGGGTGAAGCTGATGACGATGGATGCCATCAGCAAAGAGAACCAGACAGTCCATGTCACCGAGATAGTCTATGGCTCGTGCTGCCTGGTGCCGGCTCGCATCCGGATGCTTCTACACATCGACACGACCTTTCCCCACGCCGCGGCGGTGCTGACTCGCATCCGGATGCTTCGGAGCGGATGTTCGCGCAGAAAGAGTAGTATTCAGGGCCAGGGTTGACGCGGGCGGGTTGCCACCTTCGCGGCCAAAGGTAAACGAGGAGGCACCACGGATGAACGCCACTCCGAGTTCTCGGCGCACCGGGCGCGGTGTTCTGCTCGCGCCCCTGGTCTTGGTCTCGCTTCTTCTCGGTGGCTGCGCAACGCCGCACTCGCTGACCGACCCACCGCCGGACGGCGTGCCGACGCCGAGCAGCACCGTATCCTTCGGCGATGTGAGCGGTGACTTTCTGGTCGTGCGCGCCGGCGACACCGAGGTGAGGCTTGCAAACATCACCGGCCCCGCCGATGACCCTGAGCAGTCGAAGGGCATTCCGGTGATCGTCGGGGACGACGTCTTCGTCTTTGTGCGCGCGGCTGGCTGGCCGCTGTATGCCGAGCAGTTCACGGGCATCCCGTGGGAGTGTGGCGAGCGCAGCTATGCCCCGGAGGTCGAGAATCTTGGTCGCGGCTGGTGGCGGGTGAATCTGATCGGCCCTGCCGCGCGCTACAGCCTGCATCTGAGCGCCGGGAGCGGGCCGGGGCTGCCCATCGGCGGCGAAACCGGGAGTCTCGAGGCGATCGTCGCCGTCGAGACCGTCAGCGACCGAGCGGTGCCACCGCCGTTCGCCTCGCTCGATTTTCAGTTCTTCGAAGGTGGGGAATCCACCCTGATCCTTGATCTGTCTTATCTGACGGACACACCTGCCCATGCTTCAGCGTCGGTTGTCATCACCGGTGATGGCCCGCCGTTGGAGATGGAACTCACCCTCGATGAGTGGGCATGCCCGCCGAGCGGCGCGGTCATGTTCCTTGATCGGCTGAGCGAGGATGTCGTTGCCGCTCTGGGTGACGGTGAGCTGCACTTCGATGTCACCGTGGTTCTTGACGGCGTGAGCCATCGCGCGAGCAGTGTTCTGGCGGAACGCCAGTATCCCATGCAGATGCTGTTCACCCCCGCGCTGCCATGATGAGCAACGCCGAAAGAGAAGAGGGGGCAGAGTGAGCGAACCACGCCGCGCGCTGGTTGTGATCGATGTGCAGCGCGAGTACTTCGAAGGCCCTTTGGCGATCGCGTACCCGCCCCGCGACGAGGTGCTTGCGACGATCGTGGACGCTATCGGCACAGCGACGGATGCCGGCGTTCCGGTTGCGCTCGTGCAGCACGAAAGCTCGGCGACATCGCCCGTCTTCGCCGCGGGCTCGGAGAGACAGCGCCTGCATCCGGAAATCGACAGCCAAAGCGGGCTGCCTCGCTTCACGAAGAACCACGCGAGCGTCTTCACCAGCGAGGCCCTGCGTGACTGGGTGGCGGGGCAGAGCGCCGACACGGTGACGCTCGTCGGCTTCATGACCAACAACTGCGTGCTCGCCACCGCGGCTGACGCTGAGACGCGCGGACTCGCCGTTGAGGTGCTGCGGGATGCCACCGGCGCGATTGCGCTGTCGAACGCTGCCGGAACCGTCACGGGGCGCGAAGTGCATGACATTCTCATGGTGCTTCTGCACTCGAACTGGGCGCGCGTGGCGACCGCCGCCGAGTGGGCGGGTGCGGTCAAGGAACGGCGTCGTCTCGACGGCGGCAACCTTATCGATTCGGCGGCGGGGGAGCGGCGGTAAGAGCCGCTGCGCTCGGTGGGGCCCAACCGCCTGTCGCTGGCGATCTCTGGAGCGGTGTCGGTGGCGCGGCTTAGACTGGCTGCCATGGACGTGATTCTCATTCCCGGGCTGTGGCTCGAGGGGCAGGTGTGGAGCGAGGTTGCTCGCTCGTTGAGCGATCGTGGCGTTCGGGTGACGGCGTTGACGCCGGTGGGGCAAGGGGATGGGCGCCTCGACGCGAGGCTCGAAGACCAGCTCGCGGCGGTTGTCGAGGCGATTGATGCCTGCGCTGAGCCACCTCTTGTGGTGGGCCATTCGGCCGCGGCGACCCTCGCGTGGCTTGCGGCCGACGCGCGCCCGGTGGCGCGAGTGGTGATGATCGGGGGGTTCCCCGCAAACGACGGCAAAGAGTATGCCGCCTTCTTCCCCATTGTCGACGGGGTGATGGCGTTCCCCGGGTGGGAACCTTTCGAGGGTGCCGACACAGTCGACCTCGATGAAGACGCGCGTGCGCGGATGGCGGCGGCGATGCATCCGGTGCCCGAGGGCGTGGCGAACGGGATCGTGCGCTACCAGAACCCTTCGCGTTACGACACTCCGGTCACGTTGATCTGCCCGGAGTTCTCACCAGACGATGTGCGCGAGTGGATGGGCGATCTGCCAGAACTGGCCGCGGTGAAGCAGCTCGCTCTGGTCGATATCGACTCCGGTCACTGGCCGATGGTGACCCAGCCCGAGGCGCTCGCCGAGTTGATCGTCAACTCTGTGCGCGAAGACACCGCGTAGTCCGCGCTTCGCTTTCGCGACCCGGCTCTTCGAACAGGCGCGACAGCGCGTCGGGGTACGGCGCAAAGAAAAACCCGGCCCCTGAGGGGCCGGGTGGTGTGACTTCAGTTTAGCAGGGATCACCATTCCGGTGGCTTCGAGACGCGGGTTCCGATTGTCGGCGGCAACTGGTGCTCATACCAGTCGGCGGGCTGCAACTGGTACCACCAGTGGTTTCCCGCTCCACGCCAGGGTTCACCCGCCAACTTGCCGGCACGGTAGCTCTTCGTCGGGTTGATGAGACCAAGCGGTACGCGATCCCGTACAAAGCCGATGGGGAAGGCGAGATCACTATCGTTCGAGATCACGACCGCAGCATCAACCACACCTGTGAGCACATCGATCAGTAGGTGCGCGGCGACATTGACATCGGAACCCTTTTCCTCGCGCCTTGCGATCGAAGCCATGAAGCGGGCATCGGGCACATCGTTCTCCGCACCGTCTTGAACCATCAACGGCCATCGCGGATGTGAGATCACAGGCTTGCCGTTACGACCAGCGGTAGCCAATGGGGCGGTTGCAACACGGGCGACATAGCTGCCGTAGCTGATGGTAGAGGCTGAACCGGATTGTTCCAGTGCTCTGAGATAGACATCTTGCTCGCGTTGGCCGGTTGGATTGCTTGCCCCGCTGATCCTTGCCGTGCAGTAGGTGACCGTCTGGATCACAGGGTCATCCCAGTGTGAGTGCTCTGCGATCAGATCGCCGGCGAGACTTCGAAGATCGAGCCATCTCCACCCTGGTGTGGAACGACCACACATGCCACGCCCTCCGTAGTAGAGGTTGTAGCCATCGATATAGACGCCGACCTTCATGACGATGAGTGTAGATCCCCCAACCGACATCACTGGGCGAGCAATACGCTAGATATCTGGTTGCGAGCATGAATGCGATGAGCAAGAAGCAAAAACCCACGGTCGAGTCAGCAATGCCGACGGAGGTGCTGCAAAGAATATCCGACGCTACCGCTCCGCCGCAGGCTCGCTATCCTGCTTTCGCGACCCAGCTTGGCTCTTCGAACAGGCGCGGCAGCACGAGCCCTTCTTGGGGTGAGTAACGGGACTCGAACCCGCGACATCCGGCACCACAAGCCAGCGCTCTACCAACTGAGCTATACCCACCATGTGCCTGCGCGCAGGCAACGAGACGATTCTATTACACCTCGATGGTGAACTCAGAAACGGTGGAGTCAGACACTTCGCGGGCTTCACGGCTGGTGGGGCCGGGTTCTGGCACGAAGACGGCTGCCCGGTAGTAGGCGAGTTCGCGGATCGATTCGCGGATGTCTGCGAGTGCGCGATGTCCGCCGTCTTTTGTCGGCGCGTGGAAGAAAACGCGGGGGTACCAGCGGCGTGCAAGTTCTTTGATGCTGGACACATCGACGTTGCGGTAGTGCAGCCAACGGTCGAGATCGGGCATGTACTTTGCGAGGAACATACGGTCGGTGCCGATGGTGTTTCCGGCTAAAGGGGCTTTGCCCTCTAGCGGCACGAAGCGCTGGATGTATGCCAGCGCTTGTGCCTCTGCTTCGGCGATCGGCACTCCCTGCGCGATCTCCTCGTAGAGTCCGGATGCGCGGTGCATCCCGGTGACGAACTCGCTCATGTGCGCCAGTGCCGCCTCGCTCGGGCGGATCACGAGATGAAAGCCCTCGTCGACCGCGCGCAACTCGAAATCGGTGATCACGATGGCGATCTCGACGATCTCATCGACCGTCACATCCAAACCGGTCATCTCGCAGTCGATCCAGACGAGACGATCGTTCTCGGATGCAGAAGTCATGCCTCAATCCTATCGATCAGGGTCTTTCGAGCGTGGGGCGGTAGCCTGGTGCGAACGCCCCCTTAGCTCAGTGGATAGAGCGACAGCCTTCTAATCTGTGGGTCGCAGGTTCGAATCCTGCAGGGGGCACAGGCGAGTGAGCCGAGAGAAACGAGCGCTCGCGATCATTGCCGAGGCGATTGAGTCTGTCGCATCAGGAGCACGTTGCGCTCATCACCCCGCAGCGAGCGCCGCAACGGCGTCATCCGGGTTCCAGAACTCGCCGATGAGGCGAAACGCACCGCTGGCCAGGTGCAGGCGCTCGGCGCGATAGCGGATGCCCAGCGGGTGCTCGGCGAGGCGCAGGTGACCGAGGATTCTTGCATCCTTCGCGTGAACGCGCCAGAGATCATCGGCCGCGCGCACGAGCCGTGCACGGCCCGAGTTCAGCGTCGGCGTCGCCCGAGCGAAACTTCTGAGATTCTGATCAACGATGGTCATGGTCGCTCCCTTCTTATTCGAACATATGATCGACCACCGACATTGCGTGTCATGAGACGACATCATTGCGGCTGCGGTCACGCCGTGGGCGTAACGTTGATCACAACGCCTTTAAGGAGAGACGACATGGCGACGACGACCTTTGTGCTCGCCGGAGGATGCTTCTGGTGTCTGGATGCCGCATACCGCCCTCTGCGGGGGGTGAGCGCGGTGGTGTCTGGCTATATCGGTGGCTCGGTACCGCATCCGAGCTATGAGCAGGTGTGCACCGGCACCACCGGCCACGCCGAGGCGGTCGCGGTCACCTTCGATCCCGAGGTGATTCCCGCCGATGTCATCCTCGACGCGTACTTCACGATGCACGACCCACGCCAGTTGAACAGACAAGGCGGCGACATCGGCACGCAGTATCGCAGTGCGATGTTTCCTGCCGACGCAGGACAGCGGGCGCTCTTCGAAGATGCGCTTTTGCGTGCGGAAGACTTCTGGGATGGTGCGCCCGTGACGACGATCGAGCCGTGGGCGCCGTTCTACCCCGCAGAGGAGTACCACCAGGATTTCTTCGCGAAGAACCCGGATCAGGGTTATTGCCTCGCGGTTGCCGTGCCCAAGGTGAGCAAGGTGCGCGCGCGTTTTTCTGAGTACATCGCCGCGCCCTGAGCGCGACTCGTTCTGCACGGTTTGGGGATGCGGTGAGGTGTTCTGGTCGGCATCCTTTCTTCCCCGGGCGACCTTCTGCTCGATCACACTTGCACCACATCGCAGGCCTCGCCTGCACGGAGCAAGGAGAACAGCATGGCAGATATGGTCACGATCACCGGCAACGTCGGCAACGATCCGCAGCATCTCACCTCGACCAGCGGGGTGAGCATCACACGGTTTACGGTCGCAAGCACGCACCGCCGTTTCGACAAGACCACGGGCACCTGGAGCGACCACGACACGAATTGGTACAACGTGTCAACTTTTCGCCACGTCGCCGATCACGCACACTCCTCGATCTCTCGGGGCGACCCCGTGATCGTGATCGGCCGGATGGTGCAGCGCAACTGGGAGGTCAACGGCCGAACCGGCACCAGCATGGATATCGAAGCTGACACGGTGGGCCTCGATCTGCGCTGGGGCACCGGGTCGATCACACGGCGCAGCAAAGCCGGCGAAGACGTCGAGCCGAGCGATGGTGGCGAGGTGGCATCCGAGCACGACCCTGAGTCGGTGCCCGAAGACAGCGATGACCGGGCAGAGAGTGCGGCGAGCGAAGAGGCGCCCGTGCCGTTCTAAGCCCGGCGCGGTGAGGGGCACAGCGGCCCGCACCGCCTCGGCTCAGCGGGCGTGGATGGCGCGTTGTCTAGACTCAGAGGGTGATACATCGAGCGCGCCGTCGTGGCATCCCCCGTATAGCCGGTGTCGCCAGTGCCGCGCTGTTGGCGCTCGCCTTGACGCTGACGGGATGCACGCTGACCCCGGGGCCATCTTCACCCCCCTCAAGCCCCGGGCCGACGGCGAGCGAAACCACACCGGTTCTTGTTCCCGGCGGCACGGCGAGCGACAATCTGCCGTTCTTCGCGATGATCGTCGATGAGGTGTGGGCCGGTGAGGATCGCGCCAAGGGTCGCGCGTACATCGACGCACTCACCCGGGCGGGCTTTGATCGCGCGTCGATGCAACTCACTTCTGACCACAGCACGGTGGGTTCTCCTGCCGAGAGCTTTCAGTTCTCGGTTGCGTGGGGTGCCTCGGAGTGCCTGATCGGTCAGGTCGGCCCCTCGACCGGCGATCCGGTCGTGGCGGTGATGCCGCAACTCGCCCTCGGGCGCTGCCTCGTGGGAAACACTGTCGCCATCGATGGGTAGTTCCCGCTCGACCGCCGCGCCGGCGGGGTCACTGTCGGCGGGTAGGCTGAGTAGTTGATTCGCGACCCAGCAAGAAGGAGCGGTTTCGGTGGCTGAGTACATCTACTCGATGGTTCGTGCGCGCAAGGCGGTGGGCGACAAGCTCATCCTCGATGACGTGACGATGGCGTTTCTGCCGGGCGCGAAGATCGGCATGGTTGGCCCGAACGGCGCAGGAAAGTCAACGATCCTGAAGATCATGGCCGGTCTTGACCAGCCCTCGAACGGCGAAGCCGTGCTGACGCCGGGCTACTCGGTCGGCATCCTCATGCAAGAGCCCGAGCTTGACGAATCGAAGACCGTTCTCGAGAACATCCAAGACGGCATCGCGATCAAGGCGAAGGTCGATCGCTTCAACGAGACCTCGGCCCTGATGGCAGAGCCGGACGCCGACTTCGATGCGCTGCTGGCTGAAAT
>CAZHIU010000044.1:0-10692 GCA_964532555.1 uncultured Microbacterium sp.
GCTGAACGCGGGTGTGCCGCTGCGCGCGCCCGTTGCCGGTATCGCGATGGGTCTGGTCTCAGACGAGGTGGATGGGGAGACCCGCTATGCAGCCCTCACCGACATTCTCGGCGCCGAAGACGCCCTCGGCGACATGGACTTCAAGGTTGCCGGCACGGCGGAGTACGTCACGGCCATTCAGCTCGACACGAAGCTCGACGGCATCCCCTCGGAGGTTCTCGCCGGCGCGCTCACTCAAGCTCGCGATGCGCGTCTGACGATTCTGAACGTGCTGAACGCCGCGATCGACGGGCCGGATGAGATGGCCCCGACCGCTCCGCGCGTGATCAGCGTGCAGATTCCGGTCGACAAGATCGGTGAGCTGATCGGACCCAAGGGCAAGACGATCAACGCAATTCAGGATGAGACGGGCGCTCAGATCTCCATCGAGGAGGACGGCACTGTCTACATCGGCGCGACCGACGGCGCATCGGCCGAGGCCGCGCGTGCGCAGGTCAACGCCATCGCCAATCCGACGAACCCCGAGGTGGGTGAGCAGTTCCTGGGTACGGTCGTGAAGATCGCCACCTTCGGTGCCTTCGTTTCGCTCCTTCCCGGCAAAGATGGCCTGCTGCATGTCAGCGAGGTTCGCAAGCTCGCCGGTGGCAAGCGGGTCGAGAACGTCGAGGATGTGCTCGGAATCGGCCAGAAGATCCTGGTCAAGATCACCAAGATCGACGACCGCGGCAAGCTCTCGCTCGAGCCGGTGCTCGATGAGGGTGCTGAGCCAGAAGCAGAGGCATCGACCGAGTAGTCGTCGCTGTCAGGCTGATCGGGGAGTCGCGGAGGCGGGTTGCCGATCTGCATCCGTCGATTGCGAACGGCCGGTGTGGCATGAAATGGTGCCGCACCGGCCGTTCGTACATATGACAGAGGTCGGCACCCCGCTTCGCGCTGAGGGCTCTAGTCGGTGACTTCTTCGTATCCGCGCGAGCTGAGGCATACGCTGAGCGTCACAGCCCCGCCGATCAGCATCGCCAGGCTCAGCCCGATCAGGCCGACGGGAACCGGGGCACCGGTCTCGCCGAGACCGCCGTCGCCGCCACCACCCTCGCCGCCGCCGGGGTGCGCCATCACCTCGAAGGGCATAGCCACCTCGCCGCTGACGGGGCCGCGCAGGATGGCGGTGTGCGTGCCGAGCACGAAGCTTGACGGCACGATCCAGGTGAACACCACGCGACCGCTGCTGTCGGCGGTCTTACTGCCGAGGTACACGATATCCGAGTGGATTTCGGCGCTGACCAGTTCGCCCGGTGCGAAGCCCTCACCGATGATCGTGAGCAGCTCGGTGACATAGAGACTGCCAGTCGAGAGCAAGAGCTCGGGGTCGATCTCGGTGAAGCGCAAGGTGGTCGACTTTCCGCTGTCGGTGCCGTTGACGGTGACCGTGATCGTCGCATCCTCGATGGTCAATGGTGCGGTCACGGTGACCGTGTAACTGCCGTCGCCGTTGTCGATGACCGGGCCGAGGGTGCCATCGCCGGTCATGTCGACCACAACGGCGTCGCCACCGCCCGTGACCGCGTTGCCGTGGGCGTCGAAGAGCGTAACCGTTGCGGTCGTCTGCGAGGCGCCGTTGGCCGGCAGCGAGCCATCTCCCAGGGTGATCGTGGTCTTGCTCGGGTCGACACTGCCGGGCACCGTGGTCACGGTCACTGTCTTGCCCGTGGGCGTGCCGTTGAGGGAGTAGGTGATGGTCGCCACGCCCGCCGTTGTCGTCGGGATGTAGCTGATCGTGTATGTGCCGTCACCGTTGTTGACGAAGCTATCGAGTGTGCCCTCGCCGTCGTCGAGCGAGAACACGACCGTGTTTGTGCCATCTTTCATCTGCTGACCATCGGCATCGTTCAGCGTCAGGGTGATTGTGCTCGGGGTGACATCGCCTGCTGTCTTCGTGGTGGGGCTGGCGACAAAGGTCGAAAACGCCGGGTC
The DNA here is from genome assembly GCA_964532555.1 of uncultured Microbacterium sp. Lineage (GTDB taxonomy): Bacteria > Actinomycetota > Actinomycetes > Actinomycetales > Microbacteriaceae > Microbacterium. Next base: position 1,972 of record CAZHIU010000044.1, read on the forward strand.
GGCGGGGCCTCGGGGGTCGGGGTCGGTGAAATGGATCGTTTCGCTGAGCCCGCTGTCGGTGCCGTTGACGGTGACGGTTATGGTTGCCTCTTCTATGATCGTGCCCGCCGTGATGGTGACCGTGTAGCTGCCGTCACCGTTGTCGGTGACCGGGCTGAGGGTGCCGTCGCCGGTGATGTCCACGAGCACGGTGTCGCCGCCGCCGGGAATCGGGATGCCATAAGCGTTGAACAGTTCGATGGTCAGAGTCGTCTGCGATGTGCCGTCTGCCAGCAGCGAGTCATCGTCAAGAGTGATGATCGTCTTGCTCGGGTCGGCCGCGCCCGATTCGACGGTGAAAGTGACCGTCGCCGGGGCATCCACGCCGTTGACCGTGAAGGAGATCGTGCTCTCGCCCACCACGGTCGAGGGCGTGTAGGTGACCGTATAGGTGCCGTCACCGTTGTCGGTCACCGCGCCGATCGTGCCGTCGCCATCGAGATCGACCATGACCGTGTCACCGCCGCTTGTGGGGCCGCCGCCACCGTCGAGAACCGTGATCGTCACGGTGATGGGAGTGACATCGCCCGCCGTGATCGTCGTCGGGCTCGCATCGATCGTCGAGGTGTAGGCGTTCGCCTCACCGGCGGTATAGGTCTCCCACTGTGCGTAGAGCGTCAGCGTTGCGACGTCGTTGGGCAGACTCGAACCGGCAGCGTAGCTCGTGCCGCTGCCATTGGCTGCCGTGTTCCAGTTGGCGAAGACATAGTTGCCCGAGCGGGTGAAGTCACTCGTGGGGGCCATCGCCGGGTTGCCCGCAATGAAGCGCGGTTCCATCACGCCGCCATCGCCGCCGTTCGCGTTGAAGGTGACGGTGAGGCCGCGCTGCCAGACGTAGACATCTGCGGGAACCGGCACACTGTCCGCGCGGGCCATCAATTCGGCGCTCGTGCCCGTCCACGCCGCCTCCGGGCTCGTGTCCGTGCCGGAGCCTACGGCCGCCCAGCGCCCGGGCACACTATTGCAGGGGGCTGCGGGCAGGTTCGCGTTGCTGTAGAGCTTCGTGTTCGTGCCGAGGGTGAGCTTGCAGATTCGGAGCGAACTGAGCATGCCGCTCATATTCGTGTTCACGATGACCTTCGTGGTATCCCAGTTGGCGAGGGAGAGTTCGGTCAACGCGGTCGCATTCGAGAACGTTGAACCCATATTCGTCACATTCGCGGTATTCCAGTTCGAGACATCCAACGCGGTCAGGCTCGTCGTGCTTGAGAACATGAGTTGCATGTTGGTCGCAGCCCCCGTCTGCCAGTTCTGCACCGGCAGGGTCGTGAGCGCCGTGGCGTTGCTGAACATGCTGGTGAAGTTCTGCACCTTGCTGACGTCCCAGTTGGCTACGTCCAGCGACACGATCTTGTTCGCACCGTTGAACATCGCCGACATATTGGTGGCCGCCCCTGTCGTCCACTCGGACACATCAAGAGCGGTCAGTGATGTCGCCAGCGTAAACATGCTGCCGAAGTTCGTGACCTTCGCAGGCCGCCAGCCGCTCACATCGAGCGGTTCGAGCGCGGAGGCGCGCTCGAACATCGACAGCATGTTGGTCGCCGAACCCACGTCCCAGTCGCTGACGTCGAGGGTGGTGAGGGCGGTGGTGCCATAGAACATGGAACTCATGTTCACGACCTTCGAGACATCCCATTCGCTCACGTCGAGCTCGGTGAGCTTCGAGGCGCCGAAAAACATCGAACCAGCCTGTGTGACCTTGCCCATCTTCCAGCCAGACACATCCAAGGGGTCGGCGAGTTCGCTTGCGCCATAGAACATGTTGGTTGTGAAGAGGAGGCTATCGGTGTCCCACTGGCTGACGTCGAGGGAGGTCAGTTTGTTGGATGACTGGAACATACTCGACGCGTTCGTCACTTTGGAGACGTCCCATTCGCTGACGTCGAGTGTTGTGAGCTCAAGCATGATCGAGAACATTTCACTCATGTTCGTGACTTTGGAGGTATCCCAGTCAGAAACCGGAACCGTCGTGAGCTGTCTGCTATTTCGGAACATTCCGGCCATGTTGACGGCGGCATCCAGTTGCCATGCAGAGACGTCGAGGGAGAGCAGGCCCGTGCTCATGAACATCTCGTTGAGATTCTGCAGCTTGCGCACATCCCACTCGCTGACATCGAGCGAAGTGAGCGCCGCCATTGAACCAAACATCCGGTATCCGTTTGTGAGTGAGCTCACATCCCACTCGCTCACATCGAGCGAAGCAAGCTTCGAACTGCCGAAGAACATGGCGCCTGCGTTGCTGACTTTGCTCATGTCGAAACCGCTGATATCGAGGGTTGTCAGTTCCTCCATCGCGTAGAACATTTCGCTGGAGTTTGTGAGACTCGATGTCTCCCAGTTCGACACGTCGAGAGACACCAGCTTCTGATTCGCCCAGAACATGCTCGAGGCGTTGCTGAGCTTGCGTACATCCCAGGTGCTCACATCCAGCGATGTCACCGCGCGCAGTGCTTGGAACATCGAGCTGGCGTTTTGCAACTCACCAGTGTCCCAACCCGACAGATCCAGGCTCGGCAGGGTCTGGTTTCCGCTGAACATTTGGATGGCCGACACGAGCGCACTGGTATTGATCTGCCCGATGCCCTCGTATTCCTGCACGTTGGTCAAGCCATTGAAAATGTAGTTCGATTGCGGTGCTAAGTGGGTGTTCTCAGGCTCGGTGAACAACACCTTGGTGATGAGAGCTTTGTCGCTGTTCCACGGGATCGCCACGCCGGAGTTCGCGGGCGACCCCAGCGTTCCCGGCCCGATGATGAGCACGCCGTCAGCATCGATTTCCCACTCGGCGGTGCCAAACACACCCCCGGGGTTGGGGATGGCAGCGAGCGCCGGCGTGACCGCCAGGGGAGCGGCGATCAGAGCGAGTGCGGCACTGGCCGAGACGACGAGCTTCATCGTGAGGCGCATGTGACCTACTCCCGTCGAAGTGTGCTGAAAACTACACTATGAGACGGCCAATCTCCACCGATCGGCTCAGGGGGATACCCCTGGTCGCGGTCGTGACACGTCACCCCCTTGTCGGGCGGGGTGACGTAGGCTGGAACACAGCGCGCTCGCACTGTTGCGAGCCGTAGAGAACGAGTGAGAGTGACCCACTACATCTATCTCGTCCGGCATGGCGAACATCAGGATGCCGAGCACGGACTGAGCGACGGCCCCCTCTCTCCCCGAGGGCAACGCCAGGCCGAAGCGATCGCCGATCGTCTTTCGGCGCTTCCGCTGAACGCGGTGTGGCACTCGCCTCTCGTGCGGGCGACCGAGACGGCGCGCTCTCTCGCCGAGCGTCTTCCGGCGGTGAACCCCGAGCCTTCAGCGCTCCTTTTCGACTGTGTACCGACCGGGCCGAGCCCGGAGACCCCTTCGGCATACGAGTCCTTCTTCGGGGCCGTGAGCGAAGCCGAGATCGAGGCCGGGCGTGCGCAGATGGGGGATGCGGTCGCCGCCTTTCTCGTGCGCAAGCCCGGTGAGGTGCATGAGGTGCTCATTACGCACAACTTCGTGATCGGCTGGTTCGTGCGCGAAGTGCTCGGCGCGCCGGAATGGCGCTGGATGACCCTCAACCAGGCCAATTGCGGGCTGACGATCATCGCGCAGAAGAAAGGGCGGCCGTGGTCGCTGCTGACGCACAACGACCTCGGGCATCTGCCCGCCGAGTTGCAGACCGGTCTTCCTGACCCGCTGCCGGTGTAGGGGGCGTGATGACTTCGCGTATTGGTGTGGGCGTCATGGGCGTGGCTCTTCTGCTGTACGTTGTCGCCGTCGGCTGGCTAGCCGTGATGTTCTTTGCCAGCGGCACCACGCCTGGTGTTGCGATGGGCGTGGGTCTCGCGATTCTCGCGCCGATCGGAGCCTGGGCGCTGGGGCGTGAGCTGGTCTTCGGGTTCCAGGCCGATCGCCTAGGACGGCTGCTCGAGGCCGAAGGCGGGATGCCCGATGACGAGGTGAGTCTGACCCCCAGCGGGCGGGTCATCAAAGAAGAAGCCGGGGCGCTCGTGGCGAAGTACGCGGCCGTCGCCGACGAAGGATGGCGCGGGCAGTTTCGGCTGGGTGTCGTGCAGGATGCCGCGGGCCAGCGCGCTCAGGCACGCGCGAGCATCCGCGAAGCGATTCGCCGCGCCCGCGCGGCGCCCGAGGCTACTTCTTAGCAGGGGCATCAGCCGCGCTCAGACCCCTGCGTTCGCCTCGCGGCCGACGATTCCCGCGCGCTGCAGAAGCAGGTAGAGCCGGCATCCGAGGCAGAAGCCGAAAGCGGCGTTGAGGAAGGCCGCGACGAACGCCGCCGCCGTCGCAATCGGCAGGGCGAAGGGCACAGCGATCAGGTGCAGCACGAGGCCGATCGTCACGACGAACAGGCCGACGCCCTGGGCGAAGCGCGGCGGGCGCGGATCTTCGAACTCGGTGGCGGGTGCGAGTCGTGGCTGCACGAGCCGGCGGTACAGCACACCCCAGGGTGCGGTGCGCGGCGACAGAACGGCCCACAGGAACAGCAGAGCGATCACGACGGTGAGCACAAAGCCCGCATCGGTGACGCGCTCGACCAATGAGGCGGGCGGGGGCACTTCGAGCAGAGCCAGCACGGTGGCGATCAGAAGCAGCACGGTGGTGATTGCCGCGACAAAGCGCGGGCCGCGCGTGTCGATGCCGGAAGGAAGGGTCATAGTGCCGCTCCTGAGGGTGTGGTGAGGGTCATGAGGTCGCCGGTGAGCGCGGGCAGTTGCGGTACGCCCCGGTAGCGTGCGCGCACAGCACCCGAGGCGTCGACCAGCAGGGTGGTCGGGGTCTGCAGAACGCGGTAACGGCGGGAGAGATCGGCACGGTGGCTGAGATCGACCTCGATATGACGAACGCCGGGATGCTCCGCCGCGAGCCGCGTGAGCTGACGCCGCACCTGCGGGCAGTGCGCACACAGCTCGGTGCTGAACTGCACGAGGGTGGCGCGTTCACCGAGGGCGGCGTCGTTGAGGTCGGCGAGATGCACGCTCTCACCGGGCGCCGCCGCGCCGCGCCGTCCCTCTCGCCGGGTGAGGAGCACACCTGTCACCGTGGCGAGTGCCAGCAACGCACCGGCGAGCAGCAACGCCTCGGGAAGAGTCATGCCAAGAGCATAGGTGAGCACGCAATGACGCGGCCCGGATATGACGGTGGATGACGATGCCGCCCGGTGCGGCAGGGTGCCGCCGGCATCCCGCGCGGGTATCGTGAGTGATGTGACAGTGCCTACGCCCTACGAAGACCTGCTCGCTGAGGTCATGCGGGCAGGTGCCGTGAAGGGTGATCGCACTGGTACGGGCACCCGCAGCGTCTTCGGGCGGCAACTGCGCTACGACCTGGCCGCGGGCTTTCCGTTGATCACGACCAAGAGTGTGCACTTTCGCTCGATCGTCTATGAACTGCTGTGGTTTCTGCGCGGAGAATCGAACGTGGGCTGGCTGCGGGAGCACGGCGTCACGATTTGGGATGAGTGGGCTGACGCCAGCGGCGAACTCGGCCCCGTCTACGGTGTGCAGTGGCGCTCGTGGCCGACACCGGGCGGCGGCAGCATCGATCAGATCGCTGAGGTGGTCGAGCAGATCACGCACTCGCCGGACTCGCGTCGCCTGATCGTGTCGGCGTGGAACCCCGCGGACATCCCGCAGATGGCCCTCGCGCCCTGCCATGCGCTGTTCCAGTTCTATGTCGCAGACGGCACGCTCTCGTGCCAGCTCTATCAACGCAGTGCCGATCTCTTTCTCGGGGTGCCGTTCAACATCGCCTCCTATGCGCTGCTGACTCTGATGATCGCGCAGCAGACGGGTCTGAAACCGGGCGAGTTCGTCTGGACCGGCGGTGACTGTCACATCTATGACAACCACATCGCGCAGGTCACCGAGCAACTCACTCGCGAGCCGTACCCGTACCCGCGCCTGAGCTTCGCGCGCACTCCCGACTCGATCTTCGACTATGACTTCGATGACATCGTGCTCGAGGACTACCAGCATCACCCGGCCATTCGCGGTGCGGTGGCGGTGTGAGCGGTATGGCCGGTACGAGCGGATCGCGCGAGGCCGGCCTTGGTCTCGTCTGGGCCGAGGCGCACGGCGGCGTCATCGGGGCGGAGGGGGCGATGCCGTGGCATCTCCCCGAAGACCTCGCCCACTTCAAGGCACTCACCACCGGCTCAGCGGTCGTCATGGGCCGCAAGACCTGGGAGTCGCTGCCCGAGCGCTTTCGCCCTCTTCCGGGTCGCGAGAACATCGTCGTCACGCGCGACGAGAACTGGATGACGGAGGGTGCTGTGCGCGCGGCATCTCTGAGCGAGGCACTGGCGGGCCGCGAGCACGCGTGGATCATCGGCGGTGCGGAGATTTTCGCGCAGACCATCGATGACGCTGAACGACTGGAGGTAACCGAAATCGATCTCTATGTAGATGGCGACGCCTTCGCGCCGAGCCGTGAGGGGTGGCGTCTTGCCCGCGAGGGGGAATGGCTCGTGTCGAGTTCCGGCATCCGGTACCGCTTCTTGGGGTATGAGCGCTGATGCCCACCGCATTGATCACAGGGGCAAGTTCTGGCCTCGGCGCGGAGTATGCGAGCCAGTTGGCCGCGCGCGGCGCAGACCTGGTGCTGGTCGCGCGCGACGCCGCGGCCCTCGAGGCGATCGCCACGGGGTTGCGCGATGAGCACGGTGTGGCCGTTGATGTCTGCGCGGCCGACCTCACGGTCGATGCCGATCTTGAGCGGGTCAGGGCGCTTCTGAGCGACACCGATCGACCGATCGACATGCTGATCAACAACGCCGGTTTCGGGCTGTCGCTGCGCTTCGCCGACAACGACATCGCCGATGAGATCGCGCATCTGCGCATCCACGTCGAGGCACCGATGCGGCTGATGCATGCGGCGCTCGCATCGATGCGGGGCCGTGGCGGAAGAATCCTCAACATCGCCTCGGTCGCGGGCTTTCTGCCGCGCTCCACCTACGCAGCCTGCAAACGCTGGCTCATCGGTTTCAGCGAGTGGGCGAACGCCCAGTATGCGGGCGACGGTGTGTCTGTGACGGCGGTCTGCCCGGGTTTCACCCATACGAACTTCCACGAGCGGATGGGGCTCGCCCCCGGCAAAGAGGGTGTGGCGCCCTTCTTGTGGCTCAACGCCGAGAATGTCGTGCGCGAGAGCCTGCGCGACGCCGCCCGCGGCAAGGCGCTGTCGATCCCTTCGGCGCGATACAAGGTGATCGTGGCCTTCGCCAGGCTCGTGCCGGGGCGGATGCTGGCGCGCCTCGGCAAGCAGGGGCGGCTCTAAGCCGTCAGCCCCGCCGGCCTTGCCCGGCCAGGGGAACACACAATGAGGAGACACCATGTCGATCCCACTCGCTGAACCCAAAGAACTCGTCACGGGCACCCTTCGGGTGACGCCCATCGGCGGGCTCGGAGAGGTGGGCCGCAACATGACTCTCTTCGAGTTCGACGGCAAGATCCTCATCGTCGACTGCGGCGTGCTCTTTCCCGAGGAGCATCAGCCGGGCGTTGACTTGATCCTGCCCGATTTCGAACCGATCAGAAACCGTCTCGACGACATCGTGGGAATCGTGCTCACCCACGGTCACGAAGACCACATCGGCGCGGTTCCTTATCTCCTAAGGCTGAAGAGCGACATTCCGCTTCTCGGCTCGAAGCTCACCCTCGCGCTCGTCGAGGCGAAACTCGCCGAGCACCGCATCGCCCCCTTCACTCTGACGGTCGCTGAGGGGCAGCGCGAAAGGCTCGGGCCTTTTGATCTCGAGTTCATCGCGGTGAATCATTCGATCCCGGATGCTCTGGCCGTTGCCATCCGCACCCCTGCCGGGCTCGTGCTCGCCACCGGCGACTTCAAAATGGACCAGTTGCCGCTCGACGGGCGTCTCACCGACCTTCGCGCCTTCGCGCGCCTCGGCGAAGAAGGCGTCGATCTGTTTCTCGTCGATTCGACCAACGCCGATGTGCCGGGGTTCACACCGCTGGAGCGTTCCATCGGCCCGGTGCTCGATCAGGTGATAGCCAAGGCACCGCGTCGCGTGATCGTGGCGAGCTTCGCCAGCCATGTGCACCGCGTGCAGCAGGTTCTGGATGCCGCCGCCGCCCACGGCCGGCGCGTGGCCCTGCTCGGGCGCAGCATGGTGCGCAATATGACCATCGCCGAGGAACTCGGCTATCTGGATGTGCCGGGCGATGTGCTGATCGACTACAAGAAGGCCCGCGATCTGCCCGAGGATCGCATCGTCTATATGTCCACCGGTTCTCAGGGTGAGCCGATGGCGGTGCTCAGTCGCATGGCGAACCTCGACCACGCCATCGAGCCGGGGCCGGGCGACACCGTCATCCTCGCGTCGAGCCTCATCCCGGGCAACGAGAACGCGGTCTACCGCGTCATCGACGGGCTGACGAAGCTCGGCGCCAACGTCGTGCACAAGGGCAACGCGAAAGTGCACGTGTCGGGTCACGCCGCCGCGGGCGAGCTGCTCTACTGCTACAACATCCTCAAGCCCCGCAACGTGCTCCCGGTGCACGGGGAGTACCGCCATCTCATCGCGAACGCGCGTCTCGCGCACGAGACCGGCATCCCCGAAGACCGCACGATCATCGCCGAGAACGGCACTGTCGTCGACCTCAAAGACGGCGTCACGCGCGTCGTCGGGCAGCTCGACATCGGGTTCGTCTACGTCGA
>CAZHIU010000045.1:0-10635 GCA_964532555.1 uncultured Microbacterium sp.
TCGCGCTTCGACGACAACTATGCCTTTTTTCGAAGCCAGATCCAGCCGGGCGAGGCGCTCGCGATCTGGCGCGGTCTGCAGCGCCTCGAACACGTGTCGATCACCCTCGATGCGAAAGCCAACGCTCAGCAGATTTTCGAGAGCCTCAACTCGACCGGTGAACCGCTGCGCGATGAGGAACTCATCCACAACTACGTTCTGATGGGGCTCTCGCACACCGAACAGCTCGCCATCGAAGTGGAGTTCTGGCTGCCGATCGAGCGCGCCACGGGCGAGGCCATCGGTATGTTCTGGCGGCACTATCTGGTGATGACGACGGGGCGCGAGGTCGCCGCGCGCGGAGAACACGGGGTCTACGCCGCGTTTCGTCAGGCGTTCCCGCGGCTCGATGCGACCTCTTTGCGGGCGGATGCGGCGAGCTGGCTTTCGTACGCCGAGATCTATCGCGTGCTGCTCTCCCCCAGCCTGGAGACAGATGCCGATATACGTCAGCACCTTGCCGGCATCAACACCTTCGGGCACAACCCTTCCCCCTTGGTCATGGGCACGTACCACGACTACCTCAGGGGAGCCATCGACAAGGCCGCGCTCATCCAGACCCTCGAAGCGGTTCAGGCGATGTACCTGCGTCGCACACTCGCGGGCCTGCCGCAGGATCGCCTGATCGCACGCCTCTGCCGCGCACGCGATCGTGGGCAGGATGCCGTGATGCGCGCGATCGCGCGCATCACCCCTTCTGATGAGCGCATCCGCGCGGTGTTGAAGTATGCCGAGCTTCCCTACCCGGCCTATGTGCTGGGTCGCATCCTCGATGTCGCAGAGCTCGAAGGCTTGGATGTCGAGCACATCGTGCCTCTGTTTCCCAGCGAGGAGTGGTCGGCTGACGGCATCCGGAGCTGGGGTGAGTTGAGCGAAGACGAGCAGAACAGCTACCGCACGCTCGCCCCCACTCTGGGCAACCTCACGCTGCTTGAGCAACCGCTGGCCGAGCGGATGTTCGGCGTGTCTTTTCTTGAGAAGCGCGCCGGAGCCTATGCGCGCAGTGCGGTGTTCGGCACAGGCGTGCTCGCGAACAACGCCGCCTGGGGCACGGCTCAGATCATCGAGCGAACGGTGGCGCTGAGCGAGGAGTTCGTGCGCATCTGGGCGCGTCCGCCTGTGCCCGAGATCGATGACGACGGCCTGACGCCGGTGCTCGATGCCGTGCGGCGACACGGCTGGCCCGCGGGATGGGAGCAGGAGTTCGACTATGTCGAATACCGCGGGGAACACTGGGAGGTCAAAGATGTTCGCCATCTGTTCAACCGCGTGTTCCGGCGCGCGTGGACGGATGACCGTGCATCCGCTGTCGCATACAGTGCGCGCAACGGCGGCCCGATCTACAGCGAGCGGGCGTGGAACGGCACCTGGGACGACATCGGCGACGGCCACCACCTCTATATGGGGTGGGATGCGAACTACATGATGGGTGCCGTGCAAGGTGTGCTGACCGAATCCGGAATCGCCAGCGAGGTGTTCGTGAAGTACTCCTACATCGGCAATGTGATGTAGGCGTGGGATGCTGGAGCAATGACCTTTAGCCTTCGCGTGGGCGACCACGTCGCCACCGCTCTCGCCGAGAGAAAGCCTGTTCTCGCGCTCGAATCGACCATCTTCACCCACGGCTTGCCCCGCCCGCGCAACCTTGAGGTCGCCTTCGAGGCCGAACAGATCGTGCGCGCTCACGGAGCGGTGCCCGCCACCATCGGGGTTGTCGCAGGTCACCCGGTCGTGGGGCTTTCGACCGCCGAGATCGAGCGGCTCGGCACCGAGAGCGGTGTCGTCAAGGCGAGCCTGCGCGATCTGCCGGTGGTGGCGGTGAAGGCGATGAGCGCCGGAACCACGGTCGCCGCCACCGCGCACCTCGCGCACCTCGCGGGCGTGAGGGTGTTCTCCACGGGCGGGCTTGGCGGTGTGCATCGTGGTGCTCAGCAGACTTTCGATGAGTCGGCCGACCTGCCGACCCTCGCCGGGTTGCCGTTGGTCGTCGTCAGCGCCGGGGTCAAGTCGATTCTCGACATCCCGCTCACCCTCGAACGCCTCGAAACCCTGAATCTGACCGTCGTCGGCTACCGCACCACCGACTACCCCGGCTTCTATATCGCCGACTCCGGGCACGACATCGAGTATGCGGTGGACTCCCCCGGCGAGATCGCCGAGATCGTCGCCGCTCGCGACGGGTTGGGCATCGCATCCACTCTGCTGGTCGCCAATCCCGTGGCCCCCGAGCACGAGTTGCCCGTTGCGCTGCACGACGATGTGCTGGCGCGTGCGCTGGCTGCGGCGGATGCTCAGGGCGTCGTCGGGCATGACACGACGCCGTTTCTGCTCGACTTCGTTCAGCGCGAAACGGGCGGGCGAAGCCTGGATGTCAACGTCGAGGTGTATCGCGGCAACGTCGCCCTCGGCGCCCAGATCGCCGTGGCGCTGGCGGGCTGATGCTGCTCGTCATCGGTGACCTGATTGCAGATGTGATCGTGATCGGCGCGCACGCGATCGAGCGCGGCACTGACAACCCCGCCCGCATCAGTCACACGCGGGGTGGGAGCGCCGCTAACGTCGCCGCGGCGGCGGCATCACTTGTGCCGACGCGCTTCATCGGCAAGGTGGGCGCGGATGCGACGGGCGAGGCGCTTGCCGCGACCTTGGCGAGCGCCGGGGTCGATGTGCGCGTGCAACGCGAGGGGCGCACGGGATCGATCGTGATCCTCGTAGATGAGACCGGCGAGCGCACCATGCTCACCGACCGCGGTGCGGCCGCAGAGCTCGGCGCCATCGAACCTTTGTGGCTTGACGATGCGAGATGGGTGCATGTGCCCCTCTACGGTGTGACGGATGCGCCGTCACGCGCGGCGATCCTGGATGCTCTCGCGAGCGTGCCCGAGATTGCGCGCAGCGTCGATCTGTCGAGCGTGGCGACGATGCGACTGCTTGGCGCAGAGTTGCTCGGCGAGGTACTGGCGAGCATCCAGCCCGATGTCGTGTTCGCGAACGCCGACGAGGATGCGCTCGCTCACGAGCTCGGCCTGGCTTTCGACAGCGGATGCACGCGCATCGTGAAGCACGGAGCCGAGCCCGTCGTTCTTGTCATGCGGGGCGAAGTGACAAGAGTGCCCGTGCCACCGGTCGAGCGCGTGGTCGACACCACGGGGGCCGGAGACGCCTTCGCCGCGGGATACCTCGCCGCCGCAGTAGACGATGCATCCCCACTAGACCGCGTTCACGCCGGCATCGCCCTCGCCGCGCGTGCCCTCGCCCAGCCCGGCGCGCTGTAGCAGCAGAGCACCGGGCAACGACGGGTGTCAATGTGTTCGACAATGAACGTTCTGTCGACCTGGCTACTCGCTATGTGCGGCCCAGGCGCTGCGCGGCGATCCGGTAGACGTCGAGGTCGTCGCGGCGCCCGATCGCGACGGCCTCGAGGGCGACGGCCTGCACTTCGTCCGGTGTGTAGCGGTAGACGATTCGGAATTGGGGTTTGACGCTGCCGTCAGGGTCGAAGTAGAACTTGTAGCAGTCGGACAGATCCCCGGTGCGGACGTGCTTGCCCAGGGACTTTCCGGTCGCCTTGCCGTCGCGGATGAGGACGAGCATGTCGAGCGCCATCTTCTTGACCTCGAAGGTGGGGAGCTTGTCGAAGTCATCCTGCACACCCGGGAGCTTGGTGAGGGCAAGGGGTCGGCGCGCCACTAGCGGTAGTCAGCGGGGTCCAGACCGATGGACTCGGCGAGCTCGCTGAGCGGGGTGGCGGGGCCGGCCTGGGATCGCTCGCGAACGATCTGAGCGATCTCGATCTCTTCGATCGCGGGCAGCAGCTGCGAGTACAGGTCGAACGGAATCACCACCGCTTCGGCGCGGCGGTGCGCGCCGAAGATGACCGGCTCGGCGCTGACGCCCTCGGCGCGGAAGCGGCGGAGGGCCTTGGGGAGCTCGTCGCGGGCGGCGTGGCTCGGGAGGACGTGGGGAATCGACATGCCCTCAGTCTACGAGATGATGCACCAAAAGTGGTACCTATTCATGTGCATATTTGGATTGCCGTCAACTACTGCAGCAGAACACGCAAACTAGGGCGTTCTAGGTGTCAATGTGTTCGACAATGAACGTTCTGCCGACCGTTACTGTAGCTTAGACTGTCTAAAGTAAAGTAGTTGACAGAACGTTCATTATCGGACCCTTTGACACCGGCGCCTGACCTCCGCCGCCTCGTGCGCCCGATCCCGTTGCATCCCTGCTCACTGCTCATCGCGAGTGAACGACTTCGCGCCGAACGAACGAGGTCTCAACTGTTGTTACGTCGTTCACTCGCGAAGAAGCCGTGCTTTCGGCGCGGTCACAAAGCCTGGTAGCCGGGCTGGCCTTCCTCCGCGACGCCTACTAATGTTGACAACATGCTTAGAGCGAAGATCACCACAGCTCTAGCGGCGGCCACTCCCGCCGCACTCGCGGTCGCTGGGTGTACCGCAGCCCCTGAGACGGGGCCTGCGACGACGATCGAGTCGCCTACCCCCACGACCCCCGGCGCGGCTTGACGCGGTCCCCGGTTACTTTACCCGCGTTTTGTCGCCGCAAGCATGGCAGATATGGGCACTTTCGACGTAGCAGGGCATCCTCGCGGACAGGCCGACAACCCGGCAAGTACCGAAGCAGAGAACACCGCCGCCCTCCATGCGGCTAGGTGAGACCGTAGACTCAGAGGCGATGCCAGAGATCGAGTTGTACGAATCCGCCGATGGTGCGGTACGCCTCGATGTGCGTGTTGATGGGGACACGGTTTGGTTGACGCAGCAGCAGATGGCAGACCTTTTCGGTACTTCGCAACAGAACGTGAGCTTCCACCTCAACACCCTGTATGACGAGGACGAGATTGGTCGCGAGGCAACTCACAAGGATTTCTTGTTAGTTCGCCGGGAGGGGTCCCGTGAAGTCCGTCGACAGGTGGAGCACTACAATCTCGATGCCGTGCTCTCTGTCGGATACCGGGTCCGCTCGCGGGAAGCTACCCAGTTCCGGCGTTGGTCGAGCGACGTTCTCAAGCGCTACATTCTCACTGGGTCTGCCGTCAACCAGCGCCGAGTGGAGGAGCTCAACGCTCTGACCGGAATCCTGTCGCGGTCGCACGACGACAATATCTCTGGGCTCGCCGATGTCGTCACCCGTTACACACGCGACTTCGCGCTGCTCAACTCATACGACCGCGGCGACTTCGACACGCCAAGCGGGACGGCACTCACCTGGTCGATGGGCGCCGATGATGCGCGGCGTGTCATCAGTGAGGTGCGCAAGCAGTTTCCGGGCGACAGCCTGTTCGGTTCGGAGAGGGCAGGTGATGGGCTTGATGCGATCGTCAATCAGATCGAACAGACATCGTTCGGGGAGCCGCTCTATCCGACCGCCGAGGAACGCGCAGCCCACCTGATCTACCTCACGGTGAAGAACCACCCGCTCTCGGATGGGAACAAGCGCAGTGCTGCGGCCCTTGCTGGCTACTATTTGGACCGGAACGGGTGCGCGCCGTTGCCCGAGAACACCCTTGCCGCGCTGACGCTTGTGGCGGCGTCCTCGACGGCCGATCAGAAAGACCAGATCATCGGTGTCATTCAGACTGTTCTTGCCAGCCACAGTGCGCACCAGTGAGCTGTGCTGCGGCTGCGGCTAATCCTCCTCGAACCCCCACGCCATCGTCAAGATGCGGTTTCGCGTTTGCGTATGACGGTTGACAGAACGTTCATTGATATGGACCGAACCACCCTCGACGAGGCTGAGGTACTGACCGAGATACGCCGTCGCCTCGCTGGCCAGGAGTGGCTCTTCGAGGCGATGCTCATGTCTAGAGACGGGTCGGTCATCTGGCTCACGAAGCCGCCGGCACGACGAAGGCGGCCCGGCTGTCCGCGTGGACTGCCTGCCGCCTTCGCCTTGAGTCTACACCCAATGTTGTCCGGTGGGGGTCAACACGATCAGGCATTCGTGAAGGCTGCTCATGACGCGGGTCCTTTCGCTGCGAGGTAGACCTGCCCCCGCCGGAACCTTGTGCCCCGTGCCGTCGCCGGCCCTGCACGGCGACGGCACGGCCCCTATAGCCTCCCGCACGCAGGGTGCGGGTGATCCGATCCCGGCAGGCCCGGGAGAAAGCAGTTTCACCATGAACACTCAGCAACGCACCTATGCGCACCGTGGCGTCGACGGTTTGGCGCAGATCGGCCCGACCCGTTGATTTCGTCGGTGCCCGTTTCTTCAATGACGCAGAGGGCGCCGGATCCGGTAGCGGAGCATCGCAGGATGCCGCACAGCAGGCCGGTGAGACGGCTCATCCGTGGGGCGATGACCCTTCGAAGTTCGACCCGAACAAGGCGTGGACTCTGATCCAGAACCTCAAGGGCGACATCGCAACCGAGAAGCAGAAGCGCGACGACGCGATCGCCGCCGCCGTCGCCAAGGCCACTGAGGACGCGTCGAAGAAGGCTCTCGCGGACTTCGGCAAGCTGTTGACCGGGGAGCAGGCGCCGGAGACGGATCCGGCGAAGTTGAACGAGGCTCTCACGGGCCTCAAAGGTCAGCTTACGGAGAAGGCCACCGCTCTCACGCAAGCCGAGGAACAGGTGAAGACCGCGAACCTCGCCTTGCAGGTCGCGCTCCACGCACCCGCCCTCGGTGGCAACACAACCCCTTCTGCTCGCAAATGAGCAGTTCAAGGTTGACAGAACGTTCATTATCGGACCCTTTGACACCCACAACGCGACCGCGTCAGAGATTGCTGATTCTGAGATCGGGCGTTTGAGAAGTTGGGCGGGGAAGATATCGATGTCATCGCGCCCGAACAGCTGACGGGTTTCTTCCATGAGGCCAGAGGCCCGCATGAGGAGGTTTCCGTCTGCAGGGTCCATCTCAACAAGTATGTCGATGTCGCTGCCCTCGTGCGCGGTACCGCGGGCGATCGACCCGAAGAGCCTCGGCTTCGTCGCAGCGGAGAGTTTTACTGTTTAGGGGCGATCCAGCGCGGGAGCGACGACGATAACACTGGGGCTGACAAGATGATCCCGTGCTCGTAGGATATTTGGATGCGTGTAACACGGGTGTTATTAAGCCTCGCCTGCGTCGCTTTGGCAGTGAGCGTATCTGCTTGCGCTTCGCTTGAACCGCCGCAGAGCGCGCCGTCATCGCCGGCTAATGAGTCCGCGCCATCGGCTACGCCAGAACCCACAGCCGAGGCGAAGTTCGATTTTGCCGGAACTGTTTGGCATTCAAAAGAAGTGAACTCCGCCAAGGCGTGTGAGAACAGTGTCACCTTTGTCGGCGACGGCACCTTTGATTACTCCACAAGATGTGCTGACGATAGCGATTGGCGTTCGTACTCTGGCATCGACGATGACAGTACTTGGGAGTTCGTTGACGGCATCATGACGCTTTCATACAAAGACGGGTATAACGTGTGCACTGGGCCAGCTAGCCCTGAGCTTCTCGACTTGCGATGCAGCAACAAGCAGGGAGACAAGTTCGATCGAGACTTCCTGCCTTCAGCAGATTTGTGATCCGGCACCGATACCGATACCAACAACGACCGAGGAGCAGTATGCGAAGTCGATCTTTTGCGTTTGCGGGGGCGATTCTTGCTTCTGTAACTTTGTTGCTTTCCGCTTGCAGCGGGGGCGTGCCTGGGAATGGCGGGTTCGTTCCGTTTGGGACGGTGTGGACTTCGAAACAGATCACAACGGCAGAGATGGGGCGGTGGCAGTACACAGGTTCGTTCACCACCGAGAACGAGCTTTGGTTCTTCGTAAGCGAGCGGGGCGAAAGTGTGCTCTACCGCACCAACGATGGCGACAATTTTGAGCGGACTGTCACCGGGGAAGGGCGCATTTTGGGTTTTGCGGCCGGTCCGAAAAGCATCATCGGGGTCGGATATCTAGATCAGAAACCGATTATTCATCGCTCTCAGGACGGCGGTAAGAGTTGGCGCTCAGAGCGGCCTTCGGGCATCCCTACCCCAAAGAACTCCGAGCAGTATCTTGAGTCAGTTACCTACCATGACGGCGCTTTCTTCGCCCTAGCTACGATCAAGGCTGCTGACTGGCGCATGGTGTTGTATCGGTCGTCGGACGGGCTGGATTGGTCGAAAGTCACCGAGTATCGCGGTGATGGATATGCGTTATCTGGTCACAGCATCCTGAGCGATGGTGAACAGCTAGTGGTTCTCGGTGAGGAGCACCTGTGCTCCGACCCACACATTAATAGCAGCGCCGGCGGGTGGTATTTGACGAGCTCGACGCATCTTTTTAGGGTTTATCAAGGCACCAACCCAGCCGCATTGGCCCTGCAAAACCCGGCTGTGCATCCGCTAGTTTCAGAACCAGCGAGTTACGACTGTTCGCTTTCGGTGCCTGAACTGAGCAAGAAATACGGATCTCACGAAGTTCTCGGAGCAAAAGTGATCGACGGTGTCGTCACGATGCTTGGCCGAAAACTCGGTGAGGGTTCCAGCGGGTTGGAGCTTGCTGAGCTGGTCGGTGGTCAGTGGATGCTAAGCAGCAATGAAATGCTGACTGAAGCAGATCGCCCACTGGTCGAGTTGTATGACGCCGGCGGGCAACCCGGGGTGGTCTTCGCTGATCATGAAGCCGGCATTATGAGGTTCTTAGAACGTGAGAATGATAAGTGGCAGGTGACTCCCACCGCGCACAGGTTATTCTTCGGTAGTTACCACCCGCCAGCGGTATTCAAGGGCGAGCAATACATGGTTTCTTTTATTGCTGCTGACCGTCTAGCAGAGTTTCGTGCGGGTAACGAAGTTGAGATCAGCGTCTGGAAGAATCAGGGCATGGCTCCTGCCGACTTTGGCCGTTGCCCGGCAGACACCAAGTCGTGTGAGCATTTCATTGCCGCTCAGCAACAAGGTTTTCCTGCGTTAGCGGGAGCTTCGTTTGATGGTTACACGCTTGATCTCGCTGTGCTCAACGATGCTGACTTAACGGGAGCGTCTTTTGTGAGTGCGCGGTTGTTTGCCGCGAGCACTAACGAAGAAACTCTGCTGCACCGTGCTGATTTCACGAATGCTGAGCTTGGGCGTGCATTGCTTCGCAATGCAGACGGGGCAATCTTCGCTGGAGCGAAAGCTCAGATGAGTGAGATCACCTTCATTGATGAGCCACCTGTGTTGGTTGGTGCTGACTTAACCGGCGCCAGCGTAGCCCCAGATCCGTTTGCTTTCTCGAAAGGCCCTTGGGAGATTTCCCTCGAAAACACCGTGCTAACTCGTGCAACCGTTAGAGGCGGCTTTGCGGAGGGGCAAGAGCTAATCGTCACTAGCTTGCGCGGGGCGATTGTGAAAGACGCATCCTTCAGCAATGTGGATCTCAGCAATGCCGACGTTACGGGTGTCGATCTCAGCGGAGCACGGTTTGATGCTGATTCAGTCTGCCCGGGTGGAGCGGCGCCGCAGTCGGGTAAGTGCCAATAGGGGGCTAGGGTTTCTCGGGCGGTGAGCATGGCTCTGGAGTCCGACAACCACGCCAGCTCAATCGACTCTGCGAAGCAGGGTGGCGTTTCTTAGCCGGATGAGGCGCCGCAGGTAGGGGACGAGCACTAGACGTTCGGCGAGGGCGCCGAAGGTAGGGGATGCGACGGTGATCGTGTCGGTCATGCGGCATCCATTCGAAGTGTTTTCGAAGGTGTGCTCGTGGATGAAGGTTTTGAAGGGCCCACGCACTTGTTGGTCTACGAACCGCCAAGGGCGCTCGAGGTCGGTAATTTTTGAGGTCATGGTGAACCAAATGCCGAAGTGGCGTGCACGCCAGGTGACGGTTTCGCCCAAGTCGATGCGTCCCGATGTGACGCCATCGATGGCGCGCTCTTTTGATCGGCTCATCGATTCGAGGTGAGCGTCGATGTCTAGTGAGATGTCGAACATGGTGGCGGCATCGGCTTTGCATTCAGTGACGAGAGTGAATGTCGTGGCCATGACTCAATTCTGGCGGATGCTGGCGGCTAAATCTCGAGCTGCGCGTAAAGCAACGCCAGGTCAGCACGCGTGCAGAGTGCTTGTGGCGGTTCGCCCACTTTGCCAAGTAGCAACAGTGCTGCCGGTGGTTCTTGGTTCGGCCGGGCTTGACCGGACAGCGTGTTGATTGCTTCGACTACCGTTGTGGTGGGCGTTGCTGTGCGCAGCTGGTCGCCAGCTTCAGCGAAAGCTAGCACATCGCTGATGGGCGCCATGTCAACGATCCCACCCTGTTTCGCCATGTTGGCGGCGAACCATCTAGCCACCGCATTGGTTGTGATGAGTGCAAAGCCTGTGCCGGTCTTGACTGGGGCTTGTGAGAATGCTTTTTCGGTGACCAAAGACAGGAACTCGCTGATGTCGTGATCGGGAAGAAAGACTCGAGGACGGTTGACAGAACGTTCATTATCGGACCCTTTGACACCCGTATGCCTATATCAAGTCCTACAGCCCCTACGAGAATGTGCGCGAGGGCGTGCGTTACCCGCGCATCCTCGCGCCCACCTCACTCAATGACACTCGCGTGCTCTATGTCGAACCCGCCAAGTGGGTCGCGCGACTGCGGGATGCCGGGGCATCCGATGTGCTGCTCAAGTGCGAGA
>CAZHIU010000046.1:0-2645 GCA_964532555.1 uncultured Microbacterium sp.
TCGCCGAAGGCCTCGACCACCCGCTCGAGAACCTCGCGCGAGTGCAGCGTGCGCGGGTCGTACATCGTCGCGAGCACCCCGTCGAGCTTGATCGCGGGATTCAGCCGCTCGCGCACCTTGTCGATTGTCTCGACAAGCAGTGCCACCCCGCGAAGCGCGAAGTATTCGCATTCCAGGGGGATGACGACGCCGTGGCTCGCCGTCAGCGCGTTCACCGTGAGCAGACCCAGCGAGGGCTGACAGTCGATGAGGATGACATCGTAGTCATCCTGCACGCGCCGCAGCACCCGCGAGAGGATCGTCTCACGCGCGACCTCGGAGACGAGGTGCACCTCAGCCGCGGAGAGGTCGATGTTCGCCGGCAGCAGATCGAGGCCCTCGACCCGCGTCGGCACGATCGCCTCGCGCGGATCGCGCTTCGCATCCAGCAGCAGATCGTAGATCGTCGGCATGTCGTGGGTGTGGATGCCCAGGCCCGCCGACAGCGCGCCCTGCGGGTCGAAATCGACGGCGAGAACCTTGCGACCGTAGTTGGCGAGGGCTGCGCCGAGGTTGATCGCCGTGGTCGTCTTGCCGACGCCGCCCTTCTGGTTGCAGAGGGCGATGATACGGGCGGGGCCGTGGGAGTCGAGCTTCGGCGGTGTCGGAAAGCCCTGATAGGGGCGCCCCGTCAGCCCCACGGGGGCATCGTTCTGCTTGCCTGCCACGACTAACTCCGCTTTCTTGCACCGCGTCCTTGTGCTCGCTTGATTCTATCGAGCGCGCGGGTGGGCGGTGAGGTAGACATCCCGCAGGGCATCGACCGAGACGTGCGTGTAGATCTGGGTGGTCGCCACCGAGGCGTGTCCGAGCAGTTCCTGCACGACCCGCACATCCGCGCCGCCCTGCAGAAGGTGCGTGGCGAAGGAGTGGCGCAGAGTATGGGGCGAGATGGCGCTGGTGAGTTCCGCCCCCTCGGCGGCGGCGCGGATCACAAGCCACGCCCCCTGCCGCGTCATCGGTGCGCCACGCGCGCCGAGAAAGAGGCGCGAAGAAGCCCGCCCTCGCGCCGCGAGCGCCGGTCGCACACGCGTGAGATAGGCGTCGATCGCCGCCCGCGCATAAGAGCCGAGCGGCACGATCCGCTCTTTGTCGCCCTTGCCGCGCACGCGCAGCAGATCGCCCTGGGTCACATCGTCGACGTCGAGACCCACCGCCTCAGACACGCGCGCGCCGGTCGCATAGAGCAGTTCGAGCAGCGCCCGATCCCGGATGCCGATGGGCTCGTCCGCTGCGGGCGCGGCCAAGAGCTGTTCGACCTGCCCGATGGTGAGCGCCTTGGGCAGCCGTCGCGGCAGCTTAGGCGGGCGCAGTCGCAGGGCCGGGTCATCCTCTTCGATGCCCTCGCGAGCGAGGAAGCGATGCCAGCCCCTTACCGAGGACTGCATCCGCGAAAGGCTCGATGCCGCACGCGGTGGTTCGGCCGTCGCATGCTCGGCCGCGAAACGTGCGACAAGAGTCGAGGTCACCTCAGAGGTGTCGCTGACCCCCTGCTCGGCAAGCCACTGCAGGTAACCGCGAAGGTCGCGCCGATAGGCATCCTGCGTGTGGATCGAGAAGCCGCGTTCGACCGCGATATGGCGCAGATAGGCGTCGAGCGCGCGGTCAAGCTGCACGCGAGACCCCGGCCTCGTGCCTAGCCATCGCCCGCAACGTCGTCGGTGACATCCTCGGTGACATCGAAGAGCTCGCTGGCACGGTGGCGCTGGATCGCCGCCTCGACGAGCCCACGAAACAGCGGATGGGGCGTGGTCGGGCGTGAGCGCAACTCGGGATGGGCCTGGGTGGCGATGTAGAAGGGATGCGTCTCGCGCCCCAACTCGACGTATTCGACGAGTCCCAGCTCGGGGTTCAACCCCGAAAAGACCAGCCCGGCATCCGCCAGACGCTGCCGGTAGGCGTTGTTCACCTCGTAACGGTGACGGTGGCGTTCGCTCGCTTCGCCGGCACCGTAGAGTTCGCGCACGAGCGAACCCTCGATGAGCTCCGCCTGATACAGCCCCAGCCGCATCGTGCCCCCGAGGTCACCGGCAGAGAGGATGTCGACCTGCTCGGCCATCGTCGCGATCACCGGCTCGCTCGTGTCGGGGTCGAACTCGCTCGACGACGCCGCCTCGATACCGGCCACGTTGCGGGCATACTCGATCACCATGCACTGCAAGCCCAGGCACAGGCCGAGCGCGGGCATCCCCTGCTCGCGCGCGAAGCGCAGCGCCCCGATCTTTCCCTCGATGCCCCGGATGCCGAAACCACCCGGCACGCAGATGCCGTCCAGCTCGCCCAACGCTTTGGCTGCCCCCTCGGGAGTCTCGCAGAGGTCGGAGGGAACCCAGCGGATGTTCACATGCGCCTCGTGCGCGAAGCCACCGGCGCGCAGCGCCTCGGTGACCGAGAGATAGGCATCCGGCAGGTCGATGTATTTGCCCACCAGGCCAATCGTGACCTCGTGCTTGGGGTTGTGCACGGCCTGCAGCACCTTCTGCCAGCGCGTCCAGTCCACCTCGCCCGCGCGCTCGACAAGACCCAGGCGGCGCACGATATAGCCGTCGAGACCCTGCTCGTTGAGCGTCGAGGGGATGTCGTAGATGCTCGGCAGATCGACGGTG
>CAZHIU010000046.1:2655-9918 GCA_964532555.1 uncultured Microbacterium sp.
GCGCAGCACGAGTGCGTCGGGCTGGATGCCGATGGAGCGAAGCGCGGCAACGGAGTGCTGCGTGGGCTTGGTCTTCTGCTCGCCCGAGGCCCCCATGAAAGGCACGAGCGAGACATGCACGAAAAAGACGTTGTCGCGACCGAGTTCGTGGCGAAGCTGCCGCGCAGATTCGAGAAAAGGCTGCGACTCGATGTCACCGACGGTGCCGCCGACCTCGGTGATGATGACATCGGGGCGAGGTTCTTCGGTGGCTTGCAGTCGCATCCGGCGCTTGATCTCGTCGGTGATGTGCGGGATGACCTGAACCGTGTCGCCCAGATACTCGCCGCGGCGCTCGCGCTGAATCACCTGTGAATAGATCTGACCCGTGGTGACGTTGGCGGCCTGGCTGAGGTTGATGTCGAGAAAGCGCTCGTAGTGGCCGATGTCGAGGTCGGTTTCGGCGCCGTCATCGGTGACGAAGACCTCGCCGTGCTGGAAAGGGTTCATCGTGCCGGGATCGACGTTGAGATAGGGGTCGAGCTTCTGCATGACCACGCGCAGACCCCGCGCGGTGAGCAGATTGCCGAGACTCGCCGCGGTCAGCCCCTTACCCAACGACGAAACGACACCGCCCGTCACGAAGATGTGCTTGGTGGTGTCGTTCTCTGCCCGCTCGCGGATACTCTGCTTCACGGACTTCGAGCCTATCAGTTGCTGCGGGCGCCGAGGCCCAGCAACTCGCGGGCATGAGTGAGTGCGGCATCCGAATCCGCCATGCCCGACAGCAGCCGGGCCATCTCGGCTTCGCGCTCGGCACCGTCAAGCTGCCGGATGCTGGATGCCGTTACCTGCCCGTCGTGAGACTTCACCACGCTCAGGTGATTGCTCGCGAAGGCCGCCACCTGGGCGAGATGGGTCACCACGATCACCTGGGATGACTCGGCCAGACGCGCCAGACGCCGACCCACCTCGATGGCCGCGGCCCCGCCGATACCGGCGTCGACCTCATCGAAGACGAAGGTCGGCACAGGGTCGGCCGCGGCGATCACCACCTCGATGGCCAGCATCACGCGCGAGAGTTCGCCGCCGGATGCCCCGCGCGCGACCGGGCGCGCAGAGGCCCCGGGATGCGGGGTGAGCAGCAGCGCGACATCGTCGCGACCGTGCACGCTCTCCACGCCGACGGTCACGGCGACCTCGAGCCGGGCGTCGGGCATCGCCAGCGCGTGCAGCTCTTCGGTGACCGATTCGCCGAGTCGCGCCGCGGCCGCCGTGCGCGCCGCGGTGAGTGCGTCCGCGGCCTCGTCGAGTTCCGCCCGTGCGGCGGCCCGCTCGGCATCCAAACGCTCGGCGCGGTCGTCATCGTCGTCGAGTTCGGCGAGGCGCACGGCACCCGTCTGCCACAACTGAAGTGCCGCATCGAGCGAACCGTGCGCGCGCACGAGGGCGCCGATGGCCGCCCGACGCTCTTCGACGGTGGCCAGCTCGTGCGGGCCGGACTCGTCGAGATCGGCGAGGTAGGCCGAGAGGCGGCCCGCGACATCCGCCGCGCGGAAGCCCACATCGGCGATCGCCTCGGCGATTCCCGCGAGCACGGAATCGTTCACCCGCCCGAGCGTGCGCTCGGCATTGGACAGGAGCGTTGCCGCGTCAACCGCATCGTCGTCGCTCGCGAGCATCTCGCGTGCCTGCGCCGCGGCCAGCCGCAGCTCCTCGGCGTTCGCGAGACGCTCGGCGCGCGCGGCGAGGGCTTTGTCCTCGCCCTCTTCGGGGGCGACGGCATCCAGTTGTGCGAGCGTCGCGCGCAGATCCTCGGCCTCGCGACGACGCTGCTCGACGCTCTCACGCAGGGCCTGAAGCTGCTCGTCGAGCACCCGCCACCGCTCCCACAAGGTTGCGTATCGTTCGCGTGTCGCCAAGAGCGACGCACCGCCGAAACGATCCAGGGCGTCGCGCTGCGCGGCCCCGGAACGCAGCCGCAACTGCTCGGATTGCCCGTGCACCACCACAAGCTCATCGGCGAGCGCCGCCAGCACGCTCGCCGGTGCCGGCTTGCCGCCGACGCTCGCGCGACTGCGGCCCTCGGCGGTGAGGGTGCGTGAAATATAGAGTTCGGCATCCCCCGCGCCGCTCGGTTCGAGCTCGCCCCCCGCCTCGGCGACGATCTGGCCGATCAGCCCGCCTTCGGGCACGAGCCACACGCCGGCGACGGACGCACGCACCGCCTGCGAGCGCACGGTGCCCGAATCGGCACGCGCACCCAGCAACAGGCCGAGCCCGGTGACCACCATGGTCTTGCCCGCACCCGTCTCGCCCGTGATCGCGGTGAAGCCCGGGCCGAGGGGAAGGGTGGCATCGGCGATCACGCCGAGTTCGCGTATGCGTATCTCTTCGATCATGACCGCCCCCGGGCGGCGCTGCCCCGCCATCCGTCCACCGGCAGGTGAAACTTCTCGACCAGGCGATTCGTGAAAGCGGTCGGATGCAGCCTCGCCAAACGCACCGGCGAGGGCGAGCGGCGCACGGCCACGCGGGCACCGGGCGGAAGCTCGTGCGAGCGCCTTCCGTCACACCAGAGGATGCCGGCGCCATCGGTGCGCTCGAGCACCTCGATGACCACGCAGGCCTCGGGGCTCACCACCACCGGGCGCGCGAAAAGGGCGTGCGCCGAGAGCGGCACCACGGCGATGGCTTCGACGGTCGGCCAGATGATCGGGCCACCCGCCGAGAAGTTGTAGGCGGTCGAACCGGTCGGCGTCGATACGACGATGCCGTCGCATCCGAAACTCGAGAGCGGGCGCTCGTCGATCTCGATGACCACCTCGATCATGCGTTCGCGGCTGGCCTTTTCGACCGTTGCCTCGTTGAGTGCCCAGGTCTCGTAGACCACGGCGCCATCGGCATCCTGCACCTCGACCGAGAGTGCGAGACGCTCTTCGACGGTGTAGTCGCGATCGATGACGCGGCGCACCGCCTCGTCCATTGCCTCGCGGTCGATTTCGGCGAGAAAACCCACGTGCCCCATGTTGATACCGAGCACAGGCACCGCACCCTCGCGCACGAGTTCTGCGGCGCGCAGTATCGTGCCATCGCCGCCGAGACTGATGGCGATCTCGAGCTCGCCGGCCGCCACCTGCTCGCCCAGCACCGCAACACCCGCGAAAACATCGTCGTGCAAGGCCCGATGATCTTCGGCGGTGAACACCGGCCGCGCGCCCGCGGCACGTACCGCTTCGACCACGCGCCGCGCCGCCTCAACAGTGTCGTTTCGCCCGGCGTGCACGACCACAAGAATGTTGCGCTCGCTCATCGCCCTCCCGCCAGTGTGTTGATCGTTTGAGTCCATTCTGACGGATTGCTTCCGTCGCCGGGCGACATATGCACAAGGTATTCGGCGTTCCCGTGCGTTCCGCGCAGGGGGGAGGGCAAGATGCCGCGCATGCCGAGGCCGGCATCCCACCCGCTCCAGACGACCCGCGCGACCGCGTCGGCTCGCGTCGCCGGGTCGGTCACGAGTCCGCCGCGCACGCCGGTGCGCCCGACCTCGAACTGAGGCTTGATGAGCAGCACGATGTCGGCGCTCTTCGCCGCAACGGCCGCGATGGCGGGCAGCACCAGTTCCAGCGAGATGAAAGAGAGGTCGCCCACGACCACGGCGGGTGCCTCCATCTCACCCGTCGCTTCGGCAAGGGCTTCGGGTGTCATATAGCGCACATTGAAGCCCTCGACGCTGACGACGCCGGGGTCAGCGCGCAGGGATGCGGCGAGTTGCCCGTGCCCGACATCCACCGCGAGAACGCGGCGTGCCCCCCGCTCGCGCAGCACCTGGGTGAAGCCGCCGGTCGAGGCACCGAGGTCGAGCGCGAGGCGGCCGGCAACGGTGATCCCGAAGCCGTCGAGCGCGGCGATGAGCTTGTGCGCGGCTCGGCTCACGTAGTGATCGTTCGCCGCGACGGTGAGGTTCGCGTCATCCGCAACCGGATGCGAGGCCTTGAGCACCTGACGACCATCGACGCTGACGAGGCCTGCCGCAATGAGGGATGCCGCCTGGGTGCGCGATCGCGCAAGCCCTCGCGCCGCGAGGGCGGCATCCAGGCGGGTCATTCTCCCCCGATGCCGTCGCCGCTGGGGTCATCCAGCGGGGGGCCGGAGTCGAGACGGCGGGAGATCTCTTCGTGCATCGCCGCGTAGGCTCCGGCGCGTTCCGGCAGCGGTTGGCCCTCGATCACGCGCAGGCGGCTCCACAGGGCATCCTTCTCTTCCGCGCTGGCCCGTTCGCTCACCTCTCTACTCTACGAGAGAGCCGGGGGTGGCCGCGAGGAACACTCATCGTTGACTCGCGTTGGGCGGTGCTCTAGCGTGACAATACATGGTCGTCGAAGACTCTCGACAGCGTGGTGTTCCTAAGGAGGGATATGGCTATCAAGCTCGCTCCCTCGATTCTTGGGCTCACATTATTGTTGACGGCGGTATCGTTTGTGCCGCATCAACCGTCAATAGGTGTCGATTGTGAGAAGGAGAAGCACGTCCAGGCATGGGAGTTGGCTTCCCTCGGAGTCGAGAAGTGCAACGTTGTGAACTGGATGATTAGCTTCGAAGACGGAAGTCTGATGGGCATCCCCGACCGCGGAATCGTCCTCACCAAATCAGACCTCCTTGACGAGACAGCGACCGCCATCGAGCGGGAATACGCGGAAATCTCGGTATACCGTTCCAAGAGGGGTCATGTCGCCATTGCGGTAGGGCATAAACTTGCCTACGCCACCCATCCTGATGCCGCTCACGATCTTCAGCGACATCTCACCGGTAACTGACCGAAGAACGCGAGTGTCAACGGTGTCGCGGAGGAAATCCTGGGTGCTGATCGTCGCGGGCTCGATACTGCTGATTCTTTTCATTCTTTTCATCGTGAGACTGGGATTCGCCCATATCTGCGCCAGCCACATGCCAATCGACACGGTGTGCTGGTACGAGTGGGTCGGGTACGAGTGGCTTTTCTGGATGTTCCGATAGCTAAGAGCCCCGCGCTCAGTGCCGGTGAAAGGGGTCGGCGTAGAGAATCTCGGGCACCCGGAACGCATAGATCGCCATCCCACTGTGCCATATCGCGTGTGCCCCCGCCCGCAAAAGATCGATCTGTCGCGAACCCGTCGCAAGAACCTCGATCTCGGCACCCTCGATGCGCACCGCCGCCTCGCCGACACGAGTCACACCGTTCTTCTGCGTCGTCACCGGGTAGGGCAGATGCAGCTCACGCAGATCGGTCAACACGAAGGTCGGCCGCGAACCCTGGGGAGCGGCCAGCACATGCTTCGGCCGGTCGATACCCGTCAGCACGAGCGCCGAGTCGATACCCGCACGAGACGCACCGAGAATATCGGTATCGAGGCGATCCCCCACCATGAGCGGATGCTGCGCCCCGAAACGTGCCACCGCCTCGGCGAAGATCGGCACCTCGGGCTTGCCGGCCACCGTCGCCAATCGCCCGATCGCGGTGTGCACCGCCGAGACAAGGGTGCCGTTGCCGGGCGCGACCCCACGCGCACGCGGAAGCGTCCAGTCGGTGTTCGTCGCAATCCAGGGGATGCCGCCCTCATCCTCGGGCTTCTGCAACGCGAAGGCCGCTTCGGCCAGATCTGTCCACGAGACATCCGGCGAGAAACCCTGCACCACCGCACTCGGAGCATCTGCCGCGCTGCGCGTCACCGTGTATCCGGCACGCTCGGCCTCGACGAACAGACCCTCACCTCCGATGATCAGAACCGTCGCGGGCGCCGGCACCTTCTGCGTCAGCAGCCGGATCGCCGCCTGCGGACTGGTCACGATTTCGCTCGGTGCCACCGTCAAACCCAGCTCGTTGAGCTGCGCGGCCACCATCTGATCGGTGCGTGAGGCGTTGTTGGTGATGTAGCCGATGCGACGCTCGCGGGCGGCCTCGTTCAGGCTCTGCACCGCGTGAGGCAGCGCGAGCTCGCTCGCGTAGACCACGCCATCGAGGTCGGCGAACAGCACGTCGACGCCGTCGAGGGGCGTCGGCTTAGGCTTCTTCAGCATCGTCGACCAGCGCATCCTCGATCATGATCTCATCGTGCGGGGCGGCCACCGCGTCCAGAGCGGCGGATGCCGCATCCGCTCGCTCGGCCCAGAACGCCGCCTCTTCGGCGCGCCCGAGATCCTCGAGCACCGCGGCGTAGGCGGCGAAAAGCGCGGGGCTCCACGCGAAAGCCCGCTCGGGGTCGAGTTCCGGGATGTCGAGCTCGGCCAGCGCGAGTTCGAGCTCGCCGCGATCCAACCGCGCACCCGACATGGCGATAGCGAGCGCCACCCGCGTCTCGGTCGGCAGGGCGCTGCGATCGGCCGTGCGCCCGACTTCGAGGGCACGATCAGGCCGCGCGACGCCGCGCTCGCAATCGACCATGAGCGCGATCTGATCGTCTTTGCCAGAGATGCGCCGATAGGTGCGCAGCTCTCGCAGAGCGAGTGCGAAATCACCGATCGCGTAGGCCGTGATCGCGAGGGTCTCACGCACGATCGCGATGCGTCCGGCACGACGGGATGCCGCCAAAGCGTGCTCGTGCGCGAGCGTCGGCTGCTCGTCGATCAGCCGCGCCGCCATCGCGAGGTGGCGGGCCACCTCATCGGCGTTCTCTTTGCTGAGCGTCTTCAGCTCGTTGCGGGCCGAAGGGTGCAGATCTTTTGGCGTGATCTCTTCGGGGATAGCGGGACCAGGAATCCGACGTTCTTCGCTCTGCGGCGGACGAGACTTCCGCTGATCGTCACGCTTTTTGTAGAGACGCTTATCCGAGCTCATGTCCCCATCCTCCTGCATTTTTCATCGCTTAACGTGAAAGGGCCACCCAACGTTGGGTGGCCCTTTCACAGAAGAAGTCCGGCGGTGTCCTACTCTCCCACAGGGTCTCCCCTGCAGTACCATCGGCGCTGAGAGGCTTAGCTTCCGGGTTCGGAATGGGACCGGGCGTTTCCCTCTCGCTATGGCCGCCGAAACACTATTGACGTTTCAGTCTGCACAACAAAAGTTGTTATGCGGTTCTCGACCGTACATCGAGAACCACTCAGTGGACGCAAGCATCTTGTTCAAGAAATTCAAACAAGGTAAGTGTTATCAAGTCATCGGCTTATTAGTACCGGTCAGCTTCACGTGTTGCCACGCTTCCACATCCGGCCTATCAACCCAGTAGTCTGGCTGGGAGCCTCTCGCCCGAAGGCATGGAAGTCTCATCTTGAGGCCGGCTTCCCGCTTAGATGCTTTCAGCGGTTATC
>CAZHIU010000047.1:0-9812 GCA_964532555.1 uncultured Microbacterium sp.
TGAAGTCGTCGAACGCCGTCTGGCCCCAGCGCAGGAACTGATACCGCTCGCCGTTGCGCTCGTACTCGATCTCGACGTTGCGCTCGAGCGCGTTCTCGGTGCCGAACAGATCGGCGATGACGGAGTGGTCGATGACGAGTTCGGCGGGAGAGAGCGGGTTGATCTTCTCGGGATCGCCCCCGAGATCGGTCACCGCCTCGCGCATGGTGGCGAGGTCGACGATACACGGCACCCCGGTGAAGTCCTGCATCACGACGCGTGCGGGCGTGAACTGGATCTCGGTGTTCGGCTCGGCGCCCGGATCCCACGCGCCCAGCGCCTCGATCTGTTCCTTGGTGACGTTCGCGCCGTCTTCTGTGCGCAGCAGGTTCTCCAGCAGCACCTTGAGACTGAAGGGGAGTTTCTCGAAGCCGGCCACCGCATCCAGGCGGAATATCTCATAGGCAGTGCTGCCAACGCTCAGGGTGCTCTTGGCTCCAAAGCTGTTCACCGTGGACACAATCCGTCTCCTTTGCTCGGATGGGCGCTTGCTCCATCATCCTCGTCATCCAAGACCTCGGCTAGCAAGGCTCGCCTTAGCCACACCCTGCGTCCACACCGAGAATATATCTTGATGTCGAGATAAATCCTATCACGCGGCGACAGGATCGTCGGCATCCGCCCCACGGGGATAGAGTCGCCGCGCAACCACCCAAGTCACGGCCAGCATGGTGGCAAACAGCGGCACCCCCATGATGAGCTTCACGGTGCCCAACGTGGCCACATCGCCCGAAAAATAGAAGGGCAACTGGGCGCCCAGACGCGCGAAGAACACCCCAGCCCAGCCCAGCGAGAGCCAGAAGAACACACGGCGCTTTCGCGCATCCTCACGCCAGGCGAAGCGTTCCCCGTTGAGAAAACCGGCCACGACGCCGATGAGCGGCCAACGAACCAGCGCAGAGATGAGAAAGGCCGAGCCGTAGGCGATGTTGGTGATGAACCCGACGATGAACTGGTCTTCGGCGCGGCCGGTGAAGAAAGGGATGCTCGCCGCGAAGACCGCCGCGATCAGCCCCGAGAGCGCCGCCACCGGTGGCGACTTCATCAACAGACGAAGGAGAGTGAACAGCGCCGCCACGCCGACCGAGAGGCCGAGTGCGAGCGGAAGGTTCTGTGTGGTTGTGTAGCTGACGATGAAGGTCAGAAGGGGAAGGGTCGATTCGGCCACCCCGCGCCATCCCCCGATCACCTGCCAGATCGTATGCCCGAGCGAGGTCTCCGCATCGGGATCGATCCCCGCGCGCAAGGCTGCGGCGCTGAGGGCTTGGCCGACGAGCTCGGCAGCACCCGGTTCGTTCTCGGGCGCGGTGGCATCCGCGTCTTCGGATGCTGCGCCTGCCTGCCCGCTCACGCCGATCCCGGTGTCGCCGGCATCTTCAACGGGATGAGGTCTCGCGGTGGCATCGGCACGCTCCCGCGCACCACGACAACCGAGCGAAAGAGATCCTCGATGGCCGCCGCCGATTCGAGCTTGGATGCTCCCGCTCCCCCGATCACGCCGCGCAGGAACCAACGGGGGCCGTCCACGCCGATGAAACGGGCCAGTCGCATCCCGCCGCGCTCGTTGGCGGCCGCGGGAACTTCGGCCAACAGCTCCGGCCCGAACGGCCCTTGGCGTTCTTCCACTCGCCCGCCCTGCTGGGCGATCTGCTCGCGAATCTGCTGTCGGGTCTCGTGCCATAGCCCCCCGTTTCGCGGGGCGGCGAACGGCTGCACCTGGAGGGTGGAACGGGCGTAGTCGAAGCCGACCGCGACGATGCGCTTGGACTGCTCTTCGACCTCGAGACGCAGATTCAAGCCCTCGCGCGGCAGAAACTTGATGCCGCCGAGGTCGATATAGGGGCGCACGGGGTTCGTCTCGGACTCGTCGAAAGGCCCGGAACCCGCCCGATCCGCGGGAGCCGATTTATGGTTCGACGCGTTCTCTTCGGTCATGGTGTCTTTCCTGCTCTCGCGGCCTCCGAAGCCGCCTGGTAACCGGTGGAACCAAAGCCATCCTGCCCGCGAGCGCTCTCGGGTAGCTCCGCGACAGCTATGAACCGCGCACGCGTGACGGGCATGATGATCAACTGGGCGATGCGATCGCCGACGGAGACATCGTACGCGCTCGAGCGATCAGTGTTCAGCAGCGTCACTTTGATCTCACCGCGGTAGCCGGCATCGATGGTTCCGGGCGCGTTCACGATCGTGATGCCGTGCCTGGCGGCCAGACCGCTGCGCGGCACGACGAAGGCGGCGTAGCCATCCGGGAGCGCGATGCTCACGCCCGTGCCGATGAGGGCGCGCTCGCCCGGTTCGAGTCGTCTCTGCTCGGTCGACACCAGATCAGCACCGGCATCGCCGGGGTGGGCGTATTGCGGCGCCTCGGCGGCGATAATGGGGATATCCACAGAATCGGTCACCCCATGAGGCTAATGCAGAACTTGTCGCACGACACCCCCACGCGCTATCGCGAGCGCCTCACCCCAAGCCTGGCGTTCTTCGTGGCCCTCGCTCTGCTCGGCCCGATGGTGGCGCTGTCTTTCGTTCCGGTCGGTGCGGGGCTTGCCCTCACGCTCGGCCTTGCCATCACGGTGCTCGTGATGTTGCTGGCCGTGGCGATCTCGCCCCGCATCGCCGTCGTCGGCACGGTGCTCTACGCCGGACGCGCGCATATCGACGCACGCTGGCTCGGCGAAGTGCGTGCGCATACGGGGGATGCCGCCCGCCACGCCCGCGGGCCGGGTCTTTCCGCGCGGGGCTGGCACCTCATTCGAGGCGGGATCGACGCACTTGTCGTCGTGGATATCGAGGACCCGGACGACCCGGTGACCAACTGGACGATCTCAACAAGAACACCGGATCGTCTTGCGGCCGCTATCGAGGCGGCACGAACTCAGGCGCACTCCTTGCAGATCGAGCCCGAAGCATCCTCACGGGCCAACTGAGAGCGGTGCTTCACCAGGAAGCAGCTCATGCAGGTGAACTCGTCGCTCTGCGCGGGAAGCACCACCACGTCTAGCTCAAGGTCTGACAGGTCTGCGCCGGGCAACTCGAAGCCCGAGGGGTTGTCGGCATCCTCGACATCGACCGTTCCCGAGAGCTTGTCGGGCACACGCTCCTTCAGAGCTTCGATCGACTCACTGTCATCGTCGCTCTTGCGGGGGGCGTCGTAATCGGTTGCCATGCGAGGGTTCTCCGTTGTGCTGGGTGATCGGTTATCGGCTTCGTGTCAGCGGCGATAGTTTGCACGACTGCCGAGCATTTCGCAAATGACCGACCCGTATCTGATGAAACTCACGGCACGCCCACAGTGTTCCCGGCTGTTTTGTGCGGGCGTGTCAGCATTGACGCAGACCCAGCAGAGGGGCATTCCTATGCACAATGTCACGATCGTCGGCACCGAGGACGGCGTGCTCGTTCTCGCCACCGAAACCGGTGAGCGCTTCGCGCTGCCCATCAACGATCTACTGCGGCGAGCGATCCAGCACACCCAGCCCGCCGAATTGCCCCGCTTCGCCACGATCAACCCGCGCGAGATTCAAAAGCACATCCGCGCCGGGCTCACGGCAGAAGAGACCGCGGAACTTCTGAGCGTCCCCCTCGATGACGTGGAACGCTTTGCTGGCCCCGTCATCGCCGAACGCGAGCACGTCATCGATCAGGCCCTTGCCGCGCCGGTGCTTCTCGGGGGTGAGATCAACCCGGGTTCCCAGCCGAGCTTCGGCAGCGCCATCCGCGCACGATTGCTCGACCTCAACGCATCCGAAGAGCACTGGGCGAGTTGGAAAGACGAGCGCGGATGGACGATCAAGCTGGAGTTCGTCGCCAACGAGATCTCGCACGACGCTCGTTGGAGCTTCGACCCGCGCAGCAGCACTCTCGCACCCAGCAACGACGCAGCCACCCAGTTGTCGCGACAGGGAGCGGGCGCCGAGAGTCTGATTCCGAGACTGCGCGCGCTGGAGACCGAGAGCAACTCGCCCTATAAAGACGATTCGCGATTCGACTCGGGTGCCTTCGGCCCGCGTGCGATGCCGGATCCCGAGTCCGAACTCGTCGAGTTCCCGCGCGCGAGTCTGGCCGCGCAAGAAGCGGCGATGAGTCGCGCGCCCGAAGAGGCCCCGCCCGAGATCGGCACAGCCGATCTGCTCGAAGCGCTGCGGCGGCGGCGTGGCCAGCGCGAGGGTCTGCCGATGGGTGATGAGCATGACGGCGGGCGGGCGACAACGCCCATCGCGCTCTTTGACGCCATCGAAGAAGAGACCCCGAGCGATCTGGACTTCGAGTTCAACGACTTCATCCCTCCCGAACCGGCACGCTCAGAAGACAGCGGTCGCAGGCGACGACGCGAGACGCTCCCCGCGTGGGATGACATCGTGTTCGGAACGCGCAGCGATGACTGACGCCCCGTTCTTCAGACGAGCCTCGGCTCGGCCCTCAGCGGTCGGCCGCGAAGGCACCCAGGCGCACATAGGGAACCTGGAGTTCCTCCGGCGTGAGCGCACCGTGCTGGCCGATCATTCCCCGGCCTGAGGCATCGGCGCCCGAGTAGATCGCGCGGTTGCCGCGCGCCGCGACGAGCACGTCCCCGATACGGGATGCCGCGGCTGCCGTCACGCTCGCACCGAACAGACCGCTCTGCGTCGCCGCCGCCTTGGTGCCCACCTCCGCCGCATCGCCCAGCGCGCTCAGCCATCGCGCGGCTATCGCATCGGCATCGGCCGGGTCGTCGAGGTAGAGGTGCAACATCCGCGGCTCGCCTCCCACGAGGCTCACGCCCGACATGCAGTCGTCGCCCTCATCGATGACGATCTGTCGATGCGGCGGCACATCGACCATGCCGTGATCTGAGGTCACAAGCATCCCCACGCCCTTCGGAATCGGCTGTGCGAGAGCGGCGTCGATCTCTTCCAAAGCCGCCACCCACTGCGCCGAGGCCATGCCGTGTTTATGTCCCGCTTTGTCTGTTTCCGGCAGATAGCAATAGACGAGGGCGCCCTCGTGGCCCGCCGCCAATGCGAAGGCCTGTGCGACCCGTTCGCGCGCGGTGCTCGCACCGAAGAACTGAGCGCCCCGCAGAATCGCCCGGGTGAAGCCCGTCCCGGCGTGCGTGGGCACACCGATGGCGAAAGTCGGATGCCCGAGCGCCGAGGCCTGTTCGAAGACGGTGGGCGCGCTCTGCCAAGAAGACGGGTCGATCCCGAACTCTTCCCAGTCGCTGAGCTGAGTCAACAGCGTCTCGCGCTCGGGGTGGCGCACCCGATAGCCCACGAGCCCGTGCTCGCCGGGCCAGACGCCGGTCAGGATGCTGGTCAGCGCCGAGGCCGTCGTCGTCGGAAAGACCGAGTGTGCGACATCCCTTCGGCCCATCGCCGAGGCGAGAAAACGGGCGTGTCCGGAATGCGCGCGAAGCGCATTCGCACCCAGACCGTCGGCGACGACAAGCACCACTGAGCGCGCCGGCGGCAAGGCGCCTCCTTCGCCCGCCAGAGAAGCGAGCAGATCGCTCGCCACCCCGACAACACTCCGGGCTGTCGCGGAGACGGGAGGTAGCATGAGTGGCATCCGGGCCAGTCTCCCACAGGCCCGAAGCGTTCTGCGGAGAGCCGGCCCGCGGAGCGCGTTACCGTTCGCACAGTCTTGGCAGGAGCCCATGCCCCGCACCCCCTCACCCGAGGCGACCCCGGAGCGCATCGTGGACATCGACCTGTCGAGCGAGATGCAGGGGTCGTTCCTCGAGTACGCCTATTCGGTGATCTACTCGCGGGCGCTGCCGGATGCGCGCGATGGCCTGAAACCCGTGCAGCGGCGCATCCTGTATCAGATGGCCGAGATGGGCCTGCGCCCCGACCGCGGCCACGTCAAGAGCGCGCGCGTCGTCGGCGAGGTGATGGGAAAGCTTCACCCCCACGGCGACTCCCCCATCTACGATGCGCTCGTACGCCTGGCCCAGCCTTTCGCCCTACGAGTGGCGCTCGTAGACGGGCACGGAAACTTCGGCTCGCTCGATGATGGCCCCGCGGCATCCCGCTACACCGAGGCGCGCCTTGCTCCCGCCGCCCTGGCTCTCACCGAGAATCTCGATGAGGATGTCGTCGATTTCGTGCCGAACTACGACGGGCAGTTCCAGCAGCCCTCGGTATTGCCCGCCGCCTTCCCGAACCTGCTCGTGAACGGCGCCGCCGGCATCGCGGTGGGCATGGCGACGAACATGGCACCGCACAACCTGCTCGAAGTGGTCGCGGCGGCTGTGCATCTCCTCGAGCATCCGGATGCCAGCCTCGAAGAACTGATGGAGTTCGTGCCCGGCCCCGACTTCCCCTCCGGCGGCATCGTGCTCGGGCTCGACGGCGTCAAAGACGCCTACGCCACCGGTCGCGGTGCATTCAAGGTGCGCGGCAAGGTCGCGGTCGAAGCTCTCGGCCCGCGCAAGACCGGCCTGGTGGTCACCGAGCTTCCCTATATGATCGGCCCCGAGCGGCTCATCGAGAAGATTCGGGATGCCGTGCAAGCCAAGAAGCTACAGGGCATCAGCGATGTCACCGATCTGACCGATCGCAAGAACGGTCTGAAGATCACCATCGCGATCAAGACCGGCTTTGATCCTCATGCCGTGCTCGAAGAGCTGTATCGGCTGACGCCGCTCGAAGACTCCTTCAGCATCAACAATGTGGCCTTGGTGGACGGGCAGCCGCGCACTCTCGGCCTCAAAGAACTCCTCTCGGTCTATATCGCGCACCGGCTTGCGGTGGTCACCCGCCGCAGCCGCTACCGTCTGCGGCGGCGTGAAGAGCGCCTGCACCTGGTCGAGGGGCTGCTGGTCGCGATTCTCGACATCGACGAGGTGATCCAGCTCATTCGCTCCTCTGACGACAGCGAGCAGGCCCGCTCGCGACTGCGCGAGGTCTTCGAGCTCAGCGAGGCGCAGGCGGAGTACATTCTTGAGCTGCGTCTGCGGCGCCTCACCAAGTTCTCTCGCATCGAGCTGGAGACCGAGCGCGACGCCCTGCGCACCGAGATCGCCACACTTCAGGAGCTGCTCGCCTCAGACGCCCTGCTGCGCGGGCAGGTCGCGCGTGAGCTCGACCGGGCGGCCGAGGCTTACGGCACTTCGCGTCGCACGCTGCTGATGAATGCCAAGCCCGCGGTCGCACGACGCGCGGCGGCGGATGCCGCGGAGTTGCAGATCGCGGATGCCCCCACAACCGTCATCCTCTCGAGCACGGGTCGGGCGATCCGCGTCGAACTCGAGGATGACGCCGCGCTCATCGCACCGACACGGCGCAGCAAACACGATGCGATTCTGGATGTCGCCGCCACGACTGTGCGCGGCGAACTCGGCGCTCTCACGAGTGCGGGTCGGGTGCTGCGCTTCTCCCCCGTTGACCTGCCCTCCCTTCCCGCCGCCTCGATCCAACTGGCCGCGGGAACACCCCTGCGCGACTATCTGGGGATCACTGCGCGCGAGGAACGCGTGCTCGGCCTCGTGCGTTTCGACAGCGAGGTGCCGATGGCTCTGGGCACTGCGCAGGGTGTCGTCAAGCGCTTCGTGCCCTCGGGGCTTCCCGTGCGAAGCGAGGTCGAAGCGATTGCGCTCAAGCCCGGTGATGCCGTGATCGGCGCCGCCGAAGCTGCGGATGGCGCATCGCTGGTGTTCCTCACCAGCGATGCGCAGCTTCTCCGCTTCGCGGCATCGTCGGTCAGACCGCAAGGGGCGGCTGCGGGAGGTATGGCGGGTATCAACCTCTCGTCTTCCGCATCCGTCATCTTCTTCGGCGCGGTGTCCGCGGGGCAGGATGCCGTGACCGTCACCGTTTCAGGCTCGGGCGCCGTGATCGCCGGCACCGATGCGGGTCGCGCCAAAGTCTCGAACTTCGCGGAGTTCCCCGCGAAAGGCCGTGCGACCGGCGGTGTGCGCGCACACACGCTGCTCAAGGGCGAGGATCGGCTGAATCTCGCCTGGGTCGGCCCCCCGCCCGCCTACGCTCTCGGCCCCGATGGCGCCGTGCGCGCTCTCCCCGAGTCCGGTGCTCGCCGCGATGCCTCCGGTCAGCCGCTGGATGCTGTCATCGGCTTCATCGGCCGCCGCCTCTAGCGAGGCATGACTGCGCCCACCACGCGCGTAGCGATGCGCACCCTGCGGCGCCCAACCACGCGAGTGCGTAGCGATGCGTGCCACTCGCGCGCCCGGCCACGCGAGCGCGTAGGGATGCGTGCCCTGCGGCGCCTTTGCGTCGACCTCCCTCCGAGGTCGACGCAACCGAAGCCGCAGGGCACGCATCCCGAAGCGCATCCCGAGACGCCGAAAACAGCCCCCCTCAGGCGTCAATAGCCTCGCGCGAGAGCTGATCAGCCGAGCCGACGATGAAATCGCGACGCGGCGCGACCTCGTTGCCCATCAGAAGCTCGAAGACGCGGCCCGCATCCTCTTCGTCCTCCATCCGCACGCGGCGAAGAAGACGCCCCGAACGGTCCATCGTGGTCGTCGCGAGTTGCTCGGCATCCATTTCGCCGAGACCCTTGTACCGCTGGATCGGCTCTTGCCAGCGCCGCCCGGCCTTCGTCAGCTTCGCCAGCAGCGCGTGCAACTCTGCCTCGCTGTAGGTGTAGACCGTTTCGTTCGCCTTCGAGCCGGGGTTCACGATTACGACGCGGTGCAGCGGCGGCACTGCGGCGAACACTCGCCCATCTTCGATCAGCGGACGCATATAGCGGAAGAAGAGCGTGAGCAAGAGAGTGCGGATGTGGGCACCATCGACATCCGCGTCGCTCATCAGGATCACTTTGCCGTAGCGCGCCGAAGAAAGATCGAAAGAGCGCCCCGATCCCGCGCCGATCACCTGGATGATCGAGGCGCACTCGGCGTTGCCGAGCATGTCGGAGATCGAGGCCTTCTGCACGTTGAGGATCTTGCCGCGAATCGGCAGAAGCGCCTGAAACTCGCTGTTGCGCGCGTGCTTGGCCGTGCCGAGGGCAGAATCGCCCTCGACGATGAAGAGTTCGGAGTCGGCAACGTCGTTCGTGCGGCAATCGACGAGCTTGGCCGGAAGCGAAGAGGACTCCAGCGCGTTCTTGCGGCGCTGGGTCTCTTTGTGCGTGCGCGCGGCCACGCGCGCCTTCATCTCAGAGACGACCTTTTCCAGCAGCAGAGCCGTCTGTGCCTTGTCGTCGCGCTTGCTCGAGGCGAAGCGTGCACCCAGTTCTTGACGCAGCACCTTCGCCACGATCTGGCGCACCGCGGGCGTGCCGAGCACCTCTTTGGTCTGCCCCTCGAACTGCGGCTCGGGCACCTCGACGGTGAGCACCGCGGTGAGCCCGGCCAGCACGTCATCCTTCTCGATCTTGTCGCTCCCCGCCTTGAGGCGACGCGCGTTCTGCTCGACCTGCGCGCGCAAGACCTTCAATAGTTCCTGCTCGAAACCCTGCTGGTGCGTGCCGCCCTTCGGGGTCGCGATGATGTTCACGAAGGAGCGCAGCACGGTGTCATAGCCGGTGCCCCAGCGCAACGCGATGTTGACAGCGCACTCGCGTTCCACCTCGGTCGATGCCATCGAGCCGTTCGCCTGCAGCACGGGCACGGTCTCGGTGAATGTGCCGCTGCCGCGTATCCGCCAGGTGCTGGTCAGGGGCGCATCCGGGGCGAGAAAGTCCACGAACTCGGTGATGCCTCCCTCGTAACGGTAGGAGGTCTCGACTGGGCTCTTGTCGGTGTTGTCGTTCGAGGGGCGGTCGTC
This sequence comes from uncultured Microbacterium sp., assembly GCA_964532555.1. GTDB lineage: Bacteria > Actinomycetota > Actinomycetes > Actinomycetales > Microbacteriaceae > Microbacterium. The sequence continues at coordinate 9,756 of CAZHIU010000047.1, forward strand.
ACGGATGACGATCTCAAGCCCCGGCACCAGAAAGGCCGTCTGTCGGGCTCGGGTTTC
>CAZHIU010000048.1:0-9176 GCA_964532555.1 uncultured Microbacterium sp.
TGCCGGTGTTGAGGAACGTCGGGGTCGCCGGCTGAAACCTGCCCGCGATGATCTCTTCGACAAGATCGATCGCAAGCTTCTCGTCGCCGTCGGCGAGCGCGAGCGCGGTCATCACGACGCGATCCTCGAATCGCTCGAGGTAGCGCTTGCCGTCGAAGGTCTTGAGGGTGTAGCTGGTGTAGTACTTGAAGGCGCCCAGGAACGTCTCGAAACGGAACTTCTTCGAGTAGGCCAGGTCGTTGAGCTGCTGGATGAAGGCCATCGAGTACTTCTCGAGTACCGAGGGGTCGTAGTACTCCTTGTCTACGAGGTAGTCCAGACGCTCCTGCAGGGAGTGGAAGAACACCGTGTTCTGGTTGACGTGCTGCAAGAAGTACTCGCGCGCCGCCCGACGATCGGCGTCGAATTGGATCTTGCCGTCAGCGTCGTAGAGGTTGAGCATGGCGTTGAGCGCATGGTAGTCGAGCCCCTCGTAGGCGGGGTTCTTCTTGAACGCCACGGAGTCTTTCACTGCGTCATGCTCTGCATGCTCTTGAACTGCGATGCCCACCATTGTTCCAATCCTTCGCTCACACGATCAACATCTTCTGGGGTGCCGAACACTTCGATCCGGTACAAGTGCGGCACCTGGCACTTGCGGCTCACGATTTCGCCGGCGAGGCAGTACGCCTCACCGAAGTTTGTATTTCCCGCAGAGATCACTCCGCGGATGTTGCGCCGGTTGTTCTCGTCGTTGAGAAACCGGATCACCTGCTTGGGTACTGCATCCTTCTCTTCGCTCTTGCCCTGCCCGCCGCCGTAGGTGGGAGTGACCAGAACAAAAGGTTCATCGACGATCAGATCGGGTTCGTTGCGGTGCAGCGGGATGCGGGCCGCGGGCATTCCCAGCTTCTCCACGAACCGTGCGGTGTTGCCAGACACGCTCGAGAAGTACACAAGCAAGGGTGCTCGTGTTGCCGTGTGCATGTCTCACCTCGAATCCCGCGTCTGGGATCAGGCCAGCCGCGCGGCGAGTTCGTCGATCTTGTCGGGGCGGAACCCCGACCAGTGGTCTTCGTCGGTGACGACGACCGGCGCCTGCAGGTAACCCAGCGCCTTGACCTGCTCGAGGGCGTCAGCGTCCTCAGACAGGTCGTGAATCTCGTAGTCGATGCCCTTGGCATCCAGCGCACGGTAGGTCGCGTTGCACTGCACGCAACTCGGCTTCGTGTACACCGTTATGGTCATGATTTCTCCCTCGTGCCCGCATCTTCTCCGGCTTCGCCGTCGCCGGGACCTCAATACTACATATAGGGACCGACATCGGGAGCAACCACAAGGGGTAGTAGTTACATCCGTGTAAGTTATCCACCGCCGTCCCCAGATACAACACCGTTTATCCACGATTTCATCCACAGTTTTGGCACATCGATGGTCGGGTCTCTGCCGCGCAAATACGCGGCTGCGGCAGCTTTGTCGCGGGGTCATCCACAGCTTCGAAGCGAGGGCGAAGTTCTGACGTTCATTTTCTTGTGGATTGTGCGCTTCGGCGTGTCGCGCTTCGGGCCAGAAGCTGTGCCGGCTGCCGCCGTGGCTGCGGCATCCGGGACGCCTGTATCGTTGTTCGGTGGCAGGTTATCGGGATCTTCTTCGCACGCCGGGAGTGGGGCGCATCATCGCCGCGCAACTGGTCGCGCGCCTGCCCAACGGCATGTTGAGCCTCGGGGTGATCCTGCATGTCGAGCAGCAGACCGGCTCCTACGGTGCCGCGGGTCTTGTTCTTGCCGCGACATCGGTCGGTCAAGCCGTCGCCGGCCCTGTCACCAGCCGCTGGATGGGCGCATGGGGAATGCGGCGCGTGCTCACCCTCACCCTCACGATCTGCGTGCTCGCCGTGTTGGGGCTCGCGCTTCTCACACTGAGCCTTGCCGGATACATGGCACTCGGTCTGCTCGCGGGGCTTTCGACGCCTCCGGTCCAGTCGGCCGTGCGCACGATCTACCCGAAGATGGTGAACTCTTCGCAGCTCACGCCCCTGTTCTCTCTGGATGCTTCGCTGCAAGAGATCATCTGGATCGTCTCTCCCGTGCTCATCACTTTCGTCTCGACCCAGATCGGCACCGTCGAAGGGCTCTTGCTCGTCGCCGCGATCCTGGCGCTGGGAGGCGCATGGTTCATCCTCTCGCCCGAAGTCGGGCGCGTGCGGATTCCGCGCAGCCGCCGTCGTTTCGGCAAGGTGGTGCTGACGCCACCGATCGCCCTTGCCACCGTGCTCGGCTTTCTGCTCATCGGTGCCTGCGCCGCCCTCGAAGTGGGTGTCGTGGCAACCTTCGGCCACGAGGGCATCGAGGCCGGCATCGTGCTGGCGGTCTTCTCGATCGGAAGCCTCGCCGGCGGGCTCGCCTTCGGACATCTGCCGATTGGGCCGTGGGCGATGGCACGACGCTTGACGATCGTCGCGGTGGGCCTTGCCCTGACCATGCTGTCGCTGAACATCTTCTGGCTGGGAGGCACCCTCTTCCTCGCCGGGATCGGGATCGCCCCGGCCCTGGCGGTCATGTTCGCGATCACCACCGCGAGCGTGAAGTTCTCCGACACGGCCGAAGCCTTCGGCTGGGTGGGCACCGGGCAGCTCATCGGGGCGGCAGCGGGATCGGCCATCGCGGGCATCCTCATCGATCAGTCGGGGCCTTCGGGTGCCTACTTCGCCGCAGCGGTCTTTGCCGTCTCGGGGGTCGTCGTCGCCACCGTGTTCGTGCGCGCGTTCCCCGACCTTCGCCACCGCGACCCGAGCCCGCAGCCCGATACCGAGCCGGTGCGCGTGCCCTAGGAGCAGCTCTCAGGCAAAGGGATTCACCACCGAAAGCCCTGGAACGTCGAAGTCGCGCACGTTCCGCGTAGCGACGGCGAGCCCTTGGTTCAGCGCGGTTGCAGCAATGAGGGACTCGGCGAAGGGACGCTGGTTGGGCATGCTCAGACTCGCGCACACGCGCGCGACTTCAGGTGTGACAGGGAGGATACGAGTACCGATCTCCCGCCGGAACTGTGTCAGCCATCGACGAAAGTGCGCACCCTGACGGGGATCGCGCCGCTCCATCACCAGCACCCCCCGCTCGAGTTCGAAGTCGGTGATCACGCTGATCGCGAGATCGCGAGTCGTCACGGAGTCAAGCCACACCCGCACTCCCGTGTTCATTCGCTCGCCCCGGCGGAACTCGGAAGCGACATTGGTATCGAGAAGAAACATCAGTCGAGCTCGATAGTGGGTCTGCCGAACTCGCTCTCCCGGCGCAGCTCGACGAGGATGCGGTCGAACTCCTCATCGTCGAGGTCCACTCCATCCACCGGGGCGAGCCGCTGACTCAACGGCCGGTTGTCGATCTCGACCAGCCGTTCGTACTCGGCGATGCTCATCAGCACATAGGCAGGTTTGCCTCGGCGGGTCACCATCACCGGTTCTTCCTCGGCGAGGCGCTGTGCCTGAGCGACGGACTGGTTGAACGCTCGTGCGGACATGGTGATCATCGTGACACCGCCCAATATGTAGTGATGTTGCTACTTTCATGATAGCGAACAACTCTCGCGTAACGATGCGCGTGCAGAAAAAGTAGTCTGTACCCATGACCGTCTTCGACCCGGCCGAGTACCTACCCGAGAAGCTGCTCGCCCGCATCCGCGAGCGCGCCGCCGCCCACGACCGCGACAACACCTTCCCCGACGACGACCTCGCAGAACTCCGCGCGGCGGGCTACCTCTCGATCCTGGTTCCCCGAGAACGGGGCGGGGCGGGGCTCGGGCTCATCGAGGCATCCCGCTTGCAGCAGCGGCTCGCGACGGCATCGCCCGCGACCGCCCTTGCAATCAACATGCACCTAGTCTGGACGGGCGTGGCGAAAGTGTTCTCAGACCGCGGGGTTGCGGGTATGGAGTTCGTGCAAGACGGCGCCGTGGCGGGCGAGGTCTTCGCCTTCGGCATCAGCGAAGCCGGCAACGACCTCGTGCTCTTCGGCAGCGACACGGATGCCACACCCGCCGCCGACGGCTCTTATGCCTTCACCGGCACGAAGATCTTCACCTCCTTGGCTCCGGTCTGGACCAAGCTCGGACTGCACGGCCTCGACACGACCAGCCCCGACGCCCCCAAACTCGTCTTCGCTTTCATCGAGCGCACGGATGCCGTCACCACCGCCGATGACTGGGACACGCTCGGTATGCGCGCCACCCAGTCACGCACGACCACACTCAACAACGCCATCGCCCCGGCCGAACATGTCGTACGCCGGATCGACCCGGGCCCGAGCCTTGACCCGATGATCTTCGGCATCTTCAGCGTCTTTGAGATTCTGCTGGCATCCGTCTACACCGGCATCGCCCACCGCGCGCTCGAACTCGCCGTCGAGACAGCGAAGGTGCGCCGCTCGAAGAAGAGCGGCAAGAACTACGCGCAAGACCCCGATATCCGCTGGCGCATCGCCGAGATGAGCCTCGGATACGAGGCCCTTCCCCCGCAACTTGCCGCGATGGCTCGGGATGTCGACGCGCTGGCTGACCACGGCATCCGCTGGTTTACCCTGCTCTCGGGGCTCAAGCACCGGGCCGTTGCTACCGCGAAGAGAATCGTGGATGACGCGATGCTCGTTGCCGGGGGCGGCTCGTACTTCGCGAGCAACGAGCTGTCGCGACTGTACCGAGATGTGCTCGCGGGGCTCTTCCACCCCTCAGACCCGGAGTCTGCCCACGCGGCGGCGGCCACGGCGCTTCTCGGGCCGCCCGAGGCCTGAGCTCGCCGACTCATCACTTCCGCTCGAAGTCGAAGGCCTTCAGCAGCTCCGAGGTCGCCTGGTCGCGCTCCGCACCGCCGTGCGCAAACATATGGGCGACGTGGGTGCGCAGATGGTTCTCCAACAGCAGGCGATTGAGCGATTCAAGTGAGCGCTGGATGGCACGCGACTGCGTGATGATGTCCATGCAGTACTCTTCGTTCTCGATCATTCGCGCGACGCCGCGCACTTGGCCTTCGAGGATGCTGGTGCGATGCAAGGCTCGCTTCTTGATGTCTTCGATCACGCCTTGAGAGTACCCCCTCCCGGTACTGTCGTGGGAGGATGTCGGCATGTCGCCGAGCCCCGCACTGCTCTCCCCCGCCGATCAGATCCGCTTGCGTGAGCTGCGCAGGATGAAAGCCGTGGCCCTTGGCGCACTGCTGCTCATGACGATCGTCTTCGTCGTGGGCTTCTGGTTACAGGGGCGGTATCCGGGAATGGCCTATGTGCGCGCAGCCGGAGAAGGCGGGATGGTGGGGGCGCTCGCCGATTGGTTCGCGGTGACCGCGCTTTTTCGTCGGCCGCTGGGGCTGCCCATTCCGCACACGGCGATCATCCCGAACCGCAAAGACGAGATCGGGCAGTCGTTGGGCGAGTTCGTCGAGACCAACTTTCTGGCCAGCGAGGTCGTGCGCGACAAACTTGCCCGCACCGAGATCGCACGGCAGGCGGGCGAATGGGTCAAAGAGCCCGCGCACGCCGAGCGCGTCGTAGCCGAGGGCTCGCTCGTCGCGAGCGCCGTATTGCGCGCGCTCAGCGATCGCGATGTGCAGGAGCTGCTGGCCAGCCTTGCCCGCGAACATCTCATCGAGCCCGAGTGGGCACCCTCTGCCGGTTCGTGGCTCGGCACCATCGTTGCCAGCGATGCCCACCACGGCGCGGTCGATCTCGCGGTGGATTCGATCACCAGCTGGCTGGGGTCCAATGAGCAGGCCTTCGCCGGCCTCGTCTCGCGAAGGCTGCCCTCGTGGGTGCCCGCGATCGCTCAGCGCCTGGTCGATGAAGCCGTGTATCGGGAGGCGCTGAAGTTCGCCCGCGCGGTGCAGTCAGAGCCGCAGCATCCCGCGCGCCTCGCTCTCGACGGCTATCTCGCGCGCCTCGCTGACAGCCTGCAGAACGACACGGCGACCCAGGCACGGCTCGAGGGCGCAAAGGCGGCAGTCTTTGACAGCCCGCGGGTGCAGGCGCTGGCGGCGGATGTCTGGAACACCGCGAAATCCGGTCTGCTCAGCGCCCTCGCCGACCCCGAAAGCGGCCTGCGCCGACGCGCTGTCGAGGCCGTGCGCGATATCGGCGAGCGCCTCGTACGAGACTCCGGCCTTCAACGCCGGGTCGACACCTGGGTGTCGGATGCCGCGACCTTTCTCGTTGACCGCTACCGCCACGACATCGCCTCGATCATCACGGATACGGTAGAGCGCTGGGATCCGGCAGAGACCACCGAGAAGATCGAACTCATGGTGGGCCGTGACCTGCAGTACATTCGCCTCAACGGTACGATCGTGGGAGCCCTCGCGGGAGTCGCGATCTTCGCTCTGGCTCACCATCTGATTCCGGGAGTGTGAATGGCACTGTCGCACGACGATCTCTGGCCGCGCGCGGGCGGGTGGCCCGCCTTCGAGACCGAGGCGGATGCGGTGATCCTCGGCGTTCCCGCCTGGCGCACCTCGCTCTCGCCGACCGGCGCCCACGCGACACCCGCCGCCGTGCGTGAGGCACTGAGGCGCTACAGCCCGACGGTGCTCTCGCCCGCCCCGCTGGATATCAACGAGACTCTGCGCATCACCGACGGCGGCGACATCGACGGACCCGACGGGCCCGAGGGCGAGGAGCGTGTGCGTTCGCGTGTGCGCGCGCTGAGCGCGGCATCCGATCTCGTGATCGCTCTCGGCGGCGACAACTCGATCACCCTGCCGGTCGCGCAGGGTGCTGCCGCTGCGGGGCTGATCACCCTCGACGCGCACTTCGATCTGCGCGACGGGGTCTCCAACGGTTCGCCGGTGCGGCGTCTTGTCGAAGAGGGCGGGCTTGATCCGCACCGCATCGTGCAGATCGGGATCGCCGACTTCGCCAACTCCCCCGCCTATGCGCGACGCGCGACCGAGTGGGGCATCACCGTGATCACGATCGACGAGGTGCGGCGGCGCGGGATCGCGGATGTCGTGGCTGCGGCGCTCACGGTAGCAGGCAGTGGCCCGGTGCACCTCGACATCGACGTCGATGTCTGCGACCGCTCGGTCGCCCCCGGATGCCCCGCCTCGGTTCCCGGCGGCCTGGAGGCCTGGGAACTGCGCGCGCTTGTGCGCGGGATCGCCGGCGGCGCGGCCGTGCGCAGCGCCGACATCGTCGAAGTGGATGCCACCGCCGATGCCGCAGACGGGCGCACCGTGCGCCTGGCTGCGCTGTGCGTACTCGAACTTCTCGCGGGATTGGCGAGGCGATGATCGAGTTGGTGCTCGTGCGGCACGCGAAGTCGGATTGGGATCATCCAGGTCTGCCCGATCACGACCGCCCGCTGAACGCGCGCGGCGAGAGGGATGCGCCGGCGATGGCTTCTCGCCTCGCATCTGCGGCTGTGCGACCGGCGCGCATCCTTTCCAGCACAGCACTTCGCGCCCGCACCACGGCGGGCGCCTTCGGCGCGGCTTTGGGAGTCGACATCGAGCTCGACAGCGCACTCTACGGCGCACCCGCTCGCGTGCTGCGGGCAGCGGCTTCGGCCTCTGGGGCCGCTTCGGTGATGGTGGTCGCGCACAACCCGGGCATGACCGACCTTGCCGCGTCGCTCTCGGGCGGCGGCATCGCGCACATGCCCACCTGCGCCGTGGCGCTCTTTAGATGGAACGTTGACGACGGGGATGTCGCGGCATCCCTCGCCCCCGACTTCTGGGAGCTTCTGACGCCGCATTAGGGCCGAGGCGAAGGCCGAAGCCTGGTCACCCCGCGAGCAGCACGCCGTCTTTCCAGACGCGCTCGATGAGCGGCACGCCCGGGCGGTAGGCGAGGTGGATGCGGCTCGGGGCGTTCAGCAGCACGAGGTCCGCGCGCATGCCCGGGGCGATGACACCGACATCCTCGCGGCGGAGGGCCTGCGCCCCGCCCGCTGTTGCCGCCCAGAGGGCTTCATCGACGGTCATCCCCATCTCGCGCACGGCGAGCGCCACCATGAGCGGCATCGAACTCGTGAAGCTCGACCCGGGGTTGCAGTCGCTCGCGATCGCGACCGTCACTCCCGCGTCGATCAGGCGCCGCGCATCGGGATAGGGCTGGCGGGTCGAGAACTCCACCCCCGGCAACAGCGTCGCCACGGTGCCGGATGCCACCAGTGCCGCGATATCGGCATCGTCGAGATAGGTGCAATGATCCACGGATGCCGCCCCCAGCGATGCCGCGAGGCGCACCCCCTCGCCGTGCCCCAATTGGTTACCGTGCACGCGCGGCAGAAGGCCCTCGGCGATGCCCGCCTCCAGCACGCGCCGCGACTGCTCCGGGGTGAAGGCACCGCGCTCGCAGAAGACATCCACCCACCGCGCGTGCGGAGCGCAGGCATCGAGCATCTCGCCCACCACGAGGTCGACGTAGGCCTCCGGCTCATCGGTGAACTCCGCAGGCACCACATGCGCCCCGAGAAAGGTGACCTCGTCGGTCACCTCCGCGGCAAGGCGCGCAAGGCGCTCCTCATCGTGCAGGCTCAGGCCATACCCGGTCTTGATCTCGAACGTCGTGGTGCCTTGCGCGTGCAACTCGGCGACGAAGCCCGCGAGCCGGGCGCGCAGTTGCTCATCACTGGCAGCGCGCGTCGCCGCCACGGTGGATCGGATGCCGCCCGCGGAATACTTCTGCCCCGCCATGCGAGCGGCGAACTCGCCCGCGCGGTCACCCCCGAACACCAGATGGGTGTGGCTGTCGACGAAACCGGGGATGACGGCGCGCCCTTCCGCGTCAATGACCTCGCTCGCGGGAGGCGCCTCGGATGAAGCACCCGCCCAGGCGATGAATCCGCCCTCGATCAGCACCGCGGCATCCCGAATCGTGCCACAGCGATCACCGGCGGCCGCGACGTTCGTCGTCAGTTCGCCGATACCGGTCAGCAGCAGGGCGCTCACAGCATCGGCACCTTCAGGCCCCGCTCGCGGGCAACCTCGACGGCACGCTCGTATCCGGCATCCACATGTCTCATCACACCGGTACCGGGGTCGTTCGTCAAGACGCGCTCGAGCTTCTCGGCCGCAAGCGATGTGCCGTCGGCGACGGTGACCTGCCCCGCATGGATCGAGCGGCCGATGCCCACACCACCCCCGTGATGCAGCGACACCCACGCAGCCCCCGAAGCGGTGTTCAGCAGGGCGTTCAGCAGCGGCCAGTCGGCGATGG
>CAZHIU010000049.1:0-8696 GCA_964532555.1 uncultured Microbacterium sp.
GTCTTGCCGCACGCCGAAGGGAAGGCAAGACCAACCTCGCAATGCTGCGTCCCACGATTCCCGGATGGCGCGTCGAGACCCTCGGTGACGACATCGCGTGGATTCGTCCGGGCAGCGACGGGCGTCTGTGGGCGATCAACCCCGAGGCAGGCTTCTTCGGCGTCGCACCCGGCACGGGGGAGAGCACCAATCTCACGGCGGTCGAAACGCTCTGGGGCAACACGATCTTCACCAACGTCGCCCTCGCCCCCAACGGCGATGTGTGGTGGGAGGGGCTGAGCGACACACCGCCAGCGGGGCTCATCGACTGGCGAGGTCAGCCCTGGACGCCCGACTCGGGTCGGCCCGCGGCCCACCCCAACTCGCGCTTCACCGTGGCCGCAGCGCAATGCCCGCAGATGTCGCCGGACTGGGAGGCACCCGAAGGCGTGCCTCTGGATGTCATCCTCTTCGGTGGTCGTCGCGCCTCGAACGTGCCGCTCGTGGTCGAGGCGACGGACTGGGCGCACGGCGTCTTTCTCGGTTCGACGATCTCCTCTGAGCGCACGGCCGCGGCCGAGGGCAAGGTGGGAGAGCTCCGGCGCGATCCTTTCGCGATGCTGCCCTTCTGCGGCTACAACATGGGCGACTACTTCGCCCATTGGTTGCGCATCGGCGAGGGTGTTCCCGCTGACAAAGCACCGCGCATCTTCCAGGTGAACTGGTTCCGCCGCGGCGCCGACGGGCGCTTCCTCTGGCCCGGATTCGGAGACAACGCGCGCGTCTTGGAGTGGATCATCCGCCGCCTCGAAGGCACTGTTTCGGCGGTCGAGAGCCCCATCGGGCGCCTGCCGCACACCACCGATCTGGATGTCGCGGGGCTTGATTTGCCCTCGGCCGACCTCGAAGAGCTGTTCTTGGTCGACCCGGTCGCCTGGCAGGCAGAGGCCGATGCCACCGACGCCTTCTTCGACGTCTTCGGCCCGGCCCTTCCCGCAGAGTTGCGTGATCAGCTCGCGGCATTGCGCGAGCGCCTGGATCGCGTCGGCTGAGCGCGACGAAATGTCGCTGGGGTGTTCTAGTCTTATCTGGTGCCTGAAACCGTCATTCGCGCCCAGGGGCTCGTCAAGAGCTACAAGATCAAGGGCAAGCCCGACTTCCTCGCCGTAGACGGCCTCGACTTCGAGGTCGCGCCCGGTGAGTCTTTCGGCCTGCTCGGCCCCAACGGGGCCGGCAAGTCCACGACCATGAAGATGATCGGCGCGGTCTCTACGCGCACCGCGGGCGAGCTGAGCATTCTGGGGCTCGACCCGGATCAGTACGGGCCAGAGATTCGCGCGCGCCTGGGCGTCGTTCCCCAGCAAGACAACCTCGACGGTGAGCTCAACGCCCGCGAGAACCTCTACATCTACGGTCGCTACTTCGGGCTGCCCGCCAAGGTGTGCCACCAGAAGGCCGACGAGATGCTGGCTTTCGCCCAGCTCGAAGACAAGGCCAAGAGCAAGGTCGATGCCCTCTCGGGCGGCATGAAGCGCCGCCTCACGATCGCGCGCGGTCTGATGAACGACCCGCGGATACTGCTGCTCGACGAGCCGACCACAGGCCTTGACCCGCAGGCGCGGCATGTGCTGTGGGATCGCCTGTTCCGCCTCAAAGAGCGCGGCACCACCCTGGTGCTCACCACGCACTATATGGATGAGGCCGAGCAGCTTTGCGATCGGCTCATCGTGGTCGACAAGGGCAAGATCATGGCCGAGGGAACCCCGTCATCCCTCATTCGCCAATACTCCACGCGTGAGGTGCTCGAGGTGCGTTTCGGCTCCGACCGGAACGAGCAGACCGCGAAGCGACTCGCCGGTGTCGGCGAGCGGATCGAGGTGCTGCCCGACCGCATCCTCATCTATGCCCCCGACGGCGAGGCGGCGCTCGAGCACGTCGTCGCCGCGGGGCTGGAGCCGATCACTTCGCTCGTGCGGCGCTCTTCGCTCGAAGATGTCTTCTTGCGGCTGACCGGAAGGTCGTTGATCGAATGAGCGGATCGGATGCTGCGCTGAAGCCGCACCCAACGCTTGAGGAGCTTCGCGTAGAGGCGAACGAGTGGGGCCGAAAGCCCCGACAGTTCGGAAGCTGGTATGTCACCGAGCACATGGTGCGGGCGATGCGAGCCTACGGCTGGACGATCGTCGCGGGTGCCCTCGGCCAGCCGATCGTGTACCTGCTGGGACTCGTGGTGGGTCTTGCGGCCCTCATCGACGCGCCGATCGTGGTCGGTGGCGTCGAGGTCTCCTATCTGGTCTTCGTGGCGCCGGCACTCTTGATGTCGGCGACGATTGCGGTGGCCACCGAAGAGTTCACCTACCCCGTCATGGCCGGATTCAAGTGGCGCCGCTACTTCTTCGGTTTCAGCGCCTCGGCGCTTTCGCCCGGCCAGATCGCGACCGGCGTCGTGTTCGGCGCAACAGCACGCATGGTCGTCGTGGCGCTGGCCTACGCCGCCCTGCTCTATGCCTTCGGTGCGGTGCCGAACCTCGCGTGGGGCTGGGTGTCGATCTTCGTGGCCATCTTGGCGGGGCTCTCTTTCGGTGTGCCGCTGATGGCCTACGCCTCGTCGATCCGCGACGACAAAGGGCAGTTCGCCCTGGTGAACAGGTTCTTGTTCATGCCCATGTTCCTGTTCTCGGGCACGTTCTACCCCCTTGCGACGCTGCCGCTGTGGTTGCAGTGGATCGGCTGGGTCTCGCCCCTCTGGCATGCCGCTGAGCTGGGTCGCGCGCTCACTTATGGGCACGTCTTGGCCCCGGGGATGCTCTTCGTGCACCTCGGCTACCTCACCCTGCTCACGGTCGCGGGTCTCGTTATCGCCCGTCGCCTCTTCGTAAGGAGGTTGGGCGAATGACCGAGAACGGGAGCGCCCTGCTTTCGCGGGAGACGCGGCGCGCCGGAGGAGTCCGCTCGCTCTGGGCCGGAAACCCCGGCGTCATCGTGCAGCGCGGGCTCATTGCGGCGCGCTCATCGAACTGGGCCATCATTCTCTCGGGATTCTTCGAGCCCGTGTTCTATCTCGCCTCGATGGGCATCGGCCTCGGTGCCCTCATCGGCAGCGTAGAGACCTCGACAGGCTTGGAAGTCTCGTACGCCGCATTCATCGCCCCCGCTCTGCTCGCGGTTTCGGCGATGAACGGCGCGATCTACGACTCGACCTGGAACGTGTTCTTCAAGCTGAACTACGGCAAGCTCTACGAGGGGATGCTGTCGACATCCCTCGGCCCGCTCGATGTCGCCCTCGGCGAGATCTTCTACGCACTGCTGCGCGGCCTGCTCTATGCCACCGGCTTCATGATCATCATGCAGTTCATCGGGCTGAACCTGTCGTGGACTGCGCTTTTGGCCCTGCCCGCCGTGCTGCTCATCGCTTTCGGTTTCGCCAGTATCGGCATGGCCATCACGAGCTATATGAAGGCGTTCCAGCACATGGACTGGATCAACTTCGTCCTGCTGCCGATGTTCCTGTTCTCGGCGACGCTGTATCCGATCACGGTGTACCCCGAAGTGATCCAGTGGATCATCAAGGTGTTCCCGCTCTGGCACGGTGTAGAGCTTGTGCGGGGGCTGACCACCGGCGTTCTGCACACCGGGATGCTGTGGCACCTGCTCTACTACCTCGTGATGATCGCGGTAGGCCTGGTCTTTACGACCAAGCGCCTGCGCGCACTGTTCCTCGACTGAGTAGTCAGCTTCGCCCGTACCTGCGGTGCGCGGCCTGCTTGCTCACGTCCAGCGCGCTCGCGATCGCCTGCCACGAGTAGCCCGCAACACGGGCGCGGCGAACCTGCGATTCCTCGGCGCGGGCAATCTCGCGCCGGATGCTCTGAAGCCGTCGAATCTCGGCGAGCGGTTCGAGCTCGGGGTCGAGAGCGGATGCGGTGAGCGGTGCCATACCGTCAATGTACATTGACGCCTCCCGGTCGTCAACTCCAGTTGACGACCGGGCATGTTGTCCACAGATTCTGCGTGACAGCATGTGGAGCACATGCGATCATGAAAGCATGGCTCGCATGTTGCAAGTGAGAAATCTTCCCGATGAGGTGCACGCACGTCTCAAAGAGCGCGCCGCCACCGAGGGGATGACGCTGTCCGATTACGTCAAGCGCGAATTGACGCAACTCGTGCAGTATCGGAGCAATGCCGAGATTCTCGCCGCGGCGCGGGCGCGCGCAGAGGCCGGTGGGTACACCTTGAGCCGTGAGCAGATTCTCCGAGCGCGGGATGAGGCTCGCGCCGAACGTGAACTGGATTACGAGCGATGGTTCAACGACAGGTAGTGCTGGATGCCTCGGCGGTCGTCGAGGTCCTGCTCGGGTGCATGACGCTCCCGGATGCGGAGTTCTTTCATTCCCACGTCGGTCTTGACATCGAAGTTGTGTCGGCGCTGCGAAGCAACGTGCAACGTGGGGAACTTCCGGCACACGCCGCGCGGGATCGTGTCGACACTCTCCTGACTATGGAGATCGCCCGGCACGATCTGCGGCGGCTCATCCCACGTATCTGGATGATGCGCGACGATATCTCCGCCTACGATGCAGGCTACGTCGCGCTCGCCGAGGCGCTCGGCATTCCCTTGCTCACTCTCGACAAGAAGCTCGCCAAGACCGCGCAGCGCTACTGCGATGTGATCGTTCTCTGAACGCCTACCAGAGCACCGCGACGGCGGCGTTGCCGAGGGTCAGGATGCCGATGAGCCAGAAGATCGCGGCCGGCGGTGTGCCGCCGTCGCTCTTGCGCTGGCGGGCCTGACCGATGCCCAGCAGAGCCCCGATCACCAGCAGCACGACGAGCTTGACGGCGATCTTGGGGTAGTTCAGCGAACCCTCGATGCCCCACGGCGCTGCCAGGGCGAGGCCGGCGACGGCCGCGATTCCCAGGCCCCAGTGCATGACGCGTGTGATGCGGCGCGCTCCCACTGCTTCGACGACCCAGGCGCCGAAGAGAACGGCGAAACCTACCAGGTGAATGATGACAACGACATCGCGCAGAGTATCCATGCCCCCAGAGTAGATGCGCGCAAGCCCCCGCGCTAGGAAGGCAGCCCTAAGTCTTGCGCCGCGCGCAACTCGCGAATGAGCAGGGCCGTGCGCAGCGCCGCATCCGCTGCCTCGGCACCCTTGTCTTCGCGCGAACCTTCGAGCCCGGCGCGGTCGAGTCCCTGCTGCTCGTCGTCGAGTGTGAGCACACCGAAGCCGATGGCTCGCCCGGCGTCGAGCGAAACCCGGTTCAGGCCGTCTGTGGTCGCCGCCGATACGTACTCGAAGTGCGGCGTGCCGCCCCGGATGATCACGCCCAGAGCGACGACGGCATCGGCGCCCCCCGCGAACGCCGCCTGCGCGGCGACGGCCAGCTCGAACGACCCCGGCACCCGCACGATCCGATACGCGGCACCGGATGCCGCGAGCACCCGCTCAGATCCTCCGATGAGACCGTTCATGATCTCCTCGTGCCAACTCGCGGCGATCACCACGATCTTCAGGCCCGTGCCGTCGATACGGCCCCGTTCGGGGGCTCCCGCTACGCTCATGGCTTCGCCTTTCCGCCGGCGAGTGCCTCGTTGAGTTCGTCCTCGCCGATGATGTGTCCCATTCTGTCGCGCTTCGTCGCCAGATACTGGTGATTGTTGGGCCCGACCCCGACGATCAGCGGAACCTGCTCGACCACGTCGAGCCCGAGTTCGCGAAGCTGATCCACCTTGTCGGTGTTGTTGGTCATGAGCCGCACACGAGAGATGCCGAGATCGCCGAGGATGCCGGCTGCTGCCGCATACTCGCGAGCATCCGCCGGTAGGCCCAGGGCAAGGTTCGCGTCAACGGTGTCCATGCCTCCTTCTTGCAGGCTGTAGGCGCGCAGCTTGTTGATGAGGCCGATGCCGCGCCCCTCGTGGCCGCGCATGTAGATCACGACGCCGCCTTCGCGCTCGATGGCATCCAGCGCTGCCTCCAATTGCGGCCCGCACTCGCATTTGAGCGAGCCGAAGGCTTCACCGGTCAGGCATTCGGAGTGCACGCGCACGAGCGCGGTGTCGCTCAGCTCGCCCGAGACGACGGCGAGGTGATCGGTGCCGGTCACTCGATCCTTGTAGGCGAGAAAACGGAAGGAGCCGTGCTTTGTGGGCACCGTGGCATCCGCCCGCAGACTCACCCGCCGCCGTGGGGCGCAACTGGTGCCATCGGGGTCGATGGCCTCGAGGTGGGCGATGAGCTGTTCGATCGTGATGACGGGCACGCCGTCGCGTGCCCCGAGTTCTTTCAACCGGGGCAGGCGCATCATGCTGCCGTCTTCGTCGACGATCTCGGCGATCGCCCCCACGGGGCGTAGACCCGCCAAACGCATCAGCTCGACAGCGGCCTCGGTGTGGCCGCTGCGTTCGCGCACGCCGCCGTCGACGGCGCGCAGCGGCAGAATGTGCCCCGGGCGGATCACGCTCTGCGGTGTGGAGGAGGGGTTGGCAAGAACGTTGAGCGTGTGCGCGCGATCGGCGGCACTGATCCCGGTGCTGATGCCGGATGCCGCATCCACGCTCACGGTATAGGCCGTGGAGCGCGCGTCTTCGTTGAGCGCCACCATCGGGGGCAGATCGAGCTGGTCGGCGAGATCCGCGGGCATCGGTGCGCAGATGAAGCCCGACGACCACCGCACGGTCCATGCCACCCACTCGGGGGTGGCGAGTTCTGCCGAGAGGATCGCATCCCCTTCGTTCTCGCGGTTCTCATCGTCGGCGACGATCACGGGTCTTCCCGCACGCAGCGCCTCGAGGGCTTCGGGGATCGTGGACAGGCTCATCGGGAGCCCCCTTCTCTCGGTGCCCGAAAGGCGAGCAGGCGCTCCACGTGTCGGGCGAGGATATCGGTCTCAAGATTCACGCGGTCTCCTACGAGAAGAGCGCCGAGCGTGGTGGCGATGAGGGTCTCGGGGATGAGCGACACCTCGAACCAGCCGGATTCGCCAGGCGCAGGGGCCGAGACCGCGCTCACGGTGAGGGAGGTGCCATCGACGGTGATCGACCCCTTGTCGACGACGAGGGGCGCAAGCGTCGCGGGCAGAGCGATGCGCAGCACACGCCACTTGTCGCCGGGGCGCACCTCGAGAATCTCGCCCACCGCATCCACATGCCCCTGCACGATGTGCCCGCCGAGGCGGTCGCCGACGGCCATCGCCTTTTCGATGTTGACCCGGGTGCCCGCCGCGACGTTTCCCAGCGCCGAGACATCGAGGGTCTGGCGCATGACATCGGCATCGAAGGTCTCGGCGCCGGATGCGACGACGGTGAGGCACACTCCGCTGACGGCTATCGACTCGCCGTGCACGACATCGGCAACGGCGCGTGGAGCCCGAACGGTGAGACGCACGCCGTCACCGGCGGGGGTGACCGCGACGATCTCGCCGATCTCGGAGATGATTCCGGTGAACATCAGGGGGTTTCTCCTTCGCGAAGACGGGGGCGAGCGATGAGCAGGATGTCGTCGCCAAGGCGTTCCAGCCTCGTGAGGGCGAGCCTGTGCTGTGCGGCGATCGTCTCTACCCCGAGCTCGCCCAGAGCAAGACGCGGCCCGCCGAGAAGGGTGGGCGCAAGATAGACGAGCAGCTCGTCGACGATGCCGAGTCGCAAGAAGGCGCTCGCAACCGTCGGACCCCCCTCGACGAAGAGGCGCTGAACGCCTCGTTCATACAGTTCTTCCAGCACGGCGGGAGAGTGCGCGCCCTCGCCCGCGATGTTCTCGCCGTCACGGTGCAGCACAGGGTGGGGGTGACGCCGCACCGTCGCATCCTCGGGGATCGCCCGCGTGCCGAGCACGACCGGCAACGGTTGACTCTCGTACAGCGTGCCGTCCGCGCGACGCGCGGTGAGCGCCGGATCGTCGGCGAGCAGGGTGCCGGTGCCGACCAGGATCGCATCGGCTTCTGCGCGCCGACGGTGCACATCGGCGCGCGCTTCGGGGCCGGTGATCCACTGGCTGGTGCCGTCGGATGCCGCCGCCCGCCCGTCGAGACTCTGCGCCCACTTCAGCGTGACGTGCGGGCGGCCGAGGCGCTGGGCGGTGAGCCAGGAGTCGAGAAGTTCGCGGGCGGCGTCGGGCGCGGCATCCGCCACGACATCGACCCCCGCCGCGCGCAGGCGCTCGGCACCCCCCGCGGCGAGGGGATGCGGATCGCTCAGGGCGAAGATGACCCGTGCGACACCGGCATCGATGAGCGCTTGGCTGCAGGGGCCGGTGCGACCCGTGTGGTTGCAGGGTTCGAGGGTGACCACGGCGGTCGCGCCGCGCACGGCATCCGGCGTCAGTTTCGAGAGGGCATCGACCTCTGCGTGTGCGGTGCCGGCTCCGCGGTGCCAGCCCTCGGCGAGGGTGTCGCCGAGGGGAGAGAGTATGACGGCGCCGACCTGCGGGTTTAGGCCGCGCGGGCCTCGACGGGCAAGGTCGAGCGCGCGATCCAGCGCGCTCTGCTCCGCCTCGCTCGTTGCCATTCCTCGTCCTTATGAAAGGCTCCGGGATGCGAGGTGCGCGCGACCGCACACCGTGCTGCCTCCCATCCGGACTAGCGAGGCTTGCCTCGCATCACCGTCGGTTCCGGAATTTCACCGGATCGGCAGGGAGAACTGAACGTTCTCACCGCTCGCGGACTGTCACCGCCGGTTCGGATTCTCACCGACCCCGGAGCACGTTGAT
>CAZHIU010000050.1:0-8486 GCA_964532555.1 uncultured Microbacterium sp.
CGAAAACGGCGGCTCGCTGACGATTCTCGCCACGGCGCTCGTCGAGACCGGCTCCAAGATGGACGAGGTCATCTTCGAAGAGTTCAAGGGAACCGGCAACAGCGAACTGCGCCTGAACCGCCAGCTCGCCGACAAGCGCATCTTCCCCGCGGTCGATGTCAACGCCTCCTCCACCCGTCGCGAAGAGGTGCTGCTCTCGCCCGACGAGGTCAAGATCACCTGGAAGCTGCGTCGTGCGCTTGCCGGGCTTGAGCCGCAGCAGGCCCTGGAGGTCGTGCTCGGCAAGCTCAAGGAGACCAGCTCGAACGTCGAGTTCCTCGTGCAGATGCAGAAGTCGATTCCCGCACCGACAGCAACCGGCCACAGCCACGAGCACGAGAACAGCATCCGCTGAACTCGCTGACATCCGACAGTGATCGAGTCCGTCCAGGCGCTCATCGAAGAGCACAGCCGTGTGCAGGAGGAACTCTCCGACCCGGCCGTGCACGCCGATGCTGCCCGGGCGAAGCGGGTGAATCGTCGTTACGCCGAACTCAGCCGCATCGTCGCCGCCCATGAGACGTGGCTCGCTGCGAGCGCGGATTTGCAGGCGGCGCGCGAACTCGCCCGTGAGGATGAGGTCTTTGCCGCCGAGATTCCGACGCTCGAAGAGAGCGTGCAGGCGGCGCAGGAGCGCCTACGACGCCTGCTGATCCCGCGGGATCCGGATGACGCGCGCGACGTGATCATGGAGATCAAAGCGGGTGAGGGGGGTGCCGAGAGCGCGCTGTTCGCCGCCGATCTGCTGCGCATGTATATGCAGTACGCGGCATCCCGTGGCTGGAAGAGCGAGCTGCTCGACTACAACGAGTCAGACCTCGGCGGCTACAAAGAGGTGCAGCTTGCGATCAAGGGGGCGTCCACCGACCCCGCCCAGGGAGTGTGGGCGCACTTGAAGTACGAGGGCGGGGTGCACCGCGTGCAGCGCGTGCCTGCGACCGAGTCGCAGGGTCGCATTCATACTTCGACCACCGGGGTGCTGGTCTTTCCCGAGGTCGACGAGCCCGAAGAGGTCGAGATCAATCAGAACGAGCTGAAGATCGACGTCTATCGCTCTTCTGGCCCCGGCGGTCAGTCGGTGAACACCACCGATTCGGCGGTGCGGATCACGCATCTGCCGAGCGGCATCGTGGTGTCAATGCAGAACGAGAAGTCGCAGTTGCAGAACCGTGAGGCGGCCATGCGCGTGCTGCGGGCACGTTTGCTCGCACGGCAGCAGGAAGAACTGGCGGCGGCGGCATCGGATGCCCGCAAATCGCAGATCCGCGGCATGGATCGCTCCGAGCGCATCCGAACCTACAACTTTCCCGAGAACCGCATCGCCGATCACCGCACCGGATACAAGTCCTACAACCTCGACCAGGTGATGGACGGCGCTCTTGACCCCCTCATCGCCTCGTGCATCGCCGCCGACGAAGAGGAACGCTTGGCGGCTCTCGGCGAGTGAGCCGGGGACAGCGATCGACCGGTGCTACCTGCGAGAGCGACACGCGGCCCGCGCGGGGCCTTATTGCAACGGCGGCGCGCTCTTCTTCATGGGCTTCGCGGGGATGCCAACCAGCACGCTCTCGGGTGCGGCATCCTTTGTCACCACCGCGTTTGCACCCACTGTCGCACCCGCCCCGATCGTTATCGGCCCCAGAATCTTCGCACCCGCCCCGACGATGACGCCATTGCCGAGCGTCGGGTGGCGTTTGCCGCCCGCGAGGCTGCGACCGCCGAGTGTCACACCGTGATAGAGCATCACGTCGTCGCCGATCTCGGCGGTCTCGCCGATCACGACCCCCGCGCCGTGATCGATGAAAAAGCGCCGACCGATGACCGCACCCGGGTGAATCTCGATGCCCGTGAGAAAACGGGTGAACTGTGACCCGGCGCGGGCGATGAAGCGCAGCTTCCACCGCCAGAGCCGATGGTTGACGCGGTGCGCCCAGATCGCGTGCACGCCCGGATAGAGCAGCGCCACCTCCACGCCGCTGCGCGCGGCCGGGTCGTGCCTGCGCGCTGCAGCGAGGTCTTCGCGTATCCGGATGCCCATGCTCACTCTTCGCGCAGGTGCTCGAACAGGGCGGTGGACAGATAGCGCTCGCCGCTGTCGGGCGCGATCACCACGATGGTCTTGCCCGCGTTCTCCGCGCGCGCCGCGACCGTGAGCGCGGCCCAGACGGCGGCCCCGGTGGACATGCCGACCAGCATCCCCTCTTGCGCGGCGAGGTCTCTGGCAACCCGGATCGCGTCGTCGAACTCGACCGGAATGACCTCGTCGAGAAGTTCGCGGTCGAGAACATCGGGCACGAAGTTCGGGCCGATGCCCTGAATCTTGTGCGGGCCGGGGTGGCCTTCGCTGAGCACGGGGGAGTCTTTGGGTTCGACCGCGATGAGCTGCACGGCCGGGTTGTGCTCTTTGAGCACCGTGCCGGTGCCCGTGATGGTGCCGCCGGTACCGACCCCGGCGATGAAGATGTCGATCTGGCCCTCGGTGTCGCGCAGAATCTCCCGCGCCGTGGTCTCGCGGTGCACCCGCGGATTGGCGGCGTTCTCGAATTGACGCACCCAGACCGCCCCCGGAGTGTCGGCCACGATCTGCTGGGTGACCTCGATCGCCCCGCTCATGCCCTTGGTGGGGTCGGTCAGCACGAGTTCGGCGCCAAAGGCTTTGAGCAGCATCCGCCGCTCTTTCGACATCGACGCGGGCATCGTGAGGATGACCCGGTATCCGCGCGCGGCGCCGACCATTGCCAGAGCAATGCCGGTGTTGCCACTCGTGGACTCGACGATCGTGCCGCCGGGCTTCAGCTCGCCGGATGCTTCGGCCGCGTTGATCATCGCGATGCCGATGCGATCCTTCACGCTGAAGGCGGGATTGCGTGCTTCGAGCTTGACGAGCACGGTGGCTGCCAGAGCATCGGTCAGCCGGTTCAGCCTCACCAGGGGGGTGTCGCCGAAGGTCGTGGTGATGTCGGGGTGGATGCCTGCCATTGCGCTATCTCTTTCGTGCGTGTCTCGTGTCGCTTGCCGGTTCAGCCTATGCGAGCAGGCGGTGGTGGCGGCGAAATATGACACCGTGTGATGCCCCCTGCCCCGCCTTTCCTTTCGTCGGCAGCGCTGGGCGCGGGGCCAATAGGGTGGGGGAGTGACTGACCATGCCCGCGCCCTCAGTGATGTGCTGCGCGACGCCACCGCGCGGCTCGCGGCGGCGGGGGTTGCCGATGCGATGACGGATGCCGAGCTGCTGCTCGTGCACATCACGGGCTTCGCGCGCGGCCAGCTTCGGGCCGCCGCCATCCGCGGCGAGACGCTCACGGCCTCCGATGCCACCCTCTTCGCCGAACTTATCGAACGCCGCAGCGCCCGAGAGCCCCTGCAGCACCTGACCGGAAAGGCGCCGTTCCGACACCTCGAACTCGCGGTCGGGCCGGGGGTCTTCATCCCGCGCCCCGAGACCGAGATCGTCGCCCAGTTCGCGATCGACGCTCTGCGGGATGCGGCAGATCCCGCCCCCATCGGCATCGACCTCGGCACCGGCAGCGGCGCGATCGCACTCGCCATGGCGAGCGAGGTGCCGCACGCCCGTATCTTCGCCGCCGAGCTCTCTGCCGAGGCCTTCGTGTGGGCTTCTCGCAACACCGAGAGTGCGGAGAACATCACCCTCGTGCATGCCGATCTCGCGGAGGCCTTCGCAGAGCTTGCGGGAACCGCCCGAGTCGTGATCTCGAACCCGCCCTATATTCCGGATGCCGCGGTGCCCCGCGACCCCGAGGTTCGCCTCTTCGACCCGCCCGCCGCGCTCTACGGCGGCCAAGACGGACTCGACGTGGTGCGGATCCTCAGCGAGCGGGGCATGCTCCTGCTGCGCCCGGGCGGCCTTCTGGTGCTCGAACACGGGGAGCTTCAGGGCGCTGCCATCCGCGAGATCCTGGCCGATGCCGGGTGGCACGCGCCCCGCACCCACCCCGATCTGAGCGGTCGCGACCGTGCCACCACGGCGACGCGGCCCTAGCGGCCCCGCATAGACTTGACGGGTCATGGCTACCGTCTTCGACTGCCGCAACGAGGCTGAGCTCCTCACCGGTCTGCGCCATGCCCGGCGGGCCATCGCGCGGGGCGAGCTCGTCGTGATCCCGACCGACACGGTCTATGGACTGGCCGCCGACGCCTTCTCGCCCGCCGCCGTGCAGCGCCTGCTGGATGCCAAGGGCCGGGGGCGCACCCAGCCTCCCCCCGTGCTCGTCTCGGGTCGCGCGATGCTGGCGGCTCTCGTCGAAGAGGTGCCCGAGCCGGTGGACCGCCTCATCGAACGGTTCTGGCCGGGTGGCCTCACCATCGTTCTGCCTGTGCAGCCCTCACTCAGTTGGGACCTCGGCGAGACCGCAGGCACCGTCGC
The DNA here is from genome assembly GCA_964532555.1 of uncultured Microbacterium sp. GTDB lineage: Bacteria > Actinomycetota > Actinomycetes > Actinomycetales > Microbacteriaceae > Microbacterium. The sequence goes on from CAZHIU010000050.1 coordinate 4,424, forward strand.
CGTGCGGATGCCGAATCGCCGGCTCAGCCTCGAACTCATCGCCGACACCGGCCCCTTGGCCGTCTCCAGCGCCAACCTCACCGGCCTTGCCCCGGCGCTCTCTTCGATCGACGCCGAGAAGATGCTCGGCGATGCCGTCTCGATCTATCTCGACGACGGCCCGAGCGACTACGGTTTCGCTTCCACGATCATCGACGCGACCGGGCTCGTCACGCGCGATCCCGACGCCGCTCCCGCTCGCGTGCGGATTCTTCGCGACGGCGTGGTCGAGCGGGCAGAACTGGCCGAGAGCCTGGGCGACATGCTCGAACCCGAAGCGGATGCCTGACACCGCCCCACCCGAGGAGAACCCATGAACGCCACCGGCTCATCGAACCCCGTGATGCGCAACACCCTGATCTGGTCCGCCATCGTGATCGGCGCGCTCGCCCTCGTCGGCGCGCTCGTCGGCTGGCTGGTAGACGGCAGCAAGGGTCTGGCGAGCGCGGTCGTGGCGATCGTCGTTGCGGGGCTGTTCCTCGGATTCACCGCCTTCGCGGTGCTGCTCGCGGGGCGCACACCGCTGGGCTCCACCGCCTTCTTCGCGATCTTCATCGGCGTGTGGCTGCTGAAGTTCCTCGTCTTCATCGGCGTGATGCTGGTGCTGCGGATGCAGGAGTGGATCAGCCCCTTCGTCTTCTTCTTCTCGCTCGTCGCGGCGGTGGCGGCATCCCTCATCGTCGACCTCGTCGTGTTCGCCCGTACGCGCGTCCCCGCGGTCGGCGACGTCGCTCTGCCGGGTGCAGAGGGCGATGGGGCCGTTTCCTGAGCCTGGGAAAGTCATGATAGGTTGGGTACCATCGCCGGGTACCGGAAGACGTCACGCATCACGTGGGCGCACCGTCGGCTCAGCGATGTTCTTTGAACCGTCATCGCATCGGCCTTCGTCGATGCCCTGAAGCCGGAGCCGACTGAAGTTGACCTACGCCGCCTCCCTGATCGCTCGATTCGCCGGTGGCGACGACGGCGGCTTTCACGGTCCGTCGATCGACGAGTTCTTTCCTCCGGCGCTTTTCTTCGAGGGCACGCCCTTCGAGCTGAACCGTCTCATGATCATCCGCCTGCTGGTCGTGACCGTGCTGGTGCTGATCTTCTGGCTTGCCACCCGTCGTCTGCGCATCGTTCCTACGCGCGGCCAGGCCGCTTTCGAAGCGGTGTTCATGTTCGTGCGCAAGGGCATCATCTACGACACCCTCGGTGAGCGGCTGGGGCGGCGCTACGAGCCCATCATCATGACGATCTTCTTCGTCGTGCTCGGCATGAACCTCACGGGCATCGTCCCCGGCCTGCAACTCGCCGGTACTTCGGCCATCGGCCTTCCCCTGCTGCTGGCTCTTATCGCCTGGGTGATGTTCATCTATGCCGGTCTGCGTGAAAAGGGCGCGAAGTTCTGGAAGGACTCGCTCGTCATCCCCGGTGTTCCCGGATTCATGCACATTCTGCTCGTGCCGCTGGAGTTCCTCTCGACCTTCATCGTGCGCCCGGTGACCCTCACCCTTCGTCTGACGATGAACATGATCGCCGGGCACATCCTGCTCGTGCTGTGCTTCACCGCGACGCACTTCTTCTTCTTCACGGTGCTGGCCGACGGCAATCTGCTGGGTCTGCTCGGTGTGGGCACCTTCGCCTTCGGCATCCTGTTCACGGTGCTGGAGCTTTTCATCGCGGCCCTTCAGGCCTACGTTTTCGCAATCCTCTCCGCTATCTACATTCAGCTCGCGGTCGCCGCCGACCACTGAGCCCCTCGCTGTAACGACCACCCTTCGAAAGGAACATCCCGTGATCACTGGACACCTCGCCCCCCTCGCCTTCGGTCTCGCCGTCATCGGCTCCGGTATCGGTGTGGGCTACGTCATCGGCAAGACCATCGAGTCCGTCGCCCGTCAGCCCGAGATGCGCGGCCCGCTCAGCAGCCTCATGTTCCTCGGTGTGGCGCTCACCGAGGCACTCTGCTTCATCGCGATCGGCGTCGCCTTCATCCCCTTCCCCTGATCCGTCATATATCAGGGATCGACAGTCAAGGAGCTTGAATGCCTACCGCATTCCTTAGCGCAGGGGCGCATCACAGCCCCATCATCCCCGCGCTCCCCGACCTCGTCTGGGGCACGGTGGCCTTCCTCATCGTGCTCATCGTCGTGCTCAAGGTGCTCTTGCCCAAGATGAACGCGATGCTCGACGCGCGTGGCGAAGCCATCGAGGGCAGCATTGCCAAGGCCGACGAGGCGCAGAAACAGGCCGAAGCGGCGCTGGAGAAGTACAACGCGCAGCTCAAAGACGCCCGCCGCGAAGCCAGCGAGATTCGGGATGCCGCCCGTGAAGACGGCAAGAAGATCATCGCCGAGGCGCGCGGCACCGCGACCGCAGAAGCGGCCCGTGTCGTCGCGACCGCACAGGCGCAGATCGACGCCGAGTACACCTCGGCGCTCGTGGCACTACGCGGCGAAGTCGGCACCCTGGCGATCGATCTTGCAGGTCGTGTCGTGGGTGACACGCTCAGCGACGACACGCGTGCGGCATCCGTTGTCGACCGCTTCCTCGCAGAGCTCGACGCCGCGGAGGCGAAGAAGTAATGGCACGTGCGACCACCCAGGCGCTCGCGGCATCCGTCGCGGCGCTGTCCGGACTCTCCGGTGTCACCGAAAAGACAGCCGGCGAGCTGTTCACCGCGGCGCGGCTCATTGATGAGTCCAGCCAGCTCAGCGGTGCGCTCGCCGACACGACGGCGACACCCGAGGCTCGGCAGAAACTGGTGGCCGCAAGCTTTGCCACAGCCTCGGCACCGACGAAAGCGGTTCTTGCCGCGGTCGTCGCCGAGCGCTGGTCGCGCCCCGCTGATCTGGTGCTCGGGCTCGAAGAGCTCGCCATCCGGGCCGCCGCTGCAGCGGCGGGAGACACGGATGTCGAGGGTGAGCTGTTCGCGGTGATGCGCATGGTCGTCGCCAACCCCGAACTCGAGCTTGCTCTGGGCAACAGACTGGGCGATGGTGCGGCAAAAGCGGCGCTCGCAGACACCCTTCTTAAGGGCAAGGTCAGCGGCATCACCGCACTCGTGGTCACCTCGCTCGTGCGCGCGTCTCGCGGTCGTCGCGTGCGTGCGCTGCTGAACCGTGCGAACAGGATCGTCGCGGATGCGCGCGGCCAGATCGTCGCGACGGTGCACACCGCCACCGCCCTCAGCGAAACGCAGCGCACCCGCCTTGCCGACGCTCTCGGGCGTCGCTACGAGCGCACGGTCGCGATCAACGAAGTCGTCGATCCGGCAATCCTCGGAGGGCTGCGCGTGCAGCTCGCCGATGACGTCATCGACGGTAGCATCTCGGCGAGACTCGCCGCCCTCCGCCACAAACTGGCGGGCTAACACAGACTTCGCGGGAAACCGCGGGAAACCCAAGACAAAGGGAAGACAATGGCAGAACTCACGATCAGCCCCGACGTCATTCGTGACGCGCTGAAAGACTTCGCTGCGGCCTACGAGCCCACGGGGGCGGCAGCTACCGAGGTCGGCACCGTCATCGACGCGGCCGACGGTATCGCCCATGTGGAGGGGCTCCCCGGCGTCATGGCCAACGAGCTCATCCGCTTCGCAGACGGCACGCTCGGTCTCGCACAGAACCTCGACGAGCACGAGATCGGCGTTGTGGTTCTCGGCGAGTTCTCGGGCATCGAAGCTGGCGAAGAAGTCACCCGCACGGGAGAGGTGCTCTCGGTTCCGGTGGGCGACGGCTACCTTGGTCGCGTGGTCGACCCGCTGGGCAACCCCATCGACGGACTCGGCGAGATTTCGCCCATCGACGCGCGTCGTGAGCTCGAGCTTCAGGCTCCGGGCGTGATGCACCGCAAGAGCGTGCACGAGCCTATGCAGACCGGAATCAAGGCCATCGACGCCATGATCCCCGTCGGTCGCGGCCAGCGCCAGCTCATCATCGGTGACCGCCAGACCGGCAAGACCGCCATCGCGATCGACACGATCATCAACCAGAAGGAGTTCTGGGAGTCGGGCGATCCGCAGAATCAGGTCCGCTGC
>CAZHIU010000051.1:0-3401 GCA_964532555.1 uncultured Microbacterium sp.
CAGGCAGAGAAATGCCGGGCCGCAGAACGCCTCTCGGCGAAAGGCCGCTCGTAGCGGCAAAAAAATGGAGCCCGGGGTTACTGCGGCCCGGCTGGATCAGTGTAACGCGTGGAACTCGCGGCTATTCCCGCGCAAGTGCTCACCGGATGCGAGGCTTATGCTTCTTGCATGAGCTGGCACTTCGCCCTGATGATTGATCCGGTACCGGCGGATACGGCGCTCGCCGACTTCTCCCCGAGCTTTCACACGGTCGATGCCAGTGCCCCGGCTCTGCGTGTGGGCGAGCTCAGCAGCCAGCGTGGCGACGGCATCTTCGAGTCCATCGGAGTCATTGACGGGCATGCCCAAGAGGTCTCTGCGCACCTCGACAGGCTCGCGCACTCGGCCCGCCTCTGTGACTTGCCCGCCCCCCAACTGCAACAGTGGCGACAGGCAATCGAGGTGGCCGCCGCGGCCTGCCCCGCGGGGGAGTCGGTCATCAAACTCATCCTCAGCCGCGGGGTCGAAAAAGGCCCCGCGCCCACCGCTTGGGTGACGGCCGCGGCCGCGTCTGACTTCACGGCCGCCAGACAGCGCGGCGTGCGCGTTGTCACCCTCGACCGCGGCTATGACATCGAAGCAGCCGAGCGGGCACCCTGGCTTCTGCTCGGCGCGAAGACGCTCTCTTATGCGGTGAACATGGCGGCGCTGCGCGAGGCCGCCCGCCGAGGCGCGGATGACGCGATCTTCGTCACGAGCGACGGTTTCGTGCTCGAGGCGCCTACCGCCTCGCTCATCCTTCGCCGCGAGGGTCGCTTCGTCACCCCCGAGCCGACCGGCGGCATCCTGCACGGCACGACGCAGCTCAGCGTCTATGAGTTTCTCGAGCGTCGCGGCGCCGAGGTCTCCTATGCGCGAATCCCCATCGCCGAGTTGCACGAGTCAGACGCCGCATGGTTGGTCTCCAGCATCCGGCTCGCCGCCCCGATAACCGCGATCGACGACACCGGGCTCGGTGTCGATGCCGAACTCACAGCCGAACTCAGCACCTATCTGCTCTCACCCCGCGACTGACGCGACCACGCCAGCTCGTCGGCGCGCGAAACGCTCTACCCGAACCGCCCCGAGACGTAGTCTTCGGTCGCCTGCACCGAGGGGGTGGTGAAGATCGTCGCGGTGTCGCCGTACTCGATGAGCTTTCCAGGTTCGCCGGTGCCGGCGATGTTGAAGAAAGCGGTGCGATCAGAGACCCGCGATGCCTGCTGCATATTGTGCGTGACGATGACGACCGTGTAGTCGTTCTTCAGCTCGTCGATGAGCTCTTCGATCGCATAGGTCGAGATGGGATCGAGAGCAGAGCATGGTTCGTCCATGAGGATCACCTCGGGCTCCACGGCGATCGCCCGCGCGATGCACAGGCGCTGCTGCTGACCGCCGGAAAGCCCCGACCCGGGTCGATCGAGGCGATCTTTGACCTCGTTCCACAGGTTCGCACCCCGCAGCGCCCGTTCGACCAGCTCGTCGGCATCCGCCCGCGAGATCCGCGTGTTGTTGAGCTTGACCCCGGCGAGCACATTGTCGCGAATCGACATCGTGGGGAAGGGGTTCGGGCGCTGAAACACCATGCCCACCTGGCGCCGCACGAGCACCGGGTCAACGCCCGGAGCGTAGAGATCGTCGCCGTCGAGCAGCACCTCTCCTTCGACCCTGGCACCGGGGATGACCTCGTGCATCCGGTTGAGGGTGCGCAGCAGGGTCGATTTGCCGCATCCCGAAGGCCCGATGAAGGCCGTCACACTGCGGGGTCGGATATCCAGCGACACGCCCTCGACGGCGCGGAAGTCGCCGTAGTACACATTCAGTTCGTTGATCTCGATGCTCTTGGACACGATTTCTCTCCGAGGGATTATGGCCTAGCGGCCAGAGGTCTTGGGGGCGAAGAACTTCGCCACGAGGCGGGCAACAAGGTTCAGCAGCATGACGATGAGGATGAGCGTGAGCGCCGCCGCCCAGGCCCGGTCGAGCGATGCCTCGGCGTTCGTGCCCTGGTTCATGTACTGGTTGTAGGCGAAGACGGGCAGGGTCATCATCTGATCGGCGAAGAGGTTGAGGTTCAGACTCATCGTGTACCCGGCGGTCAGCAGCAGCGGTGCGGTCTCACCGATGACGCGGGCGACGGCAAGCATGATCGAGGTCGTGATACCGGCGATGGATGTCGGAATCACCACCTTCAGAATCGTCAACCATTTCGGCACCCCGAGGGCGTAGGAGGCCTCACGCAACTCATTGGGCACGATGCGCAGCAGTTCTTCGCTGCCGCGCACGACGACCGGGATCATCAGCACCGCGAGCGCGAGCGCGCCCATGAACCCCATCGAGATTCCCGGCCTGATAAAGAGCGCGAACAGCGAATAGATGAACAGGCCCGCGACGATCGAGGGGATGCCGGTCATCACATCCACGAAAAAGGTAATGCCGCGTGCGAGCCGCCCGCGACCGTATTCCACGAGGTAGATCGAGGTCATGAGGCCGATCGGCACCGAGATCACGGCCGCCGTGAGGGTGATCAGCACCGTGCCCCAGACAGCGTGGGCGATTCCGCCGCCCGCCCCGACGACGTTGCGCATCGAGTGGGTGAAGAATTCCGCATCGAAACGATTCAGGCCGTTGATCGTCACCGTCCACAGCAGCGAGATCAGCGGCAACAGCGCGATCAGGAAGGCCGTCGTAACCAGCGCCGTCATCAGTCGGTCGATGGCGCGGCGCCGTCCCTCCGCGATTGCCGCGATCACGGTGATCAGCACGGTGTAGCAGAGGGCTGCGACGGCGAGGGTTCCGGAGATGTTGAAGTCGACAAGCTCGGTGTCGAGAGACAGGGCACCGAAGACGGTAGCTGAGATCGCTATCGACAGACCCAGCAGTGCCCACGGCATCCATCGGGCAAGCCGCCCGGAAGTGAGGGTGGCGGCACGGGTTGCAGAGGTGGCCATGTCAGTTCGCCCCCGAGAACTCGGCCCGACGAGCCACGATCCAACGCGCGACCGCGTTGACCGCGAAGGTCACGACGAAGAGGATGAGGCCGGTCGCGATGAGCGTGTTCACACCCTCGCCGTGCGCCTCGGGAAAGAGCAGGGCGATGTTCGCCGGGATCGGTGTGGGGTTGGTCGAGGTGAGCAGTTGAAAGGTGATCACGCCGGATGCCGAGAGCACCATCGTCACCGCCATCGTCTCGCCGAGCGCTCGGCCCAGAGCGAGCATCGCGGCCGAGACCATGCCCCCGCGCGAGAAGGGGAGCACCGCCATCCGCACCATCTCCCAGCGGGTGGCGCCGAGAGCGAGAGCTGCCTCTTCGTGGAGCTTCGGGGTCTGCAGGAACACCTCGCGGCAGATCGCGGTCATGATCGGGATGATCATCACTGCCA
>CAZHIU010000051.1:3411-8139 GCA_964532555.1 uncultured Microbacterium sp.
GAAGTGGACCAGGATCGTCCGTCCCAGAGCAGTTCGGTTGCGAGCGTTCTACGTCGATGCGTTGCCAAGGACGACGTGAGCTCGTTGGCCGAGCTGCTACTGCAGAAAGATGGGGTGATGACGGATGGGGCGAGACGACACCGGCGAAGAGGGGGATCCAGCCGAGGTTCTCGTTCAGCCAGACGAATGCCGGCTGCAGAAGCGGGGCAAGGACCAGACCGCCCCAGAGGCCGAAGACCACCGAGGGCATGGCGGCGAGAAGGTCCACGATGTAGCCGAGCAGCGTCGCGAGCCGCCGGGGGGCGTAGTGCGAGATGAACAGCGCGATGCCCAGGGCGATGGGGGCGGCGACGACCAGAGCGATGATCGATGCCCAGAGAGTGCCGAAGACGAGCGGTCCGACATAAGGCCAGAAGGATTCACCGCGCAGAACGTGGTTGTTCGAGGTGTCGGCCTGGAACGCCGGGAGGCTCTGCACAAGAAGAAAGACCGCCACTCCGATGAGCACGGCCAGGATCGTGAGACCGGCGCTCAGGGCCGTGCCGGAGAACACCAGGTCGCCACGACGCCGGGGCGTGCGTGGCGGGGTTTTGCGGGGTGTGGGTGGCGCGGTGGCCGGGGTCGTGCTCATGGTCTCCCTGTCCGGTGGGATGGGCTCTTCGGGCGGGCCGTGGCGGTGGCCGTGAGGGTGGTGCCCTCATGCCGTTCCTGGGGCATTCGCCCGAACAGGAGACGGCACGAGGGCACCGGGTGGCTCAACCGGCCTGGATCAGCTCGACCGCGGCCAGCACCTTCTGACGCAGACCGTCAGAGATGGGTGCGTTGCCGGCGTTGGCGGATGCCGCAGCCTGGCCGTCGACGCTTGCCATGTGCTGGAAGTACGCCTTCACCAGCGCGGCGGTTGCCGCATCCGCGTACTTCTCGCAGGCGATCAGGTAGCTCACCAGCGCGATCGGATAGGCACCCGCGGGGGCTGCGGCCGGGTCGACATCGAAGACCAGGTCGCCAGGGCCACGACCGGGGCGCAGCGGCGAGTTCTCGACCAGGGCGGATGCCGCCTCGGCCGAGTAGGCGATGAACTCGCCCTGAACGCCGACGTGCACCTGACCGAGTCCGCCGGCCTGTGAGGCGTCGAGGAAGCCGATCGTTCCGGCTCCCGCGGTGATCGCCTGCTTCACACCCGAGGTGCCCTGGGCCGACTCACCGCCGGTCAGCGGCCAGGTGTCGGCCGGGTCGTGGGTCCACACATCGCCCGCGGCGGAGTTCAGGTACCGGGTGAAGGTCTCCTGCGTTCCCGAAGGGTCAGAGCGGTGCACGGGGCTGATCGCGAGATCGGGAAGGGTGACCCCGGGGTTGTGCGCCGCGATCGCCGGGTCGTTCCAGCGAGCGATGTTTCCCGCGAAGATACCGGCGATGGTCGCCGCTTCGAGGTTGAGGGTGGCAACGCCGCTGAGGTTGAAGGCGATGGCCACCGGCGAGATGTACAACGGAACCTCGACGATGCCGTCGCTCGTGCAGGCGGCGAAGCCACCGGCGGCGACCTCGCTGTCGTTGAAGGCACGGTCAGAGCCGATGAAGTGGCTCGCACCCTGCTGGAAGTTGGTGCGACCGGTACCCGAGCCGGTGGGCTCGTAGTTCACGGTGACGCCGCTGCCGTGCGCGGTCTGGAAGCCGGCCATCCATGCTTCTTGAGCAGCGGACTGCGAGGAGGCACCGGTGGCGCTGATGGTGCCGGAGAGGGTGGGCGTGCCACCCGGAGTGTCGGAGGGACCCGGCGTGATTTCATTCGCCGCGCAGCCTACGAGGGCAAGCGAGGTGACCGCAGCGATTGCTGCGATGCGGGTGAAAGCGGAGATTTTCACTGTGATTCCGTTTCGTTGGATGAGGGACGGCCCGGTTGAGGGCTCACAGTGAAGCTATGGGCGGCGGTTGACCGGATGCCGCAGTGGCGGTGAACGCGAGGTGAACGATGAGAGGCGAAACAGCGAAGGCGGGTTCAGATCTTCGACTCGTGGGTTTCGATCGCGATGATTCCCGAGCCCGGATGGGTTGCCGAGAGGTGTACCACCGAAAAGGCCGCGGGCGCGAGGTCGGCGGCATCGTTCAGATAGCTGCCGCGCAGCGTGCCGGTCGCTAGGGCGATCTCTTCGACGATGGTGCCGAGCAGAGGCCGGTGGCTGCAGAGCACGGCGGGTATGCCCACGCGCACGCGCTTGCCGATCAGGCGACGGATGTCGGCGGTTCCGGCATCCCAGGCGTCTTCGCTGAGCCGGGTGTTCTTTCGCGGCTTGGTGCCGAGTGCGCGGGCGAGAGGCGTGACCGTCTCGACGCAGCGCACGGCATCCGAGGTGATGATCCGCTCGGGGCCGAATGCGCGCAGTGCTGAGGAGATGGCCGCGGCCTGCTTTCTGCCTCGAGCGGTCAGGGGGCGAGTCGCATCCGGACCCGCCCATTTCTCGCGCGCCAGCGCACGCGCGTGTCGCAACACGATCAGCGGCTTGCTGTGCAGCCCTCCCTGCTCGACCAGAGCGGCGAAGGCATCGAGAATCTCGATGTCGACCGGGTAGCTGAGAGCCTCGCGTGCCTTGCGTACGCTCACCCACTCCAAGGCCGCGATCTCGCCATTGGGCACGAAGCTCGAGGTGCGAATCGACTCTTCGGTGGCCTCGGCTGCCCAGTAGTGCACGATCTTCTGTCGTTTAGGGCGCACAAAGTATCGCGATATGCCCAGCGGAACGCCAAGGTGCACCCGGATGCCGGTCTCCTCTTCGACCTCGCGCACCGCCGTCTGTGCGAGCATCTCACCGGGATCGACCTTGCCCTTGGGGAGGGTCACGTCGTTGTACTGCGTGCGGTGGATGAGCAACACGCGCAGCTTTGCGCCGACGAGACGCCAGACCACCGCCCCTGCCGCGTAGACCGCGGATTCACTCATCGCGGTGTCCGGGCGCGCTTGCGCTGCTGCATCGCGTACATGGTCTCGTCTTGCAGGTCTCGCAGCGGCTCTCCATCGGTGCCGATCGCGTGGCGTGTCCAGATGCCTTCTTCGCCCAGGTGCCACGAGGATGTCGCGTCATCCATCGCCTGATCGAAGAGGTCGAGCAGCGCCTCGACGTGGGCGGGTGCCGTGACCCGCACGAGTGCTTCGACGCGACGATCGAGGTTGCGGTGCATCATATCGGCGCTGCCGATGTAGACCTTGGGGTTGCCGCCCGCCGCGAAGGCGAAGATGCGCGAGTGCTCAAGGTAACGGCCGAGGATCGAGCGCACGATGATGGTGTCGCTGATTCCCGGCAGATCGGTGCGCAGGCTGCAGATACCGCGCACCCAGATCTCGACCTTCACGCCGGCGGCGCTGGCTCGATAGAGCGCGTCGATGATCTCTTCATCGACGATGGAGTTCACCTTGATCCGGATACGTGCTTCCTTGCCCGCGAGAGCATTGCGCCGTTCGGCATTGATGAGGCGCATGAGGCTCTTGCGCAGATGCAGGGGGGCGACCAGCAGGCGTTTGAACTTCTTCTCGATGGCAAAGCCCGACAGCTCGTTGAATAGGCGGGTGAGGTCTTTGCCGACCTGCGGGTCTGTCGTGAAAAGACCCAGATCTTCATAGATGCGGCTGGTCTTGGGGTTGTAGTTGCCCGTTCCCACATGCGAGTACGACAGCAGTTCGCCTTCTTCTTCGCGGATCACGAGGGCGAGCTTGCAGTGTGTTTTCAACCCCACCAGGCCGTACACCACATGCACGCCCGCTTTTTCGAGTTTGCGCGCCCACAGAATGTTGTTCGCCTCATCGAAACGCGCCTTCACCTCGACCAGCGCCAGCACCTGCTTGCCGGACTCCGCCGCGTCGATGAGCGCCTGAACGATGGGGCTGTCACCCGAAGTGCGATAGAGCGTCTGCTTGATGGCCAGCACCTTGGGGTCGTGCGCGGCCTGCTCCAGAAAGGCCTGCACACTCGTCGCGAAGGACTCGTAGGGGTGGTGGACGAGCACATCCTCGTGCCGGATGGCCGCGAAGATGTCGGGGCGCTCGCCCGGTTCATCGGGTTGGAAGGCAACCGCCGTCGTCGGCACATGCGGGGGGTAGCGCAGAACCGGGCGGTCGATCTCGGTGAGCGAGACCAGTCCGCGAAGATCCAGGGGGCCGGGCAGGCGGTAGACCTCCTGCTCGCTGATCTCCAGTTGGCGCACGAGCAGATCGAGGGTCACCTCGTCCATGTCATCGACGATCTCGAGTCGGATCGGGGGGCCGAAGCGACGTCGTAGAAGCTCGGCTTCGAGCGCCTTGATGAGGTTCTCGGTCTCATCCTCTTCGATCGCAAAATCCTCGTTGCGGGTGAGTCGGAAGGCGTGGTGATCGAGCACTTCCATGCCGGGAAAGAGGTCTTCGAGGTGGTTCGCGATGAGGGTTTCGAGGGGAATGTAGCGGCTGATCTCGTTCTCTCCGGGCACGGCGACAAAGCGCGGCAGCATGGGCGGAACCTTCAGACGCGCGAACTCCTGTCGCCCGGTGCGGGCGTTGCGGATGCGAATGGCGAGGTTCAGCGAGAGCCCCGAGATGTAGGGGAAGGGATGGGCGGGGTCGACCGCCAGCGGCATCAGCACCGGGAAGATCAAGGCTTGGAAGTACTCGGAGAGCGCCTCGCGTTCGCTCTCGCCCAGGGCATCCCATTCGACGATCTCGATGCCCGCATCCGCGAGCGCGGGTCGGACCGCATCTCGCCA
>CAZHIU010000052.1:0-7746 GCA_964532555.1 uncultured Microbacterium sp.
CTGTCGAAGAAGGGCATCAAGCACGAGGTGCTCAACGCCAAGAACCATGCGCGCGAGGCCGAGATCGTGGCGCGCGCGGGCCGCTTGGGGGCCGTGACCGTCGCGACGAACATGGCCGGGCGTGGTACTGACATCATGCTCGGTGGCAACGCCGAGTTCCTTGCGGTGCAAGAGATGAAGACGCAGGGCTTTGACCCGGTCGAGACTCCCGAGGAGTACGAGGCGGCATGGGATGCCGTCTTCACGAAGACCAAGGCCAAGGTCGCCAAGGAGGCCGAGAAGGTCATCGCCGCCGGTGGTCTCTATGTGCTCGGCACCGAACGACACGAGTCGCGGCGTATCGACAACCAGTTGCGCGGTCGTTCGGGTCGTCAGGGAGACCCGGGTGAGAGCCGTTTCTATCTCTCGCTCACCGACGACCTCATGCGCCTGTTCCAATCGGGCGCGGCTGAGGCGATCCTCGCGCGCACGAACTTCCCTGACGACGTGCCGATCGAGTCATCACTGGTGACCCGTGCTATCCGCAGCGCCCAGAGCCAGGTCGAGGCGCGCAACGCCGAGATGCGCAAGAACGTGCTCAAGTACGACGATGTGCTCAACCGCCAGCGTGAGGCGATCTACGCGGACCGCCGCCATATCCTGCAGGGTGATGACATCGCCGATCGCGTGAAGCACTTCGTCGAGGATGCCATCGTCACCGTCATCGACGATCACACCGCCGAGGGCCACAACGAAGGCTGGGACTTCGATACGCTCTGGACCGAGCTGAAAACGCTCTACCCGGTGGGCGTGACCATCGACGAGGTGGTGGCTGAGGCGGGAGGCCGTCGAGGTGCCATCACCCCCGAGGGCCTCAAGCGCGAGCTGCTCTCGGACGCAATGATCGCCTATGAGCGTCGCGAGCAATCGCTCGGATCGGCCGCCATGCGCGAACTCGAGCGTCGTGTTGTGCTGCAGGTTCTCGACCGCCGCTGGCGCGATCACCTCTATGAGATGGACTACCTGAAAGACGGCATCGGCCTTCGCGCCATGGCGCAGCGCGATCCGCTCGTGGAATACCAGCGCGAGGGCTTCGCCATGTTCCAGTCGATGATGGGGCAGATCAAAGAGGAGTCGGTCGGCTACCTCTACAACCTCGAAGTCGAGGTGCGCCGGGCCGATGGCACCGCGCAGACTCAGGTGGATGCCAAGGGCCTCGGAAACGGCGGCGGAGACCAGCGGCTCGAATACTCGGCCGCCAACGACGCCGGTGAGATCGAGGTGCGCAACGACCGCGGGCAGGTGCAGCAGGCGTCGACCGCCCGCTTGCGCCGCACAGCCCAGCAGGGTGCGCCGGCACCACAGACGCCGGCCGCGCGCGGCGCCTTCGGGCAGCGCACGGATGCTCCGCCCGCCCAGGGCGGCAACGTGCAGCCTCCGATGAACCGCGCCCAACGTCGCGCCCAAGAGAAGAAGCGCTAAGCGTTCGGCACGACTTCTCGATTCACCCCGGCACGCTCGATAGCGCTGTCGGCAGCGCCGCCGCAAGTCGGCGAATCGCGGGTGTGACGGGCGAGCGTCGGCTGACCGCAGAGAGCGGTCGCGCGTGCAGCAGGGCCGCATCTGCCGCTCGGGCATCGTGTGGCAGAAAGTGCACCTCAGCCACCCCGGCGAACCGATCGAGCGTGCGCCGAATCTGCCCGCGGGCATCCACGCCCAGTGGCCCCGGGCGCATGCGGTTCACCGCCACCACCACGCTCTTTGCGCCGACCAGGGAGCGCAGCTCGGAGTAGGCCTGCAGAAAACGCGCGATGCCCAGCGGTTCGGCCGAGGCGACCGCCACGACCGCATCCGCCTCGCTCAGGGTCGTGATCGTCGCGGCATTGCGACGAGGAGCCGCGTGGTCGAAACTCAGCTCTTCGTCGCTTTCTATCGCGGCGGCGACATCCACGATCGTCTCATCGACCCAGCCGCGACAGGCGTCGAGCGTCGCGCGCAGACGGGGGGCAGAGATCTCCGGCCAGCGCGAGGGGCGATTCACGCCCGCGAGAACGTCGATGCGGCCGCGAGCGACATCGATGGGAGAGGCGAGGCGGGCAAGTTCGGCGGCATCGAGGTCCCCCGCCTCCGCGCGGCGGCAGGCCGCGGCAAGACCCGGAGCCTCATCGCCCAGACCCAGCAGAAGCGCGAGCGAAGGGGCGTGGGTGTCGGCATCCACCAAGCACACCTCGCGGCCACCCCTGGCGAGTTCAGCCGCGAGCTCGATGGCGACGGTCGAACGCCCGGGCGCGCCGTGCGCACCCCACACGGCCACGACGCGCCGTGCACTGTGGGGCGACGGTGCGATATCGGGGCGTTTTCTCAGCGCCTCGATGATGTCGCTGGCGCCGGTTCCCTCGCGCAGCGCCGGGGGCAAGCCGAGGCGAGCCAGCAGGCGCTCATCCGTACCTCCGACGGGGATCACCCGCACGCGCGCACGATCGCAGGCGGCCAGAAGACGGCGATTCACGGCATCCCTGTTCGCGGGCAGGATCAGCACCTCGGCGTCGTCGAGCAGGCTGTGCTCGACATCATCCGGAGCACACACCGCCACGACCCGCAGACCCTCCTCGCGCAGTTGCTCAGCGAGCACGGCCGCCTGCGGCGCGTCAATCGCCACGATCACCGAGGTCACGAACCACCGCCGAGCGGGATGACAGAGAGCATCGAGCCGTCGCTGAGGGCACCCAGCACGAGCCGAACATCGACGCGGTCGATGACGAGTTCGAGCGTTGCGCCGCCCTGCGAGATCAGCCCTTGCGGCCCGGAGACCGAGGCCACGGTCGCCGAGCGCAGCAGAAGCTGGGGTGGTTCAAAGCCACGAGTCTCAAGAAGCGGAGCCGCCACCCACAGTTCCACGCTGTCGCCGCGCGTCAGAGAATCGGGCACGGCGGTGGCGCTCGAAATCACCACCGTGGTCGTGCGCGCGACCGCACTCGCGCTCAGCGCTGCCTTGGGCACGAGCTCGCCGCTCGCGATGGTGCGCGAGGCGACGGCACCGGGTTCGAGCTGCTCTGGCGTGAGATAGCCGGGCAGCAGGGCACCGAGGCCGACCTCGACCGAACGGAAGTCAGCCGAGGTCACCACCTCGCCGCGCACGATCGTGCGGTTGCTCTGCAGCACGGTCGTCGTCTCTCGCGAAGAGCTCACGACGAACCAGACACCCGTGATGGATGCGATGACAAGAACGATGCCGACGAGAAACCGTGCATCGCTCCAGAATGTGCGCCGTGTGCGCGAGGGGGTAGTCATGCGCCTCATCGTCACAGATTCACGGAAGCCACGCGAAAGTTATCCACAGCATGGCCGTGTTGAACGCACCCGCACCGCCGCGGACGCACAATAGAGACATGTCCGAACCCGAGCTGATCACGGCGCGATTTCTCGCACCCTCTCAAGTCGCAGAATTGCTGAGCATCGATGTCGATGAGGTGATCGCGCTTGTTCTCGAAGGTCGATTGCGCGGATCACAACTGGGCTCGCCCGCCCGCTGGCGGGTCGAGGCAGAAAGCCTCGAAGAGTATCTTGCCGAGCAGTCAGAGCTCGCGCGAAGGATGGCGCTGTGGCACCAATCTCAGGCCGCAAGCTTTCCCGAAGTCTGGGGAACGCACACCTCACCCGCCGATCACTAGCGACTCGCGCTCCTTCGCGGTTGCCCCGATGAAGGCTTCGCGAGCCACGGCGAGCCAGCGCACCGCGCCGAAGGGGATCATGCGGTAGTCCCTCACCGCGCTCGCCCGGCGGGGTTCGTTCGGCTCGTGCAGGGCGATGTCCAGGTGGTCTGCTCCGGCGCGGTCCAGGGTGCCGTGCAGTACACCCGGGCCATCGGCGCAGAGGTGCAGTGGCATCCGGCGTCGGGCGAGATCGCGCAGCACGAAACCCAGCGTCATCCGATCACGCATGCGCGGGGCGGGGGCAGCGGGGTCGAGGCTTGCCAGGAGCGCGTCGAGTTCGGTGCCGATCCCGCGGATCGCGGGGAGCGGGACGATCACGAGCCGTCGCTCCGCATCGAGCGTCGCCCAATCCACACCGACATCGCGCAGCCTTCCCCGCAGCGGCTCACTCCCGTCGAGATCCACCCGCAGAATGTGCGCGGAACCCGCGAGTGCGCGCAGGCGCTCGGCGAGCGTCATCCGGGCGATGCGCAGGCGCTCGCTTTCGGCATCGAGGGCCGCTCGGTCGGCCTCCCACTCCGAGGCGAGTTGGTTTTCCATGTCGTCGAAAAGGTTCTCCCAGTGCATCCCCCGAGGCTAGTAGGGGGATGCGACCCGCTCGCCGAGTTATCCACACATCGTGAATTGCCTCTCGCGCCCGGAGCGCGCGGCGTGGTCTACTAACAGGATTCTCGAGCGAAAGGAGTCATCGAATGCTTCTTCACGAGTATTTCTCTCCACAACCGACTCCGAGCGAGGCCCTCCCCGATCCGGTGCCTCTCATCGAGGGCCTCACGCGCGGCGTCATCGAGGTACTCGCGGGCGTTCGCGATGTCGACCAACTGGCGCGGTGGATCGCCGAAGACGCCTATCGGCGTCTGGTCATCCGGGCGAATCTCTCCGCTCGTGCCCGCAGCGCGCGCAAGGCACCGCCCAAACGCCCCGTCTTCAAGATTCTCTCGATGCGCCACTGCGTGCCCGTCGACGGTGTGGTCGAGGCTGTCGTCGTCTTCGCCGGCCCGGCACGCACCCGCGCGGTCGCGATGCGGCTCGAAGGGCTCGATGGCCGCTGGCGGGCAACGACTCTCGCGGTGTTGTGACCCTAGGCTAGAGGGGTGTCGACCCTCAGCGATCTCGTGCATGCCCAGGGCATGCTCGATGATGAGGATGTCGAGTGGTTGCACCGCCTCGCCGGCGACGGGCAGTTGCTCGCCGACCTCGCCTCGGCCGACATCGTGGTCTGGGCACGCACGAAGAACGACTCCTTCATCGCGGTCGCCCACACCCGTCCGAGCGGGGCGGCGACGCTCTTCTACCGCGACATCGTCGGCGAGCAGG
Organism: uncultured Microbacterium sp.; assembly: GCA_964532555.1. Taxonomy (GTDB): domain Bacteria; phylum Actinomycetota; class Actinomycetes; order Actinomycetales; family Microbacteriaceae; genus Microbacterium. The sequence goes on from CAZHIU010000052.1 coordinate 5,010, forward strand.
TGCGGCCGCAGTGGCAGACGCAGGTGCAGGAGGCTTTCGACTCCGTGCAGATCATGGATTCGGCATCCCCGGACTGGTTCGAAGAGACACCGACGCGTGTGCGCGCCGTTCCGGTCGTGCGCGGGGCGGCAGAGCAGCGCGTGCTCGGCGTGCTCACCCGCCACACGAATCTCGGCGAAGCACGCACCCCCTCACGCCAGCAGATCGCCTTCGACGAGTGCGCCAGCGACCTGTTCCGCATGATCTCGACGGGCGAGTTCCCCGATATCGACGCGCCGACCTCGCCACGACGCGGCGCGCCCCGCGCATCCGACGGCCTCATTCGCCTCGACGTGGACGGCGTGGTGACCTTCGCCAGCCCCAACGCGCTCTCGGCCTTCAACCGCATGGGCTTCGATGACGAACTGGAAGGCGAGTCGCTCGCCGAGGTGACCACGCGCATCCTTCCCGCCACGATGCAGGTGGATGAGGCGCTGCCCGTCGTCGTCGCGGGCCGCGCGCCCTGGCGGGCGAACATCGAGGCGCGCGGAGTGGCGGTCTCGCTGCGGGCGGTGCCGCTCAAGGATCACGGCACGCGCATCGGCGCGATTCTGCTGAGCCGCGATGTGTCCGAGCTTCGCCATCAAGAGCAAGAGCTCATCACCAAGGATGCGACGATCCGCGAGATCCACCACCGGGTGAAGAACAATCTGCAGACCGTCGCCTCGCTCCTGCGGATTCAGGCACGGCGCACGCACTCCGATGAGGCGCGGGAAGCCCTGACCCAGGCGATGCGCCGGGTGGCCTCGATCGCGGTCGTGCACGACACCCTCTCGGAGGGGCTGACCCAGCAGGTCGACTTCGACGAGGTCTTCGCGCGCGCGCTCAAACTCGTCGCCGAGGTCGCAGCCGCTCCCAACACCCGCGCGCGAACGATCTCGACGGGGCACTTCGGCGTGCTGCCGAGCGCCTATGCGACCCCCTTGGCGCTCGCCCTCACCGAACTCGTCACGAACGCCGTGGAGCACGGCCTCGCCGACGAAGAGGGCGAGGTCACCATCGACGCCGAGCGCAGCGAAGACCACCTCATCGTGCGGGTGTGCGACAGCGGCAAGGGGCTTCCCGAAGGCAAGGTCGGCCAGGGCCTTGGCACCCAGATCGTGCGCACGCTCATCCAGGGCGAACTCGGCGGCACGATCGACTGGCACGCGGCCACCGGGCGCGGCACCGAGGTCGAGATCAACATTCCGCTGCGATGGATCGCCGCCACGCACTGAGCCGCTGCGGCGTCGGAATCAGCCCGCGCGACGCGCGCGTGCGGCCCGGCGCTTGAGCGCCCGGCGCTCGTCTTCAGAGAGGCCGCCCCACACACCGTTGTCTTGATTGCTCTCGAGTGCGTATTGCAGACACACCTCGGTCACGGTGCACCGTGCGCAGACGGCCTTGGCCTTCTCAATCTGGTCGAGCGCCGGGCCGGTATTCCCCACGGGGAAGAACAGCTCGGGGTCGACCGTGAGGCAGGCGGCCTTATCACGCCAGTCCATGGTGAACTCCTCGGTGGATTCTTTGGGATCCTTGCGGTGCGTGGATCTGTGGGGCCAGAGTACCCGGGTCGGTTACCCTAGTGGAAGTCCTCAGGACTTCTCGACCCACGCCGCTGTGGGAGCACATAGCTGTTTGCTATTCTTCCGCAGTCAGGGCACGAGGGCAAGGGCTTTTCATCTTCCCATCGGATTCTCAGGAGGCTTCATGCGCTCGCCGCGTCTCGCCCTGCTCGCCGCCGCCGTTCTCATGCTCGAGGCGGTCGGTCTCGGTGTCGTGGTCGTGCTCGAGACGGCGGAGCTTGCGGCGGGAGAGGCGAGCTCGCAGATGACCGGCGTGGGCCTGGTCGTGCTCACCGCGGTCGCCGCGGTCATGCTCCTTCTTCTGTCGATCAATGTTGCTCGCGGGCGTTCCTGGGCGCGCTCGGGAGGGGTGGTCTTGCACATCCTCGCGCTTATCGCGGCGTTCGCCGCGCTGACGGTGCAGCCGCCCGCACCGGCCTTCGCGGCGACTGTCGGCATCCCGGGGCTCGTGGGGCTGGTGCTTTTGCTGGCGAGTGCGCGCGCCGAGGGTCTTGCCGACTACCTCGATGCGCCAGGGGACGACGCTGCGGCATCCGACAACGCCCCGGAGGCATGAGCGCCTGTCTCACCGCCGATACCGAGCAGTGTGCGCAGTCGCCCGACGTGACCCGTGGCCTTTATGTTGTAGAGCGCGTGCACGATCACGCCCCGTTCGTCGAGCACGAAGGTCGAGCGGATGACCCCCTGAATGATCGTGCCGTAGTTCATCTTGTCGCCCCAGACGGCGTACTTCTTGTGCACCCTCTTATCGGGGTCGCTCAGGAGCGGGTAGCTCAGCCGATCGCGCTCGCGAAAGCGGCGGAGCTTCTCGGGCTCGTCGCGTGAGATGCCGAGCACGGTGTATCCCGCATCCTGCAGCGAGGGGATGCTGTCGCGAAAGTCGCAGGCCTGGGTCGTGCACGCGGGGGTCAGCGCCGCAGGATAGAAGAACAGAATCACCTTGTTTCCGCGCAGATCCACGAGCTTCAGCGGAGCCTCGTCCTGGTCGAGAAGGGTGAAAGTGGGGGCTCTTGTTCCGGGTTCGAGGCGCGCGACAGTCACTGTGCCAGCCTATCGGCCGGGCGTGGGCCGCGGTCGCCGCGCCGGATGCAGGGTCAATCTCCGGATGCAGGGTCATCCTGCGGCGTGTCGCC
>CAZHIU010000053.1:0-7634 GCA_964532555.1 uncultured Microbacterium sp.
CGAGAGTCGGGCGCTGCACCTGCTCGATCAGCCACGCCGTGGTCGCCGACTTGCCCGTGCCCGTCGCGCCCAGAAGCACCACATCGGTCTCGCCCGCGGTGATGCGCGCGGCAAGCTCAGCGATCGCCTGGGGCTGGTCGCCCGAAGGCTCGAACTCGCTCACGACCTCGAAGGGGCGAACACTGCGGGTGGGCTGCATCCTTCCAGCGTAGGTGCCACCTGCGACATCGGATGCGGGCGGCTAAGACCGCGCGAGACCCTTCAGCCTCTCCCACAACTCATCGGCCTGCGCGCGGGTGTACGCGACCGTGCCGCTCGTGTCGATGACCACGTCGGCGACGGCTCGTCGCTCGTCATCCGGCACCTGTGCATCAATGCGTGCCCGCGCGGTTGCCGGGTCCATGCCGCGCAGGACAACCAGGCGGTGCAGCCGGATGTCGGCGGGCGCGTCGGCGACGACCACGAGCTCCCACGGGTCGTCAAGACGTGCTTCGACGAGCAGGGGCACGTCGTAGACGATGACCGCGTCGGGATCGGCATCCTGAGCTTCGCGGAATCGGCGCCGTGACTCTTCGCGCACCGCCGGGTGCACAATGGCGTTCAGGCGTGCGAGTGCCTCGGGATCGCCGAAGACCCGCTCCCCGAGTCGCGCCCGGTCCAGCTCGCCCTCGACGGTGATCAGATCCTCGCCGAACTGCGCGGCGATCTGCTCCAGCACGGGCGATCCGGGCTGCTGCACCTCACGCACGATCGCATCCGCGTCGACGACGATCGCGCCATGTTCGGCGAGTCGCCGGGCGATCGTGGACTTGCCCGAGGCGATTCCACCGGTCAGCGCGATCAGGGGCATGGCACCATCCTGGCACGCCGTTGCTTCGTAGGCGCCCGCGTCTTGCGCGCTTTCATCTGCGCACCCCAAGAACCTCTCAAATGCAGGGCCAATCTACGGATGTAGGGCGACACGCCGCCGCCCGACCTTGCATCCGTAGATTTGCCCTGCATCCGTAGCTGCCTGGGCGAGAGAGCAGGCGAGGGCACGCCGGCGCGGGCTCGTGTCCAAGATCGGTGCAAACGAACGACGACGGGCCGCCCCCGAGAGTGACGGCCCGTCGAACTGTGCGTGCGGCTTAGTCGTTGCCGCCCGAGAGCTGCTCGCGCAGGGCGGCAAGCGCCTCATCGTCGGCGAGCGTGCCCAGCGACTCACTCGCGGACTGCTCGGCGGCGGTGAAGGTGCCCTCAGCCTCTGCCGCAGCGTCGGCTTCGGCGAGCTTGAGCACCTGAGCCTTGTGCGACTCCCAGCGCGCCTGTGCGGCAGCGTATTCACGCTCCCACTTCTCACGCTCGGCATCCGAGCCTTCGACCCACTGCTGGGTCTCGACGTCGAAGCCTTCGGGGTACTTGTATTCGCCGTTCTCGTCGTACTCGGTCGCCATGCCATAGAGCGCCGCGTCGAACTCGGTGCTGTGCGGGTCGATCGACTCGTTGGCCTGCTTGAGCGAGAGCGAGATGCGGCGGCGGTCAAGGTCGATGTCGATGACCTTCACGAACACCTCGTCGCCCACCGAAACGACCTGCTCGGCGAGTTCGACGTGCTTGGCCGAGAGCTCCGAGATGTGCACGAGGCCCTCGATGCCGTCTGCGACGCGCACGAAGGCGCCGAAGGGAACGAGCTTGGTGACCTTGCCGGGGGTGATCTGCGCGAAGCGGTGTGTGCGCGCGAAGACCTGCCAGGGGTCTTCTTGCGTGGCCTTCAGCGAGAGCGAGACGCGCTCGCGGTCAAGGTCGACCTCGAGAATCTCGACGGTGACTTCTTGGCCCACCTCGACGACCTCGCTGGCGTGCTCGATGTGCTTCCACGACAGCTCGGAGACGTGCACGAGGCCGTCCACGCCGCCGAGGTCGACGAAAGCGCCGAAGTTGACGATCGACGAGACGACGCCCTTGCGCACCTGACCTTTGTGCAGGTCGTTGAGGAAGCTCGTTCGCGATTCGGATTGCGACTGCTCGAGCAGTGCACGGCGCGAGAGCACGACGTTGTTGCGGTTCTTGTCGAGTTCGAGGATCTTCGCCTCGACCTCTTGCCCGAGATAGGGCGTAAGGTCGCGCACGCGGCGCAGTTCGATGAGCGATGCCGGGAGGAAGCCGCGCAGGCCGATGTCGACGATGAGACCACCCTTGACGACCTCGATCACGGAGCCGGTGACAACACCGTCGTTCTCTTTGATCTTCTCGACGTCGCCCCAGGCGCGCTCGTACTGTGCGCGCTTCTTGGAGAGGATGAGCCGACCCTCTTTGTCCTCTTTCTGCAGGACGAGAGCCTCGACCACATCGCCGACGGAGACGACCTCGTTGGGGTCGATGTCGTGCTTGATGGAGAGTTCGCGTGAGGGGATGACGCCCTCAGTCTTGAATCCGACGTCGAGGAGCACCTCGTCGCGGTCGACCTTCACGATGGTGCCCTCGATGAGGTCGCCGTCGTTGAAGGACTTGATGGTCAGTTCGACCGCGGCCAGGATGTCTTCAGCAGAGCCGATGTCGTTGATCGCGATCTGCTTGGCGGCCGAGGCGGTCGTTGCGGTAGTCATGTAGTGGGTTGTCCTTATGGATGTGGGGTGTCGGGCCCGATGCGCATGCCCTGAAGTGGGCATGAGGCACCGAGGCGAGAATGGGTATGGGATTGCGTGGCATCCGGGCACGCGAAAACCGTGCCACGAGTGACATCTCAGGATATCAGAAGCGGCGCGCCCGGCTCTACGCCTGAGACACTAGAGAGATGACCCGCCCTGAACGTGTGATGCTGCTCGATACCGCTTCGCTGTACTTCCGTGCGTTCTATGGGGTGCCCGATACGGTGACGGCCGACAACGGGATGCCGGTGAATGCCGCCCGCGGGCTGCTCGACATCATCGCCCGCCTCGTGACCAGCTACACCCCCACGCACATCGTCGCCTGCTGGGACGACGACTGGCGGCCGCGGTGGCGCGTCGATCTCGTGCCGAGTTATAAGACGCATCGCGTGGTCGAGGTCGTCGCGGGTGGGCCGGATGTCGAAGAAGTACCCGACCCGCTCGAGGTGCAACTCCCCCTCATCCGCGAGTGCCTCGCCGTGCTCGGCATCCCGATCATCGGCGTCGCCGAGCACGAGGCCGACGATGTGATCGGCACGCTCGCCACGCGCGCGACGATGCCGGTAGACATCGTCACCGGCGACCGTGACCTCTTCCAACTCGTCGAAGACGCCCGCTCCGTGCGCGTCATCTACACCGCGCGTGGCATGAGCAAACTCGAGATCGTGACCGACGACTGGGTCGCCGAGAAGTACGGTGTCTCGCCCGCACAATACGCCGACTTCGCGACGATGCGCGGGGATGCCTCCGACGGCCTGCCGGGCGTTGCCGGTGTGGGCGAGAAAACGGCGGCGAACCTGCTGGCAGCCCACGGCGACCTCGCCGGCATTCGTGCCGCGGCGGCGCGCGGTGAGGGGATGTCTGCCGCAGTCGCCGCGAAAGTACTCGCGGCATCCGCCTACCTCGATGTGGCTCCCGCCGTCGTTCGGGTTGTGCGCGAGCTCGATATCGACGTTCCGGATGCGGCTCTCGCATCCCTTTCGCCCGAACGTCTGGCTTCGGCAGAGCAGCTTTCTTCACGGTGGAACTTGGCGGGATCGATGACGCGCGTGATCGCCGCGATCGACACGCTCTAGACCGCCGCCAGAAAGAAAAACCTCTCCCGGCGCGCATCCGCGTCATCACGCTGATTCTCGGCCATCTGCCACGAGATTCTTAGGTGTACCTAAGTAGAAGAAACCCCAAACCCTGCCGGGACATGCGAAACAACCGTGAGCAAATCCGCCATAATGGTGATGTGACCACCTCTGCGACGCATGCCTCCGCCGCGCGTTCTATCAAGCGGCCAAACCCGGTCGCTGTCGGCACCATCGTGTGGCTCGGCAGCGAAGTGATGTTCTTCGCGGGGCTCTTCGCGATCTACTTCACCCTGCGTAGCACCTCCCCCGAGTTGTGGGCTGATCGCACCGAGATGCTGAACATCCCCTTCGCCGCGATCAACACCGCTATCCTCGTCGCCTCCTCGTTCACCTGCCAGGTGGGTGTCTTCGCCGCTGAAGACCACCAACCCCACCGCATCGCCAAGGGCCTCAAGAACGCCGCGGGCAAGCGCTACTGGTTCGGGTGGGGAGCAACGGAGTGGTTCTGGGCCTCCTTCGTGCTCGGCGCCCTTTTCGTTTCGGGTCAGGTCTGGGAGTACGCCCAGCTCGTCGCTGAGGGCATGCCGATCCAGGCGGATGCTTACGCCTCGGCGTTCTACCTCACGACCGGCTTCCACGCCCTCCACGTGACCGGCGGGCTCATCGCCTTCTTGCTTCTGATCGGGCGACTCTACGCCGTCAAGAACTTCACCCATAAGGAGGCGACCTCGTCGATCGTCGTGTCGTATTACTGGCACTTCGTTGACGTCGTCTGGATCCTGCTGTTCTTTGTTATCTACTTCCTGAAATAAGAGCGGAGCTGACACCCCAGATGGTACGAGAGATGACTCGCCGCTCTGCCGGGCGACGCAGCAAGCTGGCTACCGTCGCGCTGATCGGCGCGGGACTGATGATCACCGGCGGCCTCTACGCCGGAGCATCCGCGGCGATCGCCGCGAGCGATTCCCGCACGAACGTCACCGCACACGCCTCGATCGATGAGGGGCGCAAGCTCTTTCAGGCGAACTGCGCAACCTGTCACGGCATGAACCTCGAAGGCACTCCCGCCGGCCCGAGCCTTATCGGTGTCGGCGAGCTCGCGGTGGAGTTCCAGCTTTCCACCGGTCGAATGCCGATGCAGATGCAGGGTCCGCAGGCTCCGCCGAAACCCCCGCAGTTCACCTACGATCAGATCCTCGCGATGGCCGCCTATGTACATTCGGTCGCACCCGGCCCGGAGTTTCCGGCGTCATGGATTCTCACCGGGGATAAGAATCCTGCCAATGCAGACGACGTCGTGAGTGTGTCGGATGGCGCGACGCTCTTCCGCATCAACTGCGCGATGTGCCATAACGTCGCCGGCGCCGGTGGCGCGCTCACCGAGGGCAAGTACGCCCCGCCGCTGACGAACTCGAGTGCGCTGCACATCTATGCGGCGATGGTCACCGGCCCGCAGAACATGCCGGTGTTCGGTGACATGAACCTCAGCGCCGAGCAGAAGCGCGACATCATCGCCGCCGTCATGTTCCAGCAGCAGGCGGTTTCCATCGGCGGATTCACTCTCGGCTCGCTCGGCCCCGTCTCCGAGGGCCTGTTCATCTGGATCTTCGGGATCGGCGCACTGGTTGCCGCCACCATCTGGATCACGGCGAAGTCAAACTAAAGCGAAGTCAGCAACGAGGAGCACCATGGCACACGACTCACAGGCTCTGGATCGAGCCTACGAGCCCTCGGCCGGCTTGGCCGTGAAAATCGACGATCCCGCGAAGAACCCAGGGCTTCCCCCGCACCGCGCGCGGATGACCGACAAAGACCCGAAGGCGATGAAGCACGCGGTTCGCACGGTCTACACCCTGTTTTACCTTTCGGTCGCGGGAAGCCTGTGGGCTGTCGCCGCGTACATGCTCTTCCCCATCGAAGACGGCAGCCTTCTGGCGATCCGTCACAACAACCTCTTCATCGGTCTCGGCATCGCCCTGGCACTGCTCTCGCTCGGCATCGGCGCGATCCACTGGTCCAAGGCGATCATGTCCGATCACGAGTTCGTCGAGGAACGCCATCCCACGCGCGGCAGCGAGTCGACACGCGAAGCCGCGGTCAAGGCCTTCGAGGATGCCAACGAGGAGTCCGGTTTCGGCCGACGCGCCCTGATCCGCAACTCGCTCTTCGCCGCCCTCGCCGCCTCGATCCTTCCCGGCATCACGCTCTTTCGCGGGCTCGCCCCGCACGGCTCCCCGGATCGTCCCCTCGATGGCAACCCGGTGGCGCTGCTCAGCCAGACCATGTGGAAAGCCGGTGAACGCCTCTCGCGCGACCCGGGTGGTCTGCCGATTCGCGCCTCAGATGTTACCGTCGGTTCCGCGTTCCAGGTCATCCCCGAGAGCCTGAAGAAGCTCGGTCACCACAACGGCTATCTGGAAGAGAAGGCCAAGGCCATCGTGCTGCTCATGCGTCTGCGCCCCGAAGACCTGATAGAGGCAGAAGACCGCAAGAGCTGGTCATATGACGGCATCGTGGCCTACTCCAAGGTGTGCACACACGTCGGATGCCCCGTGGCACTGTTCGAGCAGAATACGCATCACTTGCTCTGCCCCTGCCACCAGTCACAGTTCGACGTGGCGAACCACGCGGCGGTCATCTTCGGCCCGGCCGCGCGGCCGTTGCCGCAGCTTCCCATCACCGTAGACGCCGAGGGCTATCTCATTGCCCAGAGCGACTTTCATGAACCTGTCGGCCCGAGCTTCTGGGAGCGTCATTGAGTACCGCACCTGATGTCAAAGAAGAGGCCGCAAAGCCTCTTGGCGGTCGCTTTGTCGCAGGAGCCGCCAACTACATCGACGAGCGCACGAGCATCTCTGGCTTCGTCAAGGCGCTCGGTCGCAAGATCTTCCCTGACCACTGGTCGTTCATGCTGGGCGAGATCGCTCTGTGGAGCTTCGTCGTGGTCTTTGTCTCCGGCACCTTCCTGACCTTCTTCTTCCAGGCCTCGATGGTGCCCACGCACTACACCGGCGCCTACCTCCCCATGGTGGGCGTGGAGATGTCTGCGGCCTTCGAGTCGGCGTTGCGGATCTCCTTCGACATCCGCGGTGGCCTTCTCGTGCGCCAGATTCACCACTGGGCGGCTCTGCTGTTCATCGCGGGTATCGGCATCCACATGCTGCGGGTGTTCTTCACGGGCGCCTTCCGCAAGCCGCGCGAGCTGAACTGGGTGATCGGTTATGTGCTGTTCATCCTGGCGCTCGCCGAGGGCTTCACCGGCTACTCCTTGCCCGACGACCTACTCTCGGGCAACGGTCTGCGCATCATCGACGGCATGATCAAGGGTCTGCCCGTCATCGGCACCTGGACCTCGTATCTCGTCTTCGGTGGCGAGTTCCCCGGCAGCGACATCGTCGGGCGGCTGTATACGCTGCATATCCTGCTGCTTCCGCTTCTCGTCGTCGCTTTCGTCGTGCTGCACCTGATGCTGATGGTCATCAACAAGCACACGCAGTTCGCCGGCCCCGGCCGCTCGAACAGCAACGTGGTGGGCTACCCGATGATGCCGGTCTATATGACCAAGATGGGCGGATACCTGTTCATCGTCTTCGGCACTACGGTGCTGATCGCCACCTTCTTCCAGATCCTGCCGTTCTGGGAGTACGGCCCCTACGACCCCTCCCCCATCTCGGCGGGAACGCAGCCTGACTGGTATATCGGTTTCGCCGATGGTGCTCTGCGCCTGGCACCACCGAACTGGGACATCGTGTTCCTGGATCGCACCTGGTCGTTCGGGATCATCGTGCCGGTTGTCGTGATGCTGGTGTTTTTGCTGCTCGTCGCGATCTACCCCTTCCTCGAGGCCTGGATCACCGGTGACAAGCGCGAGCACCACATCGCTCAGCGCCGATCGCGGTGCGGGTTGCCGCGTTGCGGGGGCGCTGAG
>CAZHIU010000054.1:0-7248 GCA_964532555.1 uncultured Microbacterium sp.
CGATCGACGAGGCCTACGGGATCGTCGATCGCCTTGAGCACCGGGGTGATGGCGTTGGTGGTGCAGGATGCTGCCGACAGGATGCGGTCGTCTTTGTCGATCACCTGGTGGTTGATGCCGTGCACGATGTTCTTGAGCGCTCCCTTGCCGGGCGCGGTGAGCAGCACGCGCGCGACTCCGGCCGAGCGCAGATGCTGCGACAGCCCCTCTTCGTCACGCCAGCGACCGGTGTTGTCGACGACGATCGCGTCGTGGATGCCGTAGCTGGTGTAGTCGATCGTCGCCGGGTCATCGGCATAGATCACCTGGATGCGCGTGCCGTTGGCGATGATCTGCTCGTTCGCCTCGTCGATCGAGACCGTGCCGTCGAAAGGCCCGTGCACGGAGTCGCGGGCAAGCAGGCTCGCGCGCTTGACCAGATCGCTTGCGCCGCCGCGCCGCACCACGATCGCGCGAAGCCGCAGCCCCCCCGCACCGCCGCCGGCGTGAGCGATGAGGATGCGCGCGACCAGACGCCCGATGCGTCCGAAACCGTAGAGCACGACATCCGTGTCGCCACCGTCGCGCCCGGTCTCACCGAGAATCTCGGCGAGTTCTTCGCGCAGGTAGTCTGCGAGCTCGAGCCCCGATCCGGCAGCGTCCGAAGCCAGCCGCCCGAGGTCGAGGGATGCCGGCCCTGGCGCGAGCTCGCGGAGCACCTCGAGAATCGCGAAAGTGTCTTCGAGCGAAACGTCGGCATGGCCCAGTTGTTCGGCACGCGCGTGCGCGTTGAGGATGCCGGTGGTCGAACGGCCGATGAGCCTGGCCCCGTGGATGGATGTGACAACGCCATGATCTCGATACAAGCCCCCCACGAGCGGAATGATCCGTTCGGCAAGTTCCTCACGAGCGATCCACGCGCTACGGTGCGCGGCCCAATTGTTCATACGAGCGCCTTCCTCACGGTGCTTTCTCATTCTAAGTCGCGGCGACTCATAGAAAAACCATAGGCAATGCATAGGCTCCGAGAAACGCAGACGGGTCCGACCGTGGCTTGGCTCTTCCGGTATGTCGTTCTCAGCCGATTTCGCGCACGACGAAGCGAGCAACACAGAATCGCCTCCCGCTTCGCCGCGCGACTGTCGTAGAATCGACCCGTCCGGGCTTGACCCGGTGCTCGAAAAAGGGGCACGAAGCAGGCGGCGCAAGGATGCACCGCGCGAGACATATACGGAATCCTCCTCCGTCTCGAAAGGCCTTGCCATGCCTACGGTTTCTGCTCATATCGCCCAGACCCTCGCCCTGCACATCGACGCCGTCTTCGGCCTCATGGGCAACGGCAACGCCTACTTCATCGACGCGATCGAGCGCGACGGCACGGCATCCTTCACCGCGGTGCGACACGAGCAGGGTGCGGTTGTCGCGGCGGATGCTTACTTCCGCACCTCTGGAAAGCTCGCCGCCGCCACCACCACCTATGGTGCGGGTTTCACCAACACCCTCACCTCGCTCGCCGAGTCGGTGCAGGCGCGGATTCCGCTCGTGCTCGTCGTGGGCGATGAGCCGACATCCGGTCGCCGCCCCTGGGATGTCGACCAAATCGCCCTGGCCTCGGCGGTGAGCGCACGAACCTTTACCGTGGGCCGCACCGATGCGGCACCCACCACCGTGCTCGCGATCGAGCACGCCCTCACCCACCGGGTGCCGGTGGTGCTGGCGATCCCCTATGACCTGTCCGCCCTCGACGTCGGGCCGCTCCCCGCGGTGCCCGCCCTGACCGCGCCGACACCGACGCGGCCCCGTGGCGAGTTCGCCGAGAGAATGCTCGACGAGATCGCCACGGCCCTGCGTGCAGCCCAGCGGCCCCTGCTTCTCGCCGGACGCGGTGCGTGGCTCGCCGGTGCGGGCGAAGCGCTCGGAGCGCTGGCGGATGCCACCGGCGCCCTGACCGCGACAAGCGCGCTCGGCCGCGGAATCTTTCCCGCGAGCGAGTACAACCTCGGCGTCACCGGAGGCTTCGGGGCCGATGGCGCGATGGAGCTGATCCGCGAGGCCGATGTCGCTGTCGTCTTCGGTGCGGGGCTCAACCAGTTCACGATGCGCTTTGGCGAGCTCTTCGCCCCCGGCACGCGCGTGTACCAGGTCGATGTCACCGCCTCGGCCACCCACGCACACGTCGGCGGCTTCGTGCGCGGCGATGCGCGGCTGGTGGCCGAAGAGCTACTGGCTCGGCTGGGCGGGCCAGGCCTCGAGTCTGACACCGCGCCCACGCCGCGCTGGCGCACGACCGCAGAAGTGGCCGAGGCGCGACGCCGAGAGCAGGGCGAAGAGTTCGGACCCGACGGACGCCTTGACCCGCGCACGGCGGCCCAGCGCCTCACCGAGCTTCTGCCCGCAGATCGGGTCGTGGTCACCGACGGCGGGCACTTCATCGGCTGGACGAATATGTACTGGCCCGTGGCATCCCCCGACCGCTTCATGATGATCGGCACGGCATACCAGGCCATCGGCCAGGGGTGGCCGAGCGTGGTGGGCGCGACGATCGCCCGCCCCGAGCAGACCATTGTGCTGTGCACGGGCGACGGCGGCGGGCTCATGGCGATCCCCGACCTCGAATCGGCCGTGCGAGTGGCGCAGGGCCGGGGATGCGCGGTGGTGTGGAACGACGCAGCCTACGGCGCCGAGGTCAACCTCTATGGCCTCAAGGGTCTCGCCCAGGGGCCGATGCGGATTCCCGAGGTGAACTTCGCCGGCGTCGCCGAGGCCATCGGGGCCGAGGGCTTGGTGGTGCGTTCTTTGGCAGACCTCGAAAGGGTGGGGCAGTGGGCCGCGGAGGATGCGGCAACCCGCCGCTTTCTGCTCATCGATCTGCGCATCTGCGGCACGATCATCGCACCCTTCCAGCAGGAGATCATCCGCATCAACTCCTGACGGCCCCTTTCCCTCGCGCGGCAGATCGTATACGATCTGAGAAGTCGGCTCGGCCAGCCAGGCAAGGAGAAGCTTCGTGAGCACTGCGCCCCTAGACCCCGGCACGATCATCGCGGTGCACATGAGCTTCGACTCGCGAGCCCAGCAGCGCGGCAGACGCCCCGCTCACCCCTCGTACTTCATCAAGCCGAGAAGCTCTGCCGCCGCATCCGGCGGCACCGCCGAACGACCCGCAGGCACCGAGCTTCTCGCCTTCGAGGGCGAGATCGCGCTCGTGATCGGCACCGCCGCCCGCCACGTCTCGGTCGAGGATGCCTGGAATCACGTATCGCACATCACCGCCGCCAACGACCTCGGCGTCTACGACCTTCGCACCAACGATCAAGGCTCGAATCTGCGCTCGAAAGGCCGAGCTGGGTACACCCCGCTCGGCCCCGAACTCATCGATGCCCGGGGCGTCGACCCCGCTGGCATCCGCGTGCGTGCCTGGGTCAACGGCGAACTGCGGCAAGAAGACACGAGTGCGGGAATGTTCTTCTCGCCGGCCCGGATCGTCGCCGATCTCTCGCAGCACCTGACTTTGCAACCCGGCGATGTCATCCTCAGCGGCACGCCCGCCGGTTCTTCTGTGGTCACGCCGGGCGATGTCGTCGAGATCGAGGTCGACGTGCTCGCGACGGGAGCATCCTCGGGGCGTCTGGTCACCACGATCACGCAGGGCGAGACACCCTTCAACAGCGAGATCGGGTCGCTCCCCTCGGCAGACGAGAAGCAGCGCATCGAGGCCTGGGGCTCGCGCGAGGCGGCGGGCCTGGCACCGGCAGGGCTCTCTGCCGAGTTGCGCGCGAAGCTCGAGAAGGCCCCCACCGCGGGTCTCTCGGCGCAGTTGCGCAAGCGGGGCTTGAACGCCGTGTGCATCGAGGGTGTGCACTCCAACGCTCCCGGTGTCAAGATCGTGGGCACCGCCAAGACGCTGCGCTTCGTGCCCGGTCGCGAGGATCTCTTCGCCCACCACGGCGGCGGATACAACGCGCAAAAGCAGGTGTTCGACACCGTTGCCCCCGGCGAGGTGATCGTCATCGAGGCGCGCGGAGAGCGCGGCTCGGGAACTCTGGGCGACATCCTCGCCCTGCGCGCACAAGCGCGAGGGGCTGCGGGCGTCGTCACCGACGGCGGTGTGCGCGACGCCGAGGCGGTCGCCGACATCGGCCTGCCCGTCTTCTCCGCCGGCCCTCACCCGGCTGTGCTCGGGCGCAAGCACGTGCCCTGGGACTTCGATGTGACCATCGCCTGCGGCGGCGTCACCGTGCAACCCGGCGACATCATCGTCGGCGACGGCGACGGTGTGATCGTCATTCCGCCCGCCCTCGCCGAAGAGATCGCGGACGCGACCCTCGCCCAAGAAGAAGAGGATGCCTGGGTCGCCGCCCGCGTCACCGAAGGGCATCCGGTCGAAGGCCTGTTCCCGATGAACGCACAGTGGCGCGCTCAGTACGAGGGCGAGCAATGACTCGCACGGCACCGCTCAGCAAGTCGCAGACCGCATACGCCTGGATCAAGGAGCGTGTGAGCGATCACCGCTTCTCGCCCGGCTATCGCCTCGTGCTGGGCGCGATCGCTGCCGAGCTCGATATGAGCGTCGTGCCCGTGCGTGAAGCCGTGCGCCAACTCGAGGCAGAGGGACTCGTCACTTTCGAACGCAACATCGGTGCGCGCGTGGCCCTTGTCGACGAGGTCGAATACGCGCACACCATGCAAACCCTCGGCGTGGTCGAGGGGGTCGCCACCGCCCTCGCCGCTCCCTTTCTCAACGAGACCGCGCTCGCGAAGGCGGCGGAGATCAACGCGGGGATGCGGTCGATGCTCGACGAGCCCGGCGACTTCGACGACCACGCCTTCACCGCTCTGAACCATCGATTTCACGCCGCACTCTATTCGCGCTGCCCCAATCCGCATCTGCTGGATCTGGTGCATCGCGGATGGACGCGGCTCGCCGGCATCCGCGACTCGACGTTCGGTTTCGTGCCCGAGCGCGCCGCGCACTCCGTGACCGAGCACGAAGAGATTCTCGAACTCATCGGCACCGACGCCGAACCCCAGCGCATCGAGCTCGCCGTGCGCGAGCACCGCTGGAACACTCTCGACGCCGTGCTGCTGGCCCGGCACGCCCGCACCACGGAAGGACAATCATGAACGGCGACCGCATCCCCGATGGCCTGCCCGACCGCATCCAGCACTACATCGGGGGGGCGCACGCCGACTCGGTCGACGGCGACACATTCGAAGTGCTCGACCCCGTCACCAATAGCGCGTACATCACCGCCGCCGCGGGCAAGAAGGCCGACATCGACCGTGCCGTCGCCGCCGCGCGCACAGCCTTCACCGAAGGCCCGTGGCCACGAATGCAGGCGCGCGAACGCAGCCGAGTGCTGCACCGCATCGCCGACATCGTCGAATCGCGCGACCAGCGCCTGGCCGAATGGGAGTCTTTCGACTCCGGACTGCCGATCACCCAGGCACTCGGGCAAGCTCGTCGTGCCGCCGAGAACTTCCGTTTCTTCGCCGACCTCATCGTGGCCCAGTCCGACGACGCGTTCAAGGTTCCCGGCCGTCAGCTCAACTATGTCAACCGCAAGCCCATTGGCGTGGCCGGCCTCATCACCCCCTGGAACACCCCCTTCATGCTGGAGTCGTGGAAGCTGGGGCCGGCCCTCGCGACGGGCAACACGGTGGTGCTCAAGCCTGCCGAGTTCACCCCCTTGTCTGCCTCGCTGTGGGCGGGCATCTTCGAAGAAGCGGGGCTGCCCGAGGGCGTCTTCAACCTCGTGAACGGCATGGGCGAGGATGCCGGTGACGCGCTGGTGAAGCATCCCGATGTGCCGCTGATCTCCTTCACCGGCGAGAGTCGCACCGGGCAGATCATCTTCGGCAACGCCGCCCCTTATCTCAAGGGTCTGTCGATGGAGCTCGGCGGCAAGAGCCCCGCCATCGTGTTCGACGACGCCGATCTTGATGTGGCCATCGACGCGACCATCTTCGGCGTCTTCTCGCTCAACGGCGAGCGCTGCACCGCCGGCTCGCGCATCCTCGTGCAGCGCGAGGTGTACGACGAGTTCGTCGAGCGCTACGCGGCGCAGGCCAAGCGCGTCAAGGTCGGCTACCCGCACGACCCGGCGACCGAGGTCGGGGCGCTCGTGCATCCCGAGCACTACGAGAAGGTCATGAGCTACATCGAGATCGGCAAGGGCGAGGGGCGTCTGCTCGCCGGTGGCGGTCGGGCCGAGGGCTTCGAGACGGGCAACTTCGTCGCGCCCACCGTCTTCGCCGATGTGGCACCGGATGCCCGGATCTTCCAAGAGGAGATCTTCGGCCCGGTCGTGGCAATCACCCCCTTCGATACCGAAGAAGAGGCGCTCGCCCTCGCCAACGGCACGAAGTACGGGCTGGCCGCCTATGTGTGGACCAAAGACCTTGCCCGCGCACACAACTTCGCCCACGGCGTCGAAGCGGGGATGGTGTGGCTGAACTCGAACAACGTGCGGGATTTGCGCACCCCCTTCGGCGGGGTGAAAGCATCCGGTCTCGGGCACGAGGGCGGTTACCGCTCGATCGACTTCTACACCGATCAACAGGCCGTGCACATCACATTGGGACCAGCGCACAACCCCACTTTCGGCAAAGGAGCATGACATGACCGCACGGGAGAATCTGACCCGCACCTCATCGGGCTTCTTCGTCAGCGCCGAGGCGCCGATTCTTGCGAAAGACCCGGTGCCGACCCCCACGGCTCCCGCTCCCGACATCCTGCGTTGCGCCTATATGGAGATTGTCGTGACCGACCTCGCCCGCTCGCGCGCCTTCTACGTCGATGTGCTGGGGCTCACGGTCACCGCCGAAGAAGACGGCGCGGTCTACCTGCGCTCGCTCGAAGAGTTCATCCACCACAACCTCGTGCTGCGCGAAGGCCCCCTCGCGGCGGTCGCCGTCTTCTCCTACCGCGTGCGCAACCCCGAGGATCTCGACCGGGCGGTGGCCTTCTACGGCGAGCTGGGGTGTGAGGTGCGGCGCAACACCGAGGGTTTCACCCGCGGCATCGGTGACTCGGTGCGGGTGGTCGACCCCCTGGGTTTCCCCTACGAGTTCTTCTACGAGGTGCAGCATGTCGAGCGCCTCGCCTGGCGCTACGACCTGTACACGCCGGGAGCCCTCGTGCGCCTGGATCACTTCAACCAGGTCACCCCCGATGTTCCGCGGGCGACGAAGTTCATGCAAGACCTCGGCTTCCGCGTCACCGAAGACATCCAAGACGAAGAGGGCACGGTGTACGCGGCCTGGATG
>CAZHIU010000054.1:7258-7480 GCA_964532555.1 uncultured Microbacterium sp.
TCACCGCCGGTCATCGCGGTGATGGCCCCCGGATGCACCACGTCGCCTTCGCCACGCACGAGAAGCACAACATCCTCGCCATCTGCGACAAGCTCGGCGCGCTGCGGATGTCGGACGCCATCGAGCGCGGCCCTGGTCGCCACGGTGTCTCCAACGCCTTCTACCTGTACCTGCGCGACCCCGACGGGCACCGCGTGGAGATCTACACACAGGACTACTACA
>CAZHIU010000055.1:0-6632 GCA_964532555.1 uncultured Microbacterium sp.
TGGGACCTCTTCATTATCAGTGAAGCGCTCTAACCGCCTGAGCTATAGCCCCGCAACCAGCAAGACTTTACCGGAGGATGAACGATTTACCGAATCGCGCACCCCTCAGCTAGCGGGCCGTATCAGCACTTGGCCGGCCGACACTCGCACCGTGATCCGGTGCGCGGCGCGCGAGTCGACGACGATCGAGTAGTCGAAGGATCCCGCCGACACATCCGAGCTCAACGCATAGGGTGAATCCGGCACGACAAGGTCGAGCTTTCCGGCACTCACCTTGACGGCAACCGCCTGCGGGGTGGTTCCGTGCATGGCCATGATCAACTGCCCCGCGCTGACATCGAGCGTCACTTCGCCGACATCGCGCAGCGAGACGTTCGCCTGACCCGCACTCACCTTCACCTCCGCCGCCTGCGCGGCGCCCTCCACGCGGGCGTCGCCGGCAGCGACGGTGAGCTGCAGGATGCCGAACTCGCCCGAAGCACGAAGCTCTCCCGCCGATAGCGACAAGAGGGCGTCGAGTCGCGCTGTGCGCATCGCGAGCGGCAGCGTCAGAACAGCCTTCTCTTCAGCACCGAACCATGAGCCGAACCACCGCGCGGGCGGACGCACGACAAGGTTCGATCCTTCACGTTCGAGCGTCCAGCTACTCGACCCCCGGACCGTGAGCGAAGCCTCGGTCACGTTCGCATACTCCAGCGTGAAAGACGCCGCCGACGCACGGATGTCCAGGGTGTCCACGCCCGCGACGCTCGCCGTTCGCACGGTCTCACCACCGGCAAAGACCCGCACCCCCTGAAAGGCCGCTGTCCCCAGCACGACCAGGAGCGCGATCGTGCCCACGACCGAAAGCACCGGCGTGATCCACCCGCGCCGAGCAGGGTCGCCCGGCGGAACGGCGTAATCTTCTGTGAGGGTCATGAGTGTGCTCCTGTCTGCGGCGCAGAGCCGTTGTTTTCGATGTGCGCGAGCACGGCGAGCACGCGGCGGTTGCCTGACTCGTCGGGCTCCAGCCCGAGTTTGGCGAAGATCGAGGTGATGTACTTCTCGACGCTCGCCTCTGAAACGAACAAGACCCCGGCGATCGCCTGGTTCGACTTGCCCTCGGCGATGAGTGCGAGCACCGTGCTCTCCCGCTCGCTCAGACGCTGCATCCGCTCGTCTCGATGGCGCCGCGCGAGCAGTTGAGCGACGACCTCGGGGTCGAGCACCGTGGCGCCGTCTGCGATCTGCTGAGCCGAGGCGACGAACTCGGCCACATCGGTCACACGATCTTTCAACAGATAACCGAGCGCGCCGCCCTGGGCGGCGATGAGTTCGCTCGCGTAGCGCTCCTCGACATATTGCGAAAGCACCAGAAGCGGCAGTTGTGGATGCTGGGCGCGCAGCACGAGCGCTGCCCGCACCCCTTCATCGGTGAACGTCGGGGGAAGCCGCACATCGAGGATGCAGAGCTCGGGATCGACCGCGGCGACCGCCTCGCTGAGCCCCGTCGCATCCGAAAGCGCCGCGACCACCTCGTGCCCGGCATCCTCGAACAGACGCACGAGTCCCTCGCGCAGAAGCACCGAGTCCTCGCAGATCAAGATGCGCATGGCACCGTCACCTCCAAAGCAGTCGGCCCGCCGAGGGGACTTTCGAGACGCGAGGTGCCGCCGGCGGCGAGGATGCGGTTCAGGATGCCGTCAAGACCGCCACCCGGCTGCACTTGAGCGCCCCCGACGCCGTTGTCTTCGACGCGCGCCCAGATGGTGCCATCGGGCCGCGAACGCACGGTCACTCGGCATTCGCTCGCCCGGGAGTGTTTCGCCGCATTCGTCAGCGACTCCGCAACCGCGAAGTACACCGCCGCCTCTGCATCACGACAACCGTTCGGCGAATCGTCCCCTGCCTTCCTCGGCGCCTCCAGGCGCACATCGAGGTGCACCGGAATGTGCGAGCGCCCGGCGAGCGCCGAAAGCGCTGCGTCGAGGCCCCGGTCGTCGAGCACCGAGGCATGAATCCCTCGCGCGAGTTGACGAAGTTCGGTGATCGCGGCCTTGGTTGAGGTGTGCGCCTCTTCGAGCAGCTCTTTCGCAGCGGCCGGATCATCATCGATCTTCTGGCGGGCCAGGCCCAGCGTCATCCCGACCGAGACAAGCCGCGGTTGCACACCGTCATGAAGGTCACGCTCGATACGTGTGCGCTCGACATCCGCCGCACGCACGGCACCCGCGCGCTGCTTCGTCGACTCCTCGACCCGCCGTGTGAGCTGCGCCCGGCGATGCGGCTCAGCAACGATCGCGCGACTCAGGATGGCTTGCAACAGCACGATGCCGACGATGGCGGCAAGGAAGGCGACCAGGCTGATCGGCCCCAGCACCGGCCCCCACGCCGGATTCATCGCAAAACCGAAGGGGCCGGAAATCGGGTTCGGGGCGAGAGAAGAGAAGGTGAACAATCCGCCCCAGAGCGCCGCCCCGAGCAAGCGCAACAACAGCACACCCGAGATCGTCGCCAGCGTGAAGTTCGCCACGGCCCGCCACATGCTGCCGTCGATAGCCTGGCGCCACAGGGTCGTCAGATAACCCCCGAAACCCGGCCTTTCTCGCGCGCGCCACCGCAACGGTGCCAGACCGAAGCCGTAGAGCCCGTCAACGCGCGCGACTTCGAACCACGCCACGCCGAAGAGCGCATAGACGAACCCCACCAGGATGACAAGCCCGATCCCCGCGACCAGCACCGTCGATATCCCCGCGCTGAAGAGGCCGCCGAGAACACCCAGCACGGCGCTGCCCACAACACCCAGGCCTGCGAGGTGCATCGTCGTCAGAAGCAGTCGTCGCGGCGGCCGTTCTGGTGAAGTCTGTGTCGTCATGGCTCCACGCTATTCCGCGCGGGCCCGCGACCGACACCCTGCCATCCCGAAAGTCGTCTTCGGGATATCCCTAGCTTCGCGGCCAGAACCCCGTTCGTGCTCGAAGAAGAACTCAGCTCGAGGTGAAACCGACCAGCAGGCCGCCGGTGATCTTCACAGCCAGGTTGTACACACCCGCGACCACGGCGCCCATGACGGTGACGACCACGAGATTGATGATCGCGACGATGGCGGCGAAAGCCATCACCTGCGCCAGATCCAGAATCGAAGAAACCGACACGGTGTTGTCGGTCAGCAGCGACACGAAGTCGTCGAGGGTCGAGATAAGACCCGTCACCTGCAGCACGATCTGGATGAAAAAGAACGACACAAGGGTGACGATGGCGATCGCGACCGCCGCGAGGAACGACAGTTTCACTGCCGACCAGAAGTCGATATAGACCAGGCGCAACCGCACCTGCTTGCCCTCGGGCTTCTTGGTGGACGGCTGGTCGAACTGCTCGGGTACTGCGTTCATTGCTCGATGCTTTCTTCGGTGGTCACTGTCTCTGCCTCGTCGTCGAGCTTCTGCTCTGTGTTACGGGCGATGGCCAAGATCTTGTCGTTGTCTGCGGTGCGGGCGAACACGACACCCATGGTGTCGCGACCCTTGGCGGGAACCTCGGCCACGGCAGAGCGTACCACTTTGCCGCTGACAAGAACCACCAAGACCTCGTCATCTTCGGCAACCATGAGGCCACCGGCGAGTTCGCCGCGTTCGTCGTTGAGCTTCGCGACCTTGATCCCGAGACCGCCTCGCCCCTGCACGCGGTACTCCGCGATTGATGTGCGCTTGGCGTATCCCCCGTCGGTGACGACGAACACGAAGCCTTCGGCGCCGGCGACGGATGCCGACAGCAGCGTGTCGCCGGAGCGGAAACTCATCCCCTTCACGCCCTCGGTCGCCCGGCCCATCGGTCGCAGTGCCTCATCGGTGGCCGAGAACCGCAGCGACATCCCCTTGCGGCTGATGAGCAGAATGTCATCGCCCTGGTTGACCAGCAGGGCGCTGACCACCTCGTCATCTTCACGCAGGCGAATGGCGATCACACCGCCCTGACGGTTGGTGTCATAGTCGCTCAGGCGACTCTTCTTCACCAGACCCCCGCGCGTGGCGAGCACGAGATACTCGGATGCCTCGTAGTCGCGAAGCGCAAGAATCTGGGCGATCGACTCATCGGGTTGCAGGGCCAGAAGGTTCGCGACATGGGTTCCCTTGGCATCCCGACCGGCCTCGGGCACCTCGTAGGTCTTGGCCCGATAGACCCGCCCCTTGGTGGTGAAGAAGGCCAGCCAGTGATGCGTGGTCGTGACGAAGAAGTGCTCGACCACGTCATCCGCCCGCAGTTGCGCACCCTTGACGCCCTTGCCGCCGCGATGCTGCGAGCGGTAGTTGTCGCCACGAGTGCGTTTGATGTAGCCATCGCGCGTGACGGTGACCACCATCTCCTCTTCGGGGATGAGGTCTTCCATCGACATGTCACCGTCGAAACCGCGCAGAATCTGCGTGCGACGATCGTCACCGAAACGGGCGACCAGCTCACGCAGCTCTTCTTGGATGATCGAGCGCTGCCGGGCGGGGTCGGCGAGAATCGCTTGGAAGTCCGCGATCTGCATCTCAAGATCAGCGGCTTCGTCGATGATCTTCTGACGCTCCAGTGCCGCGAGGCGACGCAACTGCATGGTGAGGATCGCGTCGGCTTGCAGATCATCGATGTCGAGCAGTGCCTTGAGTCCCTCGCGCGCCTCATCGACCGTGGGCGAACGACGGATGAGGGCGATGACCTCGTCGAGGGCATCGAGCGCCTTGAGGTATCCGCGCAGAATATGCATCCGCTTCTCTGCCTGACGCAGGCGGAAGCTCGTTCGACGCACGATCACATCGATCTGGTGATCGATCCAGTGCATGATGAACCCGTCGAGGGCGAGGGTGCGCGGCACCCCATCGACGATCGCGAGCATGTTCGCGCCGAAGTTCTCTTGCAGCGAGGTGTGCTTGTAGAGATTGTTCAGCACGACCTTGGCGACAGCATCGCGTTTGAGCACAACGACGAGGCGCTGACCCGTGCGATCGCTGGACTCGTCACGGATGTCGGCGATCCCGGTGATCCTGCCCTCGCGGGCCAGGTCTCCGATCTTCACGGCGAGGTTGTCGGGGTTGACCTGATAGGGCAGCTCGGTGATCACCAAGCAGGTGCGACCCTGTATCTCTTCGACCTCGACCACCGCGCGCATGGTGATCGAACCGCGCCCGGTGCGGTAGGCGTCTTCGATGCCCTTGGTGCCGAGAATCTGCGCGCCGGTGGGAAAGTCAGGACCCGACACGCGCTGCATAAGCCCTTCGAGCAGCGTCTCGCGATCAAGGCCCGGGTTCTCGAGCGCCCAGAGAGCGGCATCCGAGACCTCGCGCAGGTTGTGCGGGGGAATGTTTGTCGCCATGCCGACGGCGATACCGACCGAGCCGTTGACGAGAAGATTGGGGAAGCGCGAGGGGAGCACGACCGGCTCCTGCTCGCGGCCGTCATAGTTGTCCTGAAAATCGACAGTCTCTTCTTCGATGTCGCGCACCATCTCCATGGCAAGCGCCGCCATGCGCGTCTCGGTATACCGGGATGCTGCCGCACCCATGTTGCCGGGCGAGCCGAAGTTGCCTTGACCCTCAGCGAGCGGATACCGCAGCGACCAGGGCTGCACGAGCCGCACGAGTGCGTCATAGATCGCACCGTCGCCGTGCGGGTGGTACTTGCCCATGACATCACCGACGACGCGCGCGCACTTCGAGAACGCCTTGTCGGGGCGGAAGCCGCCGTCGAACATGCCGTAGACGACGCGGCGATGCACCGGCTTGAGTCCGTCGCGCACATCAGGCAGGGCACGCCCGACGATGACCGCCATCGCGTAGTCGAGATAGCTGCGCTGCATCTCTGATTGCAGATCAACGAGCTCGATCTGGCCGTGGTTGTGCTCTGCGTTCGGGTCCGCGCCGTCTGTCGGGCGGGATGTCGTGTCGTCGGTCATGGGTCCTCGAATCAGATATCCAGGAAGCGGACGTCTTTGGCATTGCGCTGGATGAAGCCGCGGCGGGATTCGACGTCTTCGCCCATCAGCACGCTGAAGATCTCGTCGGCCGCGGCCGCGTCATCGATCGTCACCTGGCGGAGCGTGCGCGTGTTGTGATCCATCGTGGTCTCCCACAGCTCCTTGGCGTTCATTTCGCCGAGACCCTTGTAGCGCTGCACTCCGTCTTTCGGGATGCGCTTCGACTTCTCCAGGCCGTCTTTGAGCAAGGCGTCGCGCTCGGCATCCGAATAGACATACTCGTGCGGCGAGTTCGACCACTTCAGGCGATACAGCGGCGGCATCGCGAGGTAGACGTATCCGGCCTCGATGAGCCCGCGCATGTAGCGGAACAGCAGGGTGAGCAGAAGCGTCGTGATGTGCTGGCCGTCGACGTCGGCATCCGCCATCAGAACGATCTTGTGATAGCGGGCCTTCTCGATGCCGAAGTCTTCGCCGATACCGGTGCCGAAGGCCTGGATCATCGCCTGGACCTCTTTGTTGCCGAGCACCTTGTCCAGACGCGCGCGTTCGACGTTCAGAATCTTTCCCCGAAGCCCCAGGATCGCCTGCGTGTGGGGATCCCGACCGGATGCCGCCGTGCCGCCCGCCGAGTCGCCCTCGACCAGGAAGATCTCGCTGATCGAGGGGTCTTTGCTCGTGCAGTCCTTGAGCTTGTCGG
>CAZHIU010000056.1:0-6175 GCA_964532555.1 uncultured Microbacterium sp.
CCGCATAGGAGCCGCCACCGAACTTGCCCCCGGCGTGCAGCTTCGTAAAGACCACCTCGACGCCGCTGAGCCCCGTACGCGGTTCGATATCGACCGGGATGCCGCGTCCCCGGTCGCGCACCTCGACGCTGCCGTCGTCGTGAAGGATCACCTCGATCCGCTCCCCATCACCGCCGACGGCTTCGTCCACGGCGTTGTCGATGATCTCCCAGAGGCAGTGCATCAGGCCGGGCGAGCCGTTGGATCCGATGTACATGCCCGGGCGTTTGCGCACAGCTTCGAGGCCCTCGAGGACCTGGAGGTGATGGGCGGAGTACTCGGATGCCATAGAGGGCCATCCTACTTTCGCGCCCTGTCGCGCAGGGTGCCGACACTCCCACGCCCGGTAGCGAAGGCCTCGTGGCGTACGCGCTCAGCGAAACACGCCGACTTCCGGGACTGTTTGCACCAGAGCCGTGGTTGTATGGAGCACACGCACGGTGGTCAGCACAGCAGAGAAGGGCAGTGAGTTGAACGCTACAACGGAACGCGAGGTCCCTGTTCTTGCCTACCGGCTCACGGCCTCCGACCGTTGCGACTCCTGCGGCGCCCAGGCCTATATCGCCGCCGAGGTCAATGGTTCCGAACTCCTTTTCTGCGCCCACCACGGCCGCAAATATGAGGAGAAGCTGCGCGCTCTCGCGACCACCTGGCACGACGAGACTGCTCGCCTTCTGGCGAACTCTGCGGTCTAGCCCACGGCCTTTTCCTGAGCGCTCAGGCGCAGGCATAGAGTGCCATCTGTCGAAGGCGAATCGCCAGGGCTCCGTGATACGGTGAGAGCGGACGTGGCGGCGTCTGCGAACACCTCCCGGACGGTACTCAAGCCTGGGTGCCGACCGCTTTTCCGTCGAGAAATCGGCATGAGTAAAGATAGGAATCATTCCTGCCTATGAACGCGCAAAAGTCACCCATGATGGACTCCGGCTTTGCCCGCTGGGATCTGATGGAACACTTCGGAGTCGCTCCGGATGACGCCAATCTCCAAGCGCTCAAAGACGCAATCGAGACGCTGCCGATCGACCCCTACGCCACGGACTCAGGGCGTTATCGTCGCTATGCGCGAGCGATGTATCTGCCGTGGGAACGCCGCATCGTCTGGATGCCGCAGACGGCCACCCAATCGGCCGAGGGCGCCCATGGCTACTACCAGGGTGACAACAACCCCGAATACGGCGAGATCGTGCGTCACCTTCCCGCGCTCAGCGAGGAAATCTGCAACAACCCCTTGCTGATGAAGATGCTGCAGTTCGACTTCGACCAGACGTTCTGGAGTGACGACGACCTCGTCTGGCCGATCTACATCGGCGTGCACTTCATGCGTCTGGGCATCACCGATGCAGAGCATGAGGCCGTCGCCTCCCCCAACGCCTTGCACCAGGACGGCGAGCCCTTCGTGTTCGTGCACCTCATCAATCGCGACAACGTCGTCGGCGGTGGCAACATCCTTGCCACCCCCCCGCACCGCGGCAAGCAGCCGAAAGATGTTCCGGTCGAAGACATCATCGCGGACTTCCAGCTCGATAACCCGCTGGAAAGCTACGGCATCGTCGACAAGATGGTCAGCCACTACGTCGCTCCGGTTCGCCTGGGAACCGAGGACCGCGCAGGCGAGCGTGCCACATTCATCGTCGACTTCGTGCCGATGCGGCACAAGATTCAGTCGATGTGACCCTGCCCCTGCGATCCCGTGTATAGCCGCGGGATCGCAGGGGAAAGTCGCACGACGAACTCTTCGCTGATCGTCTCGAGACGATCGGCCCACTCGTGCACGGCCGCTTCGCCGTGCTCGCCCGCGCCGAAGAGGTATGCGCGATCTCCTAGCTCCGCATCGCGCACGCCCCGAACCCTGAGGTATTCGGCCGCGACCTCCTCGATCAGATACCTCCGGCCGCGAATCGTGACTTCGACGGTGCCTGCGACGGCGGTGGGGATGCCGTGCCCGTAGCCGATCCCGATCGTCGCCGAGTCCTCGCTCAGCTCGATGACCGGCGCCGAGAGGGTGAAACTCGGACGTAGGCCGAGCGTGTGCGGCGCGATGCCACCACCGGGTGGGATGCCATAAGTGAAAGAACCGATCCGCACGAGTTCGAAGCGCGAGTGCGGCTGGGCGAAGGCGGGATTGCTCGGGGCGATGTGACGGGTGACACCTCGGATGCCGAGAGTTTCGGCGGTTGCCACCCCCCTTTCAAAGAGGGCGATCGCGATGTCGTCTTCTTCGTCGGATGTCTCAGCCAGGTGGCTCCACAAGCCGACGACCTCTACGCGCGGCGCGAGGATCATGGCCGCACGGAGCAGTTCGGGCCAGTCTTCTTCGCGCGCTCCCGCCCGGTGCAGGCCCGTGTCAATCTTGAGATGCACGCGCGCAGGGCGATCCAGTTGCGCGGCGGCGACGGCGTCCAGTTCCCCCCGCGTTGAGACTCCGATGTCGATCCCCGCGTCGATGGCCGCCGCGAGTCCTTCGCGCGCGGGAATCTGCCAGGCAAAGAGCCTCGTGTGCGAAAGTTTCTGGTTGCGCCGCAGAATCAATCCGCTCGCCACGTCATGAACGCCGATCCACGGCACTCCCATCGCGGCGGCACATTCAGATACCGGCTCTAAGCCATGACCATAGGCGTTCGCTTTGACGACCACCATCAGCGCCGCGGGCGCTACCTTCTGCGTGAGCACCTCGATGTTGTGCCGGATGCTTCCCAGATCGATCTCTGCATAAGGACCGCGTGTCATAGGAGCGCCCTTGTCAGGTGCGCGCCGAAGATCGAGGTGACCTCCGCGGGCGAAACCCCCAATGTTGCCGCCCACTCGCTGACCGAAGGCTCTGAGCGGTGGCGGTCGCCGAAGACGACAGCCTCGTCGCCGATCGTGACATCGATCCCCCGGATGTCGATCATGAGCGAGTTCATCGCCACCCTGCCGGTAATCGGTGCGGCCTGTCCGTGAAGCCATAGCGCTGCGCGATTTCCCGCGTGGCGATTGATCCCGTTGCTGTAGCCGAGGCGCACATGCGCGAGCTGGGTTTCCTCGTGGGCGAGATAGCTGTCGCCATAGGACACGCGTTCTCCGGCATACACGGTCTTTAGACCCATGACAGGTGCGAGCACCCGCATCGCAGCGTCGAACTCCTCACCGTCGATGAGCCCAAGCAACTCCTGGCCCGCCATTTCTGCCTCCGGAGACAGAGCGCTGCCTGATACGACGCGCAGACCTTCCCCCGTGGCGATCTGGCTCACCTGATCGAGGCCGTGCCCATAGGCATCGGCGGGCAGGGAGACCTCGACACCCACCGAGCCGGCCTTCGACCGCAGGCGGGCGGCGTTGCGCGCAATCGCGGAACCGTCGATCTCGGCGCGCGGCGAACGGCCATAGCTCGAGGTCATAGCTCCAAGATATCAGCCGGTGTCTGCCCGAACCGTGACCGGGCCGGCGTCAACTCTCCTCACAGAGCTCAGAGCTGGATGGCGTTGAAGCCGCGCCCGTGCAGCAGCCGCTCGATCGTCGAACGCGCGCCTTCGGCGAACTCATCGAGCGCTCCGAGGCTCTGCTCGGGGAGCACGAAACCGCGCAGATGTGCGGCGCTACCGAGCAGCAGATCGGCCAGTGCGGGGTTCAGCGGAAGAAGTGGTCCCTGGATGTTACCGGCGAAGGCATTGCCTCGGCGGACGAGCTCTCCTCGTCTCTGACCGTGGTCGAAACTTCCGTGACCGTCAATGACGACGCCATAAGCGGCATCCGGGTCTTCCAGCGTCCACTCCGAAGCGTGATCCTCGAAGCCGATCAGAAGGGCATCCGCGGTCTCTACGATGATGTAGCCCACTTTGCGCTGGCGAGTCCGGGCGACCCGATAGGGGAAGACGCCGAGGCCCTGGACATACTCGCCGTCCAAGAGCTCGATTCCCGCGCCGAGAAGCTCCGCGGAGCCGCCGATGCTCAGCAGTGCTCGACCGGCGGACACGTGCTCCTCAAGCAGGGATCGTCGCGCCAGCAGATCGCTGTGCACAAGCCGGAGTGCCGATAACGGGCCGTTGCCGAGGACGATCACGTCGGCGTCCTCGGGAAGGGCGTCCCCGATACCGATGAACGACAGCTGCGCGTCGATACCGCGCCGAAGAGCGCGCTCCTGCAGGGTGCGCGCGTTTCCGCGATCCCCGGTGATGCCGAGCTCTGCCGGATAGAGCTGTGCGATT
This sequence comes from uncultured Microbacterium sp., assembly GCA_964532555.1. Taxonomy (GTDB): domain Bacteria; phylum Actinomycetota; class Actinomycetes; order Actinomycetales; family Microbacteriaceae; genus Microbacterium. The sequence continues at coordinate 4,224 of CAZHIU010000056.1, forward strand.
CGAAGTGTGCTCATCGGCGCGCCACCTCTTGGTCGCCATGGCCGAGCAGGCGCCGACCGATCATCATCAACTCGTAGTTGACCAGCCATGTCTGCACACCCGCTGCGGTGGGCTCTGCTGCCCGCATCAGCGCGACCGCCTTCTCCATATCGGGTTCGACAACACCGATCTGGACCCCCGCATACTCCAGGCTGAGCGCAAGTTGGTAGGCCTTGTCTCCGGTGACGACGTCCACGCGCGGCAAGGCCGTGAAATCGATGTCGTAAAGCCAGGAGACATCAGGCGTTCCCTCATCGATCGCGATGAGGGAGCGAGCGGGCGCCTCCGCCATGGCATCCAGATTCAACTGCAGGCTGGCTGCGTTCTTGAACATCACGAACTCGACCTGTTCTCCTTCGGGATCGCGGCCCAGCGGAACAAGCTCCCCGCGACCATAGGCGGGTTCCATCTGCGCGAAGCCTGTCGCAGCGGCGGAGGAGGAGAATCGCTCCCCCAGCACCCGCGCGGCCACCGCAAGGGCAGCCGCCGAATCCACCGCGTAGTGCAGCCCGCGCACCGGAAGCCGCAGCGCCACCTTCTCGCCGTCGACAAGCACCTCGGCGTCACGCCCGGCGAGTGCGCTGACTTCGGCGAAAGCGGGATGCGGCATCGCCTGCGTTGTTCCGCTGCGGCTGTCTGCGGCGTTGACCAGGCCGTTCGCGGAGGCCGCGATGATCTCGGGGGCGACGCCGAAAAAGGTCACCGGGGCGGGCATCGCCGCGACGTCGATGTTGTTCAAGTGAGGATCGTCGCGATTGACCACGACATGAGCGCTGGCGTGCAGAGAGGCGTCGAGCATCATATCGGCGACGCGCTCGGTCTCATAGAAACGGAAGAGCTGGTCGACCTGCACGTTCAGGGAGAGCACGATCGCGGGAGAGAGCTGTCGGGCAAGCGAGACAGCGTAGCCTTCGTCGACCTCAAGCACGGCAACGTCGGCCCGCACCCGCCCCGTCAGGGTCGCATCCGCCAGCAGGGCACTGGTCACACCCTGCGGCAGATTCGCACCGGTCGGGTTCGTGAAAACGCTCAGACCGTGGGCACGCAGCACCTCACTGATCATGTGCGTCGTGGTGGTCTTGCCGTTGGAGCCCAGGACGAAGATCACACCTTCCGGGAACTGGCCTGCCAGCGTCGGCAGCAGCGAAGGGGCGAGTTTATTGGTGAGGTAACCAGGAAACGCCGAGCCGCCGCCGCGCAGACGCGTGGCCACACGTGCGAGCTTCCCGGCCAGAACCGGAAGAATGTAGCGAGGTCCGGGAGTGCGCACTCGGGGTGGCACGTGCGTCATTCGAGGTAGTCCCGCAATGACTGGGAACGGCTGGGGTGGCGGAGCTTGGCCATCGTCTTCGATTCGATCTGACGGATGCGCTCACGAGTGACACCGAAAGTGTCGCCGATCTGATCGAGGGTCTTCGGCTGGCCGTCACCGAGGCCGAAGCGCATCCGGATGACACCCGACTCGCGCTCCGAGAGAGAATCAAGCAACTGCTCCAGCTGCCGCTGCAACATCGTGAAGCCGACAGCGTCCGCGGGCACGATCGCCTCGGTGTCTTCGATCAGGTCTCCGAACTCGCTATCGCCGTCCTCGCCGAGAGGAGTGTGCAACGAGATCGGCTCACGCCCGTACTTCTGCACCTCGACGACCTTCTCAGGGGTCATATCCAGCTCGCGGCTGAGCTCTTCGGGAGTGGGCTCCCGGCCGAGGTCCTGCAGCATCTGGCGCTGCACTCGCGCGAGCTTATTGATGACCTCGACCATGTGCACCGGAATGCGAATGGTGCGCGCCTGGTCTGCCATCGCGCGCGTGATCGCCTGACGAATCCACCAGGTCGCATAGGTCGAGAACTTGAAACCCTTGGTGTAGTCGAACTTCTCCACCGCGCGGATGAGGCCGAGGTTGCCCTCTTGGA
>CAZHIU010000057.1:0-6144 GCA_964532555.1 uncultured Microbacterium sp.
CTTGTCGGCGTAGGCGGGGCCGATGCCGCGCCCGGTCGTGCCGATCTGGCGCTTGCCCAGAAAGCGCTCCGTCACCTTGTCGAGCGTGCGGTGGTAGTGCGTGATGATGTGCGCGTTGGCGCTCACCCGCAGTCGCGACACGTCGATGCCACGGGCGGCGAGCGCTTCGATCTCGAAGAAGAGCACCTCGAGGTCGATCACGACGCCGTTGCCGATGACCGGCGTGACTCCGGGTGAAAGGATTCCCGACGGCAGCAGGTGCAGGGCGTACTTCTCGTCGCCCACGACGACGGTGTGACCGGCGTTGTTGCCCCCGTTGAACTTCACGACCCAGTTCGTGCGGTCACCGAGCAGATCGGTGGCCTTGCCCTTTCCTTCGTCGCCCCATTGCACGCCGATAATGACGATCCCTGGCATGGCAGAACCCTCCTGGATGGACGACGCGCGGCGCGAGCCGGCACGGGCGATTCCAGTCTATCGAGCGGGGCGGCTGGGCGCTGGGCGGGTTGAGAGCGGGCTGTTCGCATCAGGCTCGGGCTCAGGTGACGGCACCACGAGCCCGGTATTCGGGTGCCCGCCATAGCTCGTCATCGAGCACCTCGCGCAGTGCTTCGACGGCATCCCACACCTCGGTGAAAGTGTTGTAGAGCGGCGCAAAGCCGAAACGCATGATCTCGGGCTCACGGTAGTCACCGATGACCCCGCGGGCGATAAGCGCCTGCACGATCGCATAGGCCTCGGGATGCCGCAGGCTCACCTGGCTGCCGCGGCGCTCGGGCTCCCGCGGCGTGACGAGAACGAGCGAATGGCGTGCGAGGCGCTGCTCGACCAGGCGGATGAAGGCAGAGGTCAGCGCGATCGACTTGGCGCGCAGCATCCCCTGATCGACGCGCAGCGCCATGTCGACGCCGATTTCCATCGTCGCGAGCGACACGATCGGCTGGGTGCCGACGAGAAAGCGCCGGATGCCGCCGGCCGGGTCGAAGGCAGGGTTCATCGCGAAGGGTGCGCGGTGGCCCCACCACCCCGACAGGGGTTGGGCTGCGGCATCCTGATGCCGTGGTGCGACCCAGATGAAGGCCGGCGAGCCCGGTCCGCCGTTGAGGTACTTGTAGGTGCAGCCGACCGCGAAGTCGGCACCGGAATCGGCGATGCGGATCGGCACGGCCCCCGCAGAGTGGCAGAGATCCCACACCATGAGGGCACCCGCCGCCTGCACCTGGGCGGTGACGGTCGCCATATCCCACAGTTGGCCGGTGCGATAGTTCACCTGGGTCAGCAGCACGACCGCGACATCCTCATCGAGCGCGGCCGGAAGCTCTTCGGGGCCGTCGATAAGACGCAGTGAGTGACCCTCACCCAGAAACTCGATCACCCCCTCGACGATGTAGAGGTCGGTCGGAAAGTTGTCGCGCTCAGAGACGATCACCTTTCGCCCGTCGCCGCGCGCGGACTGGATGCGCAGGGCCGCCGCGACCGCCTTGAAGATGTTGATGGATGTGGTATCCGTCGCCACGCACTCGCCCGCGCCGCCCCCGATCAACGTCGAGATCTTGTCACCGATGCGGCTCGGAAGGGCGAACCACTCGTTGCTGTTCCAGCTTCGGATGAGATCATCGCCCCACTCGCGCGAGACCACATCGGCGGCCCGGGCGATGGCGGCCTTCGGCAGCGCCCCCAAGGAGTTGCCGTCGAGATAGATCACCCCTTCGGGCAGAGCGAACTCCTCGCGAAAACTCGCGAGACCGTCGGCGCGATCTGCATTCTCACAGAACTCGCGACTCAACTCCTGCTCGGCTGCATTCATCGCAGAACCCCCTTGACCTCAACGCGGGCGGGCAGCGGGTGAACCCGCATGGGCACAGCGTAAGGCATCACGGATGCCGCCGATAGACTTGTGGCCATGTCGAAGGTGCTCCAATCCCTGCCCGTCGGCGAGCGCGTCGGCATCGCCTTCTCTGGGGGCCTGGACACTTCTGTCGCGGTCGCCTGGATGCGAGAGAAGGGTGCTATTCCCTTCAGCTACACCGCCGATCTCGGTCAGTACGACGAGGAGGACATCGCCTCGATCCCGGGCCGCGCGTTGGAGTACGGTGCCGAAGCCGCTCGCCTGGTCGATTGCCGAGCGGCGCTCGTCGAAGAGGGTTTCGTGGCCCTCATCTGCGGCGCCTTCCACATCCGCTCGGGCGGAAAGAGCTACTTCAACACCACCGCTCTCGGTCGCGCGGTCACGGGCACGATGCTCGTGCGCGCCATGAAAGAAGACGGCGTCGACATCTGGGGCGATGGCTCCACCTACAAGGGCAACGACATCGAGCGCTTCTACCGCTATGGCCTGCTCGCGCACCCCGCCCTGCGCATCTACAAACCCTGGCTCGACGCCGACTTCGTGCGAGAGCTCGGCGGTCGTCAAGAGATGAGCGAGTGGCTCGTCGCGCGCGGCTTTCCCTATCGCGCCTCAACCGAGAAGGCCTACTCGACCGATGCCAACATCTGGGGAGCAACGCACGAGGCAAAGACCCTCGAGCACCTCGATGTGTCGCTCGAAACGGTCAAACCCATCATGGGTGCGCGTTTCTGGGACGCTGCCGTCGCTATCGAGCCCGAAGATGTCACGGTCACCTTCGAGCGTGGCCGCCCTATCGCGATCAACGGTCACGAGTACCCGGATGCCGTCGCCCTCGTCCGCGAGGCCAACGCCATCGGCGGTCGCCACGGCCTCGGGATGAGCGACCAGATCGAGAACCGCATCATCGAGGCGAAGTCCCGCGGAATCTACGAAGCCCCGGGCATGGCGCTGCTATTCATCGCCTATGAGCGGCTGGTCAACGGCATCCTGAACGAAGACACCCTGGCCAGCTACCACGAGCAGGGCCGGCGCCTCGGACGCCTTCTCTACGAGGGCCGATGGCTCGAACCGCAATCGCTCATGCTGCGCGAGTCGCTGCAGCGCTGGGTCGGTACATCGATCTCGGGCTCGGTCACGGTGCGCCTGCGTCGCGGTGACGACTGGACGATTCTCGACACCGTCTCTGAGCACCTCTCTTACGCACCCGAGAAGCTCTCGATGGAGCGCGTCGGGGATGCCGCCTTTGGCCCGTCCGATCGCATCGGTCAGCTCACGATGCGCAACCTCGACATCGCCGACTCGCGCGCACGGCTGGAGCACTACGCGAACCTCGGTCTGGTCGGCGGTCTCACCCGAGAGCTGCTCGGCCGGGGCCACGACGGCGCGTCAGCTGCAGCCACGACGATGATCGAAGGCGACGCCGTGAGCTAAGGCGTGCATTGTCACGACGAAATGCCTCTTGTCGTTGCGTCCCCCGGGTGGTGATGAACAGAGGCGCTAGTATTCCTGGCAGTGCCCTCAGCGCGAAAACCCTTGCCCGAGAGTTGAGAGATGACGTCTACGAACAGTGACTTGATTGCGGCACTGACCCGCGAGGTTCCCCATCCGAGGCGTGGATGGCGCATACTCGGGAAACTGCTCTTCAGTCTTCTGGTCCTGCTCGTTGTCGCCGCGGTGGCCGCCGCCCTGTTCTTGGTGTGGACGGTGCAGCGCCCCTTCCCGCAGACGACAGGTGAGATAGCGGTTCCTGGCCTGCGCGACACGGTCACTGTGCAGCGGAATGACCGTGGCATCCCGACCGTGACCGCGAGCAACACTCACGACCTCTTCTTCGCGCAGGGTTTCGTGCACGCGCAGGATCGCTTCTGGGAGATGGACTTTCGACGTCACGTCACTTCCGCCCGCGTCTCGGAACTCTTCGGCGCTTCGCAGATCGGCACCGACACCTTTTTGCGCACGCTCGGCTGGCACCGCGTCGCGCAAGAAGAGGTCGCGATGCTGCCCACAGAGGAACGTGCCTACTACGAGTCCTACGCCGCGGGCGTCAATGCCTACCTCGCCGAGCGCTCGGGGGCAGAGCTTTCGCTCGAGTACGCGATTCTGGGCCTGCAGAATCCCGACTACGAACCGGAGCCCTGGACGCCCGCCGACTCGGTCGCGTGGCTGAAGGCGATGGCTTGGGACCTCCGCACCAACATCGAAGAAGAGACCGCTCGCGCGCTTCTGGCGAGCGAACTCGGCACGGGTGCCCAGGCGATCCTTGAGAAGCTCTATCCGGAGTATCCCTTCGATCGCAATCCCGTCATCGCACCGGCAATCACCTCGCTTCCGCCGCTGGGCGATTCAGACGACGCTGAGGACGCGGGCGACAGCGAGAACAGCGCAGAGACGGCGGTCGGCCCCGCCACAGACAACGAGGTCACTCTCGCCAGTGCGCCGTGGCAGAGTCTTTCGGATGCCGTCGCCTCTGTCTCCGCACTGCTCGGCGGTGTCGGCGAAGGGATCGGCTCGAACTCGTGGGTGGTCTCGGGTTCGCTCACCAACACCGGCAAGCCGCTGCTCGCCAACGATCCACACTTGGGTGCCTCGCTGCCCTCGGTGTGGCACCAGATGCAATTGCGCTGCGCGCCGATCAGCGAGGCGTGCCCCTTCAACGTGGGCGGCTTCACCTTCTCGGGTTTGCCGGGTGTGGTGATCGGTCACAATGACCGCGTGGCCTGGGGCTTCACGAATCTCACCACCGACGTTGCCGACCTCTATATCGAGAGGATTCAGGGAGACTCGGCCTGGTACGACGACGAGCTCGTGCCGATGCAGACCCGTCGCGAGACCATCAAGGTCGCGGGGGGTGATGACGTCGAGATCACCGTGCGCTCGACGGTTCACGGCCCGATCATCTCTGGGCTGGCGGCGGACTTCACCGCGATCGCCGAGAATCCCTCCATCGGCAGTGCGGGCCAAGTGCTTGCACTAAGGGATAACCTCTCGGTGCCGCCGGGCGAGTTCGCCGTGAGCATTCGCTGGACGGCACTGGATGCCGGCACCACGGCGTCCGCCATCTTCGCGATGAACCTGGCGCAAGACTTCGACGACTTCCGCAGAGCCGCCTCGCTCTTCGACGTGCCCGCGCAGAACCTGATCTATGCGGATGTCGATGGCAACATCGGATATCAGACGCCCGGACGCCTGCCGATTCGCGGCATGGGTGACGGGTGGCTCCCGCAACCGGGCTGGCACAGCGCCTACGACTGGCAAGGTTTCATCCCCTTCGATGAGCTGCCGGTCGTCTACAACCCCGCATCCGGCTACATCGTGACGGCGAACAACGCGATCGTCGGGCAAGACTATGCGCACTTCCTCTCGCGCGACTGGGATTACGGCTACCGCGCTGCGCGCATCACCAGCCTGCTCGAACGCAAGATCGCGACGGGTCCCCTGACCGCCTATGACATGCGCGGCATCCAAGCCGACAACGAGATGTGGATCGGCAAGCGCCTCGCGCTTCTGGCGGGCACGATCACCAGCGAACGTTCGCAGGTCGCCGATGCCATCGGACTTCTGCGCAACTGGGATGCCCAAAACCACGCCGATTCAGCCGAAGCCGCCTACGCGAACGTGTTCTGGTCGCAACTTGTGCACCATCTCTTCGACGAGCGCGAAGTGCCCCTCCCGATGCTCTCGCACAGCCGTCTGTTCACCGTCGTCGACGCTCTCTTCGACGCACCGAATGACCCGTTGTGGACCAATCCCGTCACGGGTGCGAACGGCATGGAAGATACGCTGCGCCTGGCCGCAGAGGCCGCCTACGACGAGATCGCCGGCCTGCAGGGAACGAATATGAGCCGTTGGGACTGGGGCCGACTGCACGCGATTTCGCTAGTCAGCGACACCTTCGGCAGTTCTGGCATTGCTCCCATCGAAGCGCTCTTCAACCGTGGCCCCTTCCGCACGGGTGGCGGCACCTCGGTCGTGAACGCAACCGGGTGGACGATCGGCGAGGGTTATGCCACCACCACGGTGCCGTCCATGCGCATGGTGGTCGATCTTTCGAACTTCGACGCCTCGACATGGAACCACTTGACGGGCACAAGCGGCCACGCCTTCCACCCGCACTACGTCGACCAGACCGAGAACTGGGCGAAGGCGATGCAGTCGCCCTGGCCTTTCACTCCGGATGCCGTCTCCGACGCCACGGTCGACACGCTCACTCTGCGCCCCGCCCGCTAGGACTCAGCCCGCCGCGGGCGGGGTCTTCTTGGAGTCGGCCAGATCGTCTTGGATGAGGTGGGCCGCGT
>CAZHIU010000058.1:0-5766 GCA_964532555.1 uncultured Microbacterium sp.
CTCTAGAGCGGGTTGGTGGTGCGCATGGAGAAGGAGTCTGTTTGGCTGCCAGCCGTCAGGCGCGGCCTCGCCATTCTTTCAGTTATCGCCATCGGCTGGCTGGCATTTGAGATCTGGGCCACCCTGGGGTTGCCAAGACCCGCCGGGCTGAGCGCCATCGACCAGATTGAGTTCCGCTGGATCGCGCCTGCCGTGGCGTGGCCCTGGGGTGCCTCGCTGGCAGGTGACGATCTGGGCGCAGTGCTGGCCGGCCGCGCGCGGATCGCGACGGCCCACGCAGCAGTGGTGCTCGCAACGACAAGCTGGGCCGTCCTGTTGCCGGCCGCCACCCTGTTCACACGCACCCGGCGAGGATGGCGTCAGGTTGGTGCCGTGGCAGCGGCAAGCGTCGCGTTGGTGTGTTTGGCCTGTCTGGAGCAGGGCAGCGCCGCTGAACAGCCCCCGCCGAGTCTCGGCGCGTTGCGCCTCCTGCGACTCAGCCTGACCACGATGACCGCAGTCATCCACATCGCGATCGTCGGTGGTGCCTTGCGGGCGGCGTGGGCCCGGCGTCTGGCCGACGCCGGAGCCATTGAGCGCACCGAATTCGCCACGTCGAGCGACGGGTGGGCATCGCAGTTCCGCGGCCTCGTGTCCGAGGAGTGCCGGAGGATCATGGGAGCCCGCCCGATGACTGCGCCAGTGGAAGGAGACGCCCGAAGAAAGCCCGAAGCAGATCCGCTGGAAGCGTGCCAGGACCTGCGCGTGCCCGAGAAGCGCACGTCGGCCGGAGAGCCGTTCGTCGCGTTCCGTGCCGGGGACCTCACGGGCCTCGCACTCTCGGGAGGCGGCATCCGGTCTGCCACCTTCGCGCTCGGGGTCCTGCAGGGGCTGCATCGGGTCGGCATGCTGAACAAGTTCGACTACCTGTCGACCGTCTCTGGAGGCGGGTACATCGGGTCGTTCTGGTCGAACTGGCTCGCAAGGAGAGAACTGCTGGACAAGGCGGGCACCAATGGGACCTCCGGTGACTTCCCGAGCAACCTCGATCCTCGGCCGCCGAGAGAAGACGCCGAAAGTCACCAAGTGCGGCACCTGCGCGAGTTCGGGAACTTTCTTGCGCCGCGCCTCGGCTTGTTCGAGGTCGAGACCTGGACGGCGGTCGTCGCGGTCGTATCGGGGCTGATTCCGGCCGTCCTGACGGCGCTGTCCCTCATCGGCGTCGCGCTGATCGCGTGGCTTGTCACCACGGTGCCCCTGTCCGGTGTCAGTCCGTGGCCCGGTGTCTTGGTGATGCTCGTCGTCACGGCGTTGGTGCTCGTGCACTTCGAACGGCGCTGGCAACTCGTCAAACTCCCTGCCAAGGACCCGGATCCCGCTCGCCAGGCCGCACGGAGGCGCGACTTCAGGATGAACGTCGGTTTCGGCGCTGCCGCGGTCGTGCTCGCAGCAGGGCTCGCGCTGGAGATCCCGGACGAGCCGCTTGCCAGTGAGCCTACGACGGCCGAGACGCGGGAGTCGGTGACGGCCGAGGGTGAACCTCCGCCAAGGGGACTGCGCGAGCTTGTTAATCGCGTCGGCACCGCCCTTGTTCCTGGGCAGGCGTCGTGGTGTGCCCAAGTGGAGCATCCTCGACGGCCACTCGTCCGACTCAATGGTTGCTGGCGGGAGGTCAGAGAAGACTCGAGCGCGTGGTGGACGCTCGCGGGTCTGAGTGGTCGAAGTAGGGATTACTGGTTCGCGAGTCCGGCACTCTTCACCTATCCGTTGATCTGGCTGCTGACGGGCGTCCTGCTCCTGCTCGTCCGGCACGGCCACGCCCTGGTCCCATCGTACGGGCACGCGGCGTGGGTGCCGCCACTGGACCGCGTCATCATGCGTATCCTTGGGCTCGGTTTGTTCTGGGCGGGCGTTGTGGTGCTGTGGCACATCGCCATCGCACTGGACCGGATCGTCGAGACCGCGATCCTGTCGGCCGCGTCCGCTGGAGGATTCGCCCTGCTGCGGAACTGGCTCACGAGGGTGGGGCAGGCGCCGGCTGGCCAAGGGCGCACATCGGCACTGAAAGAGGCTCTTCCGCCGCTGCTCGCTTACCTCACGCTTATCCTGGCTGCTGCGGCCGTCGGCCAATTGCTCGTGTGGTTGTGCGGTTGGAACTGGTACCGCTGGTGGGCTGCGTTCACCGGCATGGCGCTCATACTCGTTGGTGGCCTGTTCATCGACCCCGGACTCTTTGGTCTGCACGCGTTCTACCGGGGACGGATCAGCAGGGCATATGCCGGTGCTAATAATCTAGCGTCGAGGGAGACGGCGCTCGACAACAGGGTGAGCGAGCCGAGGGAGGGGGACGACCCGCTTCTGACGAGCCTGCCGGTGCGGCCCCTGCACCTCATTTGCTGCACGGCGAACGACCTCAGCGGTGACGCGGTGGGGACGCTGGGGCGCAACGCGCGCAGCGCCGTGCTCTCCCGCTACGGACTCTCGGTCGGGCCGTACGCGGGCGTCACGCCGGGCCTGACGCTCGGCGCTGCGGTCACCGCTTCGGCCGCGGCCTTCAACTCCAACATGGGGGACGTCTCGGCGCGCTTCGGGCCGGCGGTCACCTTCCTCATGACGGCTCTGAACCTGCGTTTGGGCCTGTGGGTGCGGCATCCAGAGGCGGAACCCGCGCTGCCTCGTCGTTGGCCCGGATTGCTGCTGTATCGCGAGTTCTTTGGCCTGACCTCAGCGTCCGGCGAGATGGAGGGGCAGGAAATTCCCTCTCACTTGCGCGACCTGCACCTGTCCGACGGAGGGCACTTCGAGAACCTCGGCCTCTACGAACTGGTGCGTCGCCATTGTCGCTACATCCTTGTGTGTGACAGCGGCGCGGATCCCACGGTCGCGTTCGACGATCTGGGACGCGCCATGCGTCGTGTTCGCCAGGACTTCGGCGTCGACATCAGCATTGATGTCGAGGCCCTCAGGCCAGACGAGAAGGGCCTGTCGACGCAGCACATCGCCGTCGGTCGCATTCACTATTCACCGACCGACGCCGGCATCCTCCTCTACGTGAAGCCCACAGTGACAGGCGACGAGCCTGCGGACGTCCTGCAATTCAAGCGGCGCAACCACGACTTCCCGCACGAGGGTACGGGCGACCAGTTCTACGACGAAGCGCAGTGGGAATCGTATCGTCGCCTTGGACTGCACGTCGCCGACACGATCTTCCACTTCGTCCCGCCTGCCGCGAATCCTGCCAGCGGTGCGAGTGTGGTGCCGGGCGTCCAGCTCGAAGGCGACGAAACCGTGGGAAACCGTTACGGGCAGGAGCACGAGGACGTCCAGGAGCGGGGAAGCGAGGTCACTGCAGACTACGTGTTCGCCGAGGCCGCACACCGGTGGGGACCGACTCCGCCCGGGCTGGGCGACCGCGTGCTCGAGATGACACGACGCGTGGCCGAGTTCGAGACCGAGTTGAAGGCCACGGGTGGGCCTGCCTTGGTGGCCGAGGTGTTCCCGGAACTGAGGTTCGTCCCTGGTGTCGCCGAGCCCACACCGGACCCGAGCCTCGCCGGCGCCGAACTCGTCACGCTCCTGCGGGTCACGCAGCTCCTGGAGGACGTTTGGTCGGCCTGCGAACTCGATCGTTGGTGGGCCCATCCCCTGAACATGGGATGGGTGAACTTCTTCGCCAGGTGGGTAACGGCGCCGACCTTCAGATTCTGGTGGCCCGTCATGGGGCCCATGTACAGCAAGGGCTTTCGTGACTTCCTCGACGAGCGCTTCCCATTGCCGGAATCACGCACGCGGACGGACGAATGCACGGGGCTGCCGTGGCAGGGCACCGTTCGGCGCGTGCCTGACGAGCAGGTGCAGCCGCCGACTGGCCTGGCGAAGGAGTGGTGGCAGTACCGCTCGGCCCAGGCCTGTCCGTGGCTGGCGGCCGAGCACGGTCCGTCGACCTACCTCGAGAACATCGTGCACTTGCGCCGGGGCGATACGACCGTACCCCTTCAGTCCGGACTCTTGGCCGTCTGGTTGGACGGGAAGGCAGCGCTTTGGACGAGCGACGACTTCTTCGTGCCGCCGAGTCTGTGGGGCGCCAGCATTGGGTGGCACTTCCTAGATGGGGTCCTCAACCATCTCGCGCTCGACTCGACGCGGAAGTTCGTCTACGTCGCTGTGAGACGTGATCCGGACGTCGGCGGCCACCGCATCGCACTCGACGACACGCGCGCCTTCGTGGACCAGTACCGGAAGATCGGATTCCGGCAGGTGCTTGATGCCGAATCAGGACCGAATCGAGACACCGTGCATCCGCTGCTGCAGGCCCGAGGGTTGGTCGATGGGCCACGAAGAGGGACCAGGTCGGGCAGACACGTTGACGCCCTGCTCGAGCTCGATCTGGACTCGTGGGTCGCGCGACGGGGAGCAGAGGCGACAAAGAGGGCGCGCGCCGGGGAGGACACGACAACTGCTCGCCGTCTCGTTGAAGGGGAGGGGGCTCCATGATCCGCCACGTCCAGCCGCACGTTCTGCCTGCACCCTCACCCGGGGGCGACACGCTCGTCGTGGTGCTCCACGGCTGCACCCGGCTGCCTTCGTCATGGTTACCCCCATGGCGCGACTCGTGGTGGAGACGGTCGCAGATATCGGACGTCCTGTCCGCGATTCACGAGGTCTTGCCGACTGCCGACATCGCGGCACCGACCATGCCGATAGAGTACTGGTCGTTCCAAGACCCGAATCGTGTCGTGGACGAAGTCCTCGACGCAATCGACGAGGCCTGGCAGGCTCGGGCTGAATGCCCGGTCGGCTACAGCCGAGTGATACTCGTGGGGTTCAGTTTCGGCTCTGTCCTGTTGCGGCAGGTCTACTGTCGAGCGGCAGGAGCGACGACTGACGCGATGCTCGACGAGCACAATGCCAGGCCATGGGTGACACGCGTCGAGCGCATGGTTCTTCTGGCGGGTGTCAATCGTGGGTGGACAACGGACTCGCCCGTCAGCCGCATACGGTCGATTGGCTACGGCGCCGGTGTGGCGCTCGGGTACCTTGTTCCAGGGGAGCCCTGTCTATTCGCAATTCGTCGTGGCGCCCCGTTCCTGACCGGCACTCGCCTGCAGTGGCATGCCTTGGACGAGATCGGACGAACTCCGCCCGTAACGGTCCAGTTGCTGGGCACACGGGACGACATCGTGAGCCCAGCCGACAACATCGATCTGGCCACGGGCGGGCGGTTCCTCTACCTTGAAGTTCCGAGTTCTGGTCACTTCGACCTCGTGGCGATGTCCACGAGGTCGGAAGAGGGACAGGCACGCCGTCAGGTCTTTCAGGCCGCGCTGACCCGGTCTCCTGATGTGCTGCAGGAGAACCAACGCGCCGTCACTGGGGCCGACCTCCTCGGACACCTACCACTGGATGCCGATCCAACGGGCGTAGCCCTGTTCAGGGTCGAGCGCGGACGGACCGTCGACGACATCGTGTTCATCATCCACGGCATCCGCGACAAGGGATACTGGACAGCGAAGGTGGCGCGGGCGATTACGAGCCACGGGTCCAGCCTGCGGCGGGATGTGCTCGCGATTGCCCCGACATACGGCTACTTTCCACTGCTGCCCTTCCTGCTGCCGTGGACGCGACGCGCGAAGATCGAGTGGCTCCTCGACATGTACGTGAATGCGCGCTGCTCTCATCCCAAGGCGCGCGTTTCTTATGTCGGCCACAGCAATGGGACGTTCCTTCTCGCCGGCGCCGTCGAACGCTGCCCGTCGGTGCGCTTTCACGACGTCGTCTTTGCGGGAA
>CAZHIU010000059.1:0-5742 GCA_964532555.1 uncultured Microbacterium sp.
GTTGACAGAACGTTCATTATCGGACCCTTTGACACCTTGGAACCACGACTTCTTCTCAGGGTCTGGCTCTTCGTATGTCATCGGCAAGGCCGAGGCCACCGAAGACGAAGACTGGGAGTTTTGATACGTCGGGACTAAATGCCGCACAGCGGCGTTGAGTCCCGGTCGTATCAAGGCTGAGCGAGCACGCCGCAGGCGAGCGAGTCGAAGCCGGGGGTCTAGGTGTTAGCCAAAGGGCTTAAAGGTCAAGCCGCGCGCTCCGGCACGATCGCCAGCGCCTCGATCTCGACGAACACGCCGGGTTGGGCGAAGGAGTGCACTTTTGGCACTGTGACGGCGGTGGGGTTGGCGCCCCAAACCGCAAACGCCGAGGACTAGCCGGCTCCAGCATCGGCGGCGACGATGTGCAACGAGATCTTGCCCGCCAAGACTCCTTGCGAGAAAGCGGGGTTCGTATGAAGTTGTGCGGGGTTTAGGTGGGTGTTTGTCATGATCGGAGCTCCTTCATGCGAGGGGATGGCCGTCGATGCCGTACTTCTTGGTCAGTGGGTCAATGAAGACGTCGGGCTCTCTGGGCGGCCGGAGAGTAAAGCGAAAGTATGCGACTAGGAGTCCTGCTAGGAACAACACCGCCAGAGCGATCGTCGCACGGTTGGGCACTAGCTGCTCAAGCATGAGCACGAAAAGTGTCTGCGCAACGGCGATCGTTACAAAGAAAACGGCAATGTCAATCCAAAGTACATTGCGCCCGGTGACGCTCTTGTACAAAAAGACAATGCCGATCAAAGTGACCGGAAGCGAGTAGAGCGCGACTGTTGCCGCAGGTAGAAAGGATGGTATTCGGTGGCCGCCGGCCACAAACAAGATCAACTGCAGCAACGCGACGGGCCAAACCGCAATCTTGGTGTGTTCCCAGTAACTCTCGTTCACCGCGCCAAAAATCGCTGCGATCCGGTTGTGCCCGGTCCAGTCATACAAGAAGTGAAGCAGGCTCCCGACCAATCCGAGCACGAGGATCATCCACCAACTGACACTGCTGATCGCCTCGAGGTTCATGCCCCAATGCTAGTAGCGGGCATCAACTTGATCGCAACACATCGTTATGTTCGCTTGAGTCGAAGAGGAGTTCGCAACCAATTGGCGTGAGCTGCGATTAAATTGCATCGCGCAAGCACAATGTTCGATTTTTGTTGACAGAACGTTCACTATCGGCCCTTTTGACACCTCCGAAGCTATCATCAACCTCAAGCTCTGAAGGGAGAATCATATGAGCAACTACCCTCCCGGTGTCAGCGGTAATGAAGCTGGCCCTGTACGCGAATACACCGCCGACGTAGACGCTGAGTGCTCCGAATGCGGCTGGTATGACCGAGTCGATGTCAAGGTCAGAGTCCGGCGCGACGACCAATACGACTTCTTCTGGGAATGCCCTGAGTGTGGTGCCGCGAACGAGGAGAGCGCATGACACTTCTCGCTCAATTCCTGGTCTTCACGTTCAACGGCATCCTGATCGGAGCGGCCCTAGGCTACTACACCGCTAGTTGACGGAACGTTCACTATCGTCCCCATCGACACATCGTGTGCAGTGAGTTCTGGGCAATGCGCCGCCTTCGCGATCACTGAACCGAATCGACCCTCTTTAGCGGGCTCCCCACGGATCGATCAGCTCGACTCCGGTGTCGACGAGGTGCGAAATATTCCGGGTGGCGACCGCGAAACCACGCGCTGCAGCGGTCGCGGCGAGGTAGCCGTCGGCCGTGGGCAGAGGACGACCGACTGCGCGCGCGATCACCGCCATATCAGCGTACCGTCGCGCGGCCTCCTGATCGAAAGGAAGAATTCGGCCCGAGAACAGCGCCAGCAGCCGATCAAGTGCCTGCGACAGACGATCCTTCCTTGCCCCGGTCGGCAGCGCGCCGATGCCGAACAGCAGCTCTGCGAGAGTGACGCTCGAGAGGTACAGGGTGTCGGCGGCCTGAGCGTTGAGCCAAACCCGCACAGCGAGGTGTGGTTCTGGCCGCATCGCCTCGGAGACAACATTCGTGTCGAGAACGATCACGGCAACGCCAAAGGCTCCGCCGGGGTCTGATCACGCACTGCATCGAGCGCGTTTACGTCTTCATCGCTGAGAGCGAGTTCGCGACCGAGAGCGGCCAGAGCATCACCCAGCAGGATGCGCTGGGATGGCACAAGTGCTCCGGCGAGGATATCGCGCACCTCAGCCTCGGCGCTGCGTCCGTGCTCGGCCGCGCGCACGCGCAGGGCGCGATGCACCTCATCCGGAACATTCCGAATAGTTAGGACTACCACCGCTGTCACCTCCACACGTTAGTGACAGCACTTTACCATAATGCTGTCATTTTGTTGAGTGATAGAACGCATCGGCCCCATCGACACCCACAAGAGCACCGCCACCCATGACTGGTATGTATGGGCAGCACGGTGTATTTCTACAAGGAAGGCGAAGAGCGACCCGTCGCGCGCACCGGCGTCAACCCCATCACCGCCGGCCCCCGACTGAACACATGCCCGTTTCGGAATGTGACGCGCGTCCAGCGACCCGCGGTGGTGATGCGGGCGTGTTCTTCGCCCGAAATGAAGCCAAAGGCTTCGGCGGCGAAGGCAACACCCCGCGGAAGATCGCCGAGCTCGGCATCCAGAGCCCCCCAGACCGAGGCGCGCAGAGCGCTCACCGCCGCCTCACCCGCACCCGGCGTCGCGCCGTGTGCGACCGCCGAGATGCCCCAGCGAGCGCGTTCGGCAACGGTCGAGGCGGCGATCTCTCCCCCGGGCACCCAACCGCCGCGTGGTGGTGTGATGCCCGCCCACGCGGGCGCGAGCGCTGTCTCCGGCAGGGTCAACGCGATCGGGTCGTCGCTTGCCTCCACCTCGGCGACAACCAGATCGCATTGCAGCTCGGGATCGGCACGCAGCACCCTCATCGCCAGAATCGTCGGCGTCTGGTCGATCAGGCTCTGCGGCGAGAGGGCCGCTGACGACAGCAGAAGGATGCCCGCATCCGCCTGCAATCGCACCCCTTCGGCCCCGATGCGGCGAGCCCGCGCGGCAAAGGTCAGCACATCTCGCGCGGTCTCGGCATCGGCGAGAACGAGGCGAGAAGACACCCCTCTAAACTAGCAAGAGCGCCACGCGGCCGAAGGGAGCAGGGGATGTCTGAGGCAGTCGGTGACCCGGTGGAGGAACTGCGGGCGGTGCTCGACCTCGAAGACAGCTCCGCACGCACGACCGAAGACATCTTCACGGGCATCTCGCACTCCACTCCCTGGGGCCGCATCTACGGCGGCCAGGTCGTCGCACAGGCCGTGATCGCGGCCCAGCGCACCGTACCCGTCGACCGTGTTCTGCACTCAGCACACGGCTATTTTCTGCGGCCCGGAGATATCGCGCAGGGCATCACCTTCGCTGTAGACCGCATCCACGACGGGCGCTCTTTCGCGACCCGGCGCACGCAGGCTTTTCAGAACGGTGAGCCGATCTGGTCGATGATCGCCTCCTTCCAGGATGCCGACCCTGGCTTTGAGCACGCGGTCGCGCCGCCCGCCGACATCCCCGAGCCGGAAATGCTGCAGAGCCTCGAAGATGTGCGGCACGAGCTTGACCCCGGGATGTACGCGATGCTCAATCAGCGCGCCGTCGAGGTGCGCCACGTCGAGCAGCCGCTGTGGACCTCGCCCGACAAGAGCCGCGCATCGTCGCAGAACGTGTGGATGCGGATGCGCGCGCCTCTGCCCGACAGCCCCGACCTGCACCGGGCGGCGTTGGCGTATATGAGCGATATGACCATTCAAGAAAGCGTGCTGCGCCGCAATGGCCTGTGCTGGGTGACGCCGGGCCTGCGCGTCGCGAGCCTGGATCACGCGATGTGGTGGCACCGTTTCGCGCGGGCCGACGAATGGCTGCTCTATGCCCAGGAATCCCCCAACGCCCGCGGTGGGCGCGGCCTTGCCAGCGGCCGCGTCTATACGCGCGACGGGATGCTCGTTGCCACCGTCACCCAAGAGGTGATGATCCGCGTGCCCGAGTTGCGGTGACCCCGCCCCGCGCGCGGCTCACCCGCGCTGTGTTTGGCGCCTGTCAGCGCCGCGAGTAGACCACCGGATCGCCGAAATACGCCGCCCACGCTTCGCGTATCTCGTCGGTGAGGCGACGCGGCGTGCCGCTGCTCGCCTCGACGAGCACGAGTGTCGCCGAAGAACGCGCATAGAGCACGCGCGGCTCGACGCCGCGCGGCGTGTACACCTCGTAGCAGACCTCGACGCTCGAGCCGCCGAGTCGGCCGAACCATAGCTCGACCTCCAAGGGATCGCGCTGGTAGGGCACGGGGGCGAGATACTCGATCTCTTGTCGCGCGATGAGCGAGAGGATGCCGTTCTCCATCCCCGAGGTCAGAACGGCCGTCGGGTACTCCTGCTCGCCGGTCTCGGTGCGCCAGAACGCCCGCACCCGCGCCTCTTCGAGCAGCTTCAGCATCGCGGTGTTGTTGACGTGATTGTAAGCGTCGAGGTCGCCCCAGCGCAGGTGAATCGGGATGTGCAGGCGCTTGCCTGCGCTCGGCTCAGTCACGCGTGCTCCTCGCTTCGCTCATCAACGCGTTTCCCTCGCCTCGGCAAGCGAGCGAGCTCGGCCGCTCTCGGCTCAGTCACGCGTGAGCTTTCGATGGGTCGAACGGTGGGGGTTCGCGGCATCCGGACCCAGGCGCTCGATCTTGTTCTGCTCGTAGGCCTCGAAGTTGCCCTCGAACCAGTACCAGTCTGCCGGGCTCTCGTCGCTGCCCTCATAGGCAAGGATGTGCGTCGCGATGCGGTCGAGGAACCAGCGGTCGTGCGTGATGACCACGGCGCATCCGGGAAACTCCAGAAGCGCGTTCTCAAGCGATTGCAGCGTCTCGACATCCAGGTCGTTGGTCGGCTCGTCGAGCAGCAGCAGATTGCCGCCCTGCTTGAGGGTGAGCGCGAGGTTCAGCCTATTGCGCTCGCCGCCCGAGAGAACTCCCGCCTTCTTCTGCTGATCTGGACCTTTGAAGCCGAACTTCGAGACATAGGCACGCGAGGGAATCTCGATCTTGCCCACCGTGATGATGTCGAGGCCGTCAGAGACCACTTCCCAGAGGTTCTTGTTGGGGTCGAGGTTGGCACGCGTCTGATCGACATAGCTGATCTTGACCGTCTCGCCGATCTTCAGCTCACCGCCGTCGAGGGGTTCGAGGCCCACGATGGTCTTGAAAAGAGTGGTCTTGCCGACGCCGTTCGGCCCGATGACACCCACGATGCCGTTCGGGGGCAGGCTGAAGCTCAGACCGTCGATGAGGGTTCGCTCGCCGAAGCTCTTGCGCAGATTCTTCGCCTCGATCACGATGTTGCCCAGGCGCGGACCTGCCGGAATCTGGATCTCTTCGAAGTCGAGTTTGCGGGTTCGCTCGGCCTCGGTCGCCATCTCTTCGTAGCGGGCAAGGCGCGCCTTGGACTTCGCCTGGCGACCCTTCGCGTTAGAACGCACCCACTCGAGTTCGTCGGCGAGGCGCTTGGCGAGCTTGGCATCCTTCTTGCCCTGCACACTGAGTCGCTCGGCCTTCTTCTCCAGGTAGGTCGAGTAGTTGCCCTCGTAACCGATGAGGCGCCCGCGGTCAACCTCGGCGATCCACTCGGCCACGTTGTCGAGAAAGTATCGGTCGTGGGTGCTGGCGATCACCGCACCCTTGTAAGCCTTCAGGTGCTGCTCGAG
>CAZHIU010000060.1:0-5730 GCA_964532555.1 uncultured Microbacterium sp.
GTTACGCCCCCACCATCAAAGACCTCGCCCCGCGCGATATCGTCAGCCGCTGCATGCAGCAGGAGGTCGCCGAGGGACGCGGGGCCGGCCCGCATCGCGACTACGTGCTGCTGGACTGCACGCACCTCGGGGCCGAGGTTCTCGAAACCAAGCTTCCCGACATCACCGAGTTCGCCCGCACCTACCTGGGGGTCGACCCGGTGGTCGAGCCCGTGCCGGTGATGCCGACGGCGCACTACGCGATGGGCGGCATCCCGACCAACAACGACGCCGAGGTGCTCGCCGACAACACCACCGTCGTGCCCGGTCTCTACGCCGCCGGTGAGTGCGCCTGTGTGTCAGTGCACGGCGCGAACCGCCTCGGCACGAACTCGCTTCTGGACATCAACGTCTTCGGCAAGCGCGCCGGTCGCAACGCCGTCGCCTACGTGCAGAACGCCGCCCTGCTGCCCTTGCCCCAAGACCCGGCCAAAGAGGTGCGCGAAATGCTCGAGGGGCTGCGCAACAACGGCGGCAGCGAGCGGATCGCGGTGCTGCGCAAGACCCTGCAAGACGAGATGGATCGCGGCGCCCAGGTCTTTCGCACCGAAGACTCACTCACCCATGTGCTCGGGGTGATCGAAGATCTGCGCGAGCGATACAAGAACGTTCACGTAGACGACAAGGGCAAACGGTTCAACACCGATCTGCTCGAAGCGGTCGAGCTCGGGTTCCTGCTCGACATCGCCGAGGTCGTCGTCTACTCCGCGCGCAACCGCAAGGAGAGTCGCGGCGGGCACATGCGTGACGACTACCCTGAGCGCGACGACGCCAGCTATCTAAAGCACACGATGAGCTACCTCTCCGGCGATCCGCACTCTTCGGATGCCACCGACCACATTCGCCTCGACTGGAAGCCGGTGGTCATCACGAACTACCAGCCGATGGAAAGGAAGTACTGAGCATGTCCTCGGCACTCGCAGAAACCGCCGATACCGCAACCGGCGTGCAGTCCTTTCTCGTCACCATGACCGTTCGCCGTTTCGACCCCGAGGTCGACGAGGAGCCGCGGTGGGTCGATTACGACGTGGAGCTGTACTCCACCGACCGGGTGCTGGACGCACTGCACAAGATCAAGTGGGAAGTCGACGGATCGCTCGCCTTCCGTCGCTCGTGCGCGCACGGCATCTGCGGTTCGGATGCGATGCGCATCAACGGACGCAACCGCCTGGCCTGCAAGACGCTCATCAAGGACCTCGATATCTCCAAGCCCATCTACGTCGAGGCGATCAAGGGCCTGCCCTTGGAGAAAGACCTCATCGTCGACATGGAGCCCTTCTTCGCCTCCTACCGCGAGGTGCAGCCCTTCCTCATATCGGCGTCGAGCCCAGAGAAGGGCAAGGAGCGCATCCAATCGATCGCGGATCGCGACATCTACGACGACACCACCAAGTGCATCCTGTGCGCTGCCTGCACCTCTTCGTGCCCGGTGTTCTGGACCGACGGGCAGTACTTCGGTCCCGCCGCCATCGTCAACGCGCACCGCTTCATCTTCGACTCGCGCGACGACAACGCGGCCGTGCGCCTCGACATCCTCAACGACAAAGAGGGGGTGTGGCGCTGCCGCACGACCTTCAACTGCACTGAGGCATGCCCTCGCGGCATCGAGGTCACCAAGGCCATCGCCGAGGTCAAGCAGGCCGTGCTGCGCGGGGGCCGCTGAGTCCGGAGGCGTGAGGACATGTCCGAACGCGTCGAGTCTTCCGCGACCGCATCGCCGCCCACTCGCACACAGACTCTGCGCCGACGCGTCGTAGGATCCTTCCCCGCGCGGGTGTGGCATCACTTCTCGCGCAGCAATGGCTTTTTGCTCTCGGCGGGCATGAGCTATTACATGCTCTTCGCGATCTTCGCGCTGCTGTATGTCGTGTTCGCCGGGGTCGGCGTCTGGCTGGGTGCCAGCCCCTCGGCGATCACCCGGCTCATCGACATCATCAACTCCTACGTCCCCGGGCTCATCGGCGAGCACGGCCTCGTGTCTCCCGAGGCGGTCGCGGCAATCGCTCAGGATGCCGGTGGCGTGCTGAGCATCACCGGTGCCATCGCCGTCGTCGTGGGCATGTGGACGGCGATCGGCGCGATCACCTTCACCCGCCGCGCCATGCGTGACATCTTCGGGCTCCCCTATGACGACCGCAACTTCGTGCTCTTGAAGCTGCGTGACCTGCTGGCAGCAGCCGTCTTCGGCAGCGCTCTGCTGCTGGGCTCGGCTCTGTCGACGCTCGGCGTCTGGGCGCTCACGCAGATGTTCGAGCTGATCGGCTGGAGCACCTCGAGCTGGCTCTTCAACGCCGGTGTGCGAACCCTGTCGATCGTGACCGTCTTCACCGTGAATCTCGCGGCGCTCGCCGCGCTCGCGCGCGTCATGAGCAGAACGTCGATTCCCTGGCGCACGATCCTTCCGGGTGCCGTCGTCGGGGCTCTGGCCATGGTCGTGCTGCAGTTGGCGCTCGGGCTCCTGCTCGCCTATGCGCCGAGCAACCCCCTGCTTGCGACCTTCGCCGTCATCATCGGTCTTCTGCTGTGGTGCCGATGGCTGTCGCTGGTGGTGCTGGCCACGGCATCCTGGATCGCGGTCACCGCCGAAGACAGCGATCTGCCGCTGGTCGTCGAGGACGAGCGCGCAGCACGTATCGCCGAGTGCGAAGCCCTGGTCGTGGCGGCGCGGGTGCGTCTGCGCGAAGCGCAAAGCCGGGCGGATGCCGCATTCTGGTACCAACGTCTGCCCACCCGTCGTGCCGTGCGCACCGCACAGGACGAACTCGCCCGCGCTGAAGACCGGCTGCGTGCCGAGCGAGCGGTGAAAGGCGTGCCTCGTTAGGCTGAATGCATGCCCCATCTTCGCGTCGCCACCGTCAATGTCAATGGCATCCGCGCTGCGGTGCGCAACGGGATGCGCAACTGGCTCGATGCCGCCGGTGTCGATGTGCTGACCCTGCAAGAAGTGCGCGCGCAGGACGAACACCTCGAAGAAGCCTTTCCCGATTGGACGATCGCGCACGACGCGGCAACCGCGAAGGGGCGAGCAGGTGTCGCGATCCTCAGCCGCACCCCCGCGACGGCGCTGCGCACCCGCTTCGGATCGGATGACTTCGACTCTGCGGGTCGCTGGCTCGAGGGCGATTTTCTGCTCGGCGCCGAAACGATCACCATCGTCAGCGCCTATGTGCACTCGGGCGAGGTCGACACGCCCCGCCAAGAGCAGAAGTGGATCTTCCTCGATGCGCTCACCGAGCGTTTCGCGAGCCTCAAGGCAGAGCGCCCGCTCGCGGTCGTGACCGGAGACCTGAACGTCGGCCACCGCGAGCTCGACATCAAGAACTGGCGTGGCAATCGCACCCGAGCGGGATTCCTGCCCCGCGAGCGCGCCTACTTCGACCGCTACTTCGGCGAAGAGGGCGCCGACATCGAGTGCGTCGACGGCACCCGCGGCCCCGGTCTCGGCTGGGTCGATATCGGCCGTCGGGTACACGGCGAGGTCGATGGTCCGTACACCTGGTGGTCGGCTCGCGGGCAGGCTTTCGACAATGACACCGGATGGCGCATCGACTATCACGTCGCGACCCCGGCACTGGCCGAGCGGGCCGAGAACTACCATGTGGCCCGGGCCGCATCCTACGCCGAGCGCTGGAGCGATCACGCGCCGGTCGTTGTCGACTATCGCTACTGAACGCGCGCCGGGCGCTCGCCCCGGCGCGTTCTAGGATGGACGGATGAACAAGCCCCGTCTCTACTCTGGAATGCAGCCCTCGGCCGATTCTCTTCACATCGGCAACTACATCGGGGCGCTTCTGCAGTGGCGGGCGATGCAAGACTCCTACGACGCCTTCTTCTCGGTCGTCGACCTGCACGCACTCACCCAGCCGAACGACCCGGCTGAGCTGCGCGAAAAGACGCGACGCACGGCCGCGCAGTACATCGCGGCGGGCATCGAGCCGTCGAAGTCGACCCTCTATGTGCAATCGCATGTGCGGGCGCACGCCGAACTCGCGTGGATTCTCTCGACCATCACCGGCTTCGGTGAGGCGAGCCGGATGACCCAGTTCAAAGACAAGTCGGTGCGCTACGGCGCCGAGGCGACCAACATCGGTCTGTTCACCTACCCGATTCTCATGGCCGCCGACATCCTGCTCTACCAGAGCGAACTCGTTCCGGTCGGTGAGGACCAGAAGCAGCACGTGGAGCTCACCCGCGACCTCGCCGAGCGCTTCAACAGCCGCTTCGGCGCGGCGTTCACGGTGCCGAAGGCCGTCATCCAGAAAGAGACGGCAAAGATCTACGATCTGCAAGACCCCACCGCGAAGATGTCGAAATCCGCCGCATCGGATGCGGGGGTGCTGTGGATGCTCGACGAACCGGCGATGACGGCGAAGAAGATCATGCGCGCGGTCACCGACAGCGAAGGCTCGGTGCGTTTTGATCGAGAGAACAAGCCGGGCGTGACGAATCTGCTCACGATCTACGCCGCCCTCAGCGGTCGTCAGGTGGGCGCGATCGAAGACGAGTACGCGGGGCGCGGCTACGGCGACTTCAAGAAAGGTCTTGCTGAACTCGTCAGCGAGACCTTCACGCCGGTGCGCGAGCGCGCATTGGAGTTGCTCGCTGACCCCGCAGAGCTCGACCGCATCCTCGCCTCGAACGCGGCCCGCGCCGACAAGGTGGCCGCCCGCACCCTCGCGGATGTCTACGACAAGGTGGGGCTGCTGCGCCGAGTGTGAGAGCATACCGCCATGCCAGAAATGCCCGAGGTGCAGGGTGTGGCGGACTTTCTCACAGGCCGCGCGCGCGGTCTGCGCATCGAACGCGCGACGGTCGCCGCCATCTCGGCGTTGCGCAGCTACGACCCGCCCATCGAGGCGCTCAGAGGCGCCCGGATCGTCGAGACGAGCCGGCACGGCAAGTTCCTCGACATGCGAACGGATGCCGCAGACGGCCCCCTGCACCTCGTCTTCCACCTCGCGAAAGCCGGCTGGCTGCGCTGGTACGAAAAGGTGCCTTCGACGGTGATTCGCCTCGGCAAGACACCCATCGCGCTGCGCGTGCTCCTCGATGACGGCAGCGGCTTCGATCTCACCGAAGCCGGAACGAAGAAATCGCTCGCCGTCCACATCGTCCGAGACCCGCAGCACGTGCCGGGCATCGCCTCGCTCGGGCCGGACCCGCTCGACGCCACCTTCACGCGCGAGAGCTTCGCCGCGATACTCGCGGGCAGGCGCACGCAGATCAAGGGGTTGCTGCGGGCACAGTCGGTCATCGCCGGAATC
Organism: uncultured Microbacterium sp.; assembly: GCA_964532555.1. Taxonomy (GTDB): domain Bacteria; phylum Actinomycetota; class Actinomycetes; order Actinomycetales; family Microbacteriaceae; genus Microbacterium. The sequence continues at coordinate 5,304 of CAZHIU010000060.1, forward strand.
GGCAATGCCTACTCCGACGAAATCCTGCACGCGGCGCGCATGTCCCCCTATGCGATTGCCGGGGCTTTGGACGAAGAGCAGGTGACGCGGCTGTTCGAGGCGATGCAGACCACGCTGCGCAGTGCGGTCGCGCAGGCATCCGGCACCCCGCCCGCTGATCTCAAAGACTCCAAGCGCAGCGGGATGCGGGTGCACGCCCGGCGTGGCCACGCCTGCCCGGTCTGCGGCGACACGATCCGCAGCGTCTTTTTCGCCGAGCGCTCGATGGAATACTGCCCCGGCTGCCAGACCGGCGGCAAGCTGCTCGCCGACCGTCGCCTCTCCCGCCTGCTGAAGTGACGCGACGGGGGCGGGAATGAATCCGGCGCACGGGCGTTAGGTAGACTCAGAGCATCAACGTGCTCCGGGGTCGGTGGGAATCCGAACC
>CAZHIU010000061.1:0-679 GCA_964532555.1 uncultured Microbacterium sp.
GAAGACCTGGGCCTACCGTCAGGATCAGCTTCCCTCGACCCACCCCGTCGTGGCTGAGATCAACGACCTCGACGATGTGCAGGTCAACTTCGATGGCATCACTTACGCCAAGGGCGGTTCGGTGCTCAAGCAGCTTGTCGCGTGGGTCGGCATCGACGCCTTCTTCGCGGGCGTTGCTGCGTACTTCAAGAAGCACGCCTGGGGCAACACCGAGCTTGCCGATCTGCTGGTCGAGCTCGAGGCGACAAGCGGTCGCGAACTTGCGAGCTGGTCGAAGAAGTGGCTGGAGACCGCCGGGGTCAACACTCTCTCGCCGGTGATCGACAGCAACGCCGAGGGCCGCATCCGGCGCTTTGCGATCACGCAGACCGCCCCCGCCGACTATCCGACGATCCGGCCGCACCGTCTGGGCATCGGCTTCTACAGCCTCGACGGCGAGGCGCTCGTGCGCACCGACTATCTTGAGGTCGATGTCGATGGCGATCTGACCGAGATTCCCGAGTTGAAGGATCGCACCCGCCCCGATCTGGTGCTGCTCAACGACAACGACCTCGCCTACGCGAAGATCCGCCTCGACGAGACCTCGCTGGCCACGGCCATCGCGCACCTGGCCGATATCGGCGACCCTCTCGCCCGCTCGCTCGTCTGGGGTGCGGCGTGGGATCAGACGCGGGATGCC
>CAZHIU010000061.1:689-4228 GCA_964532555.1 uncultured Microbacterium sp.
CACGCCGCACCCCAGACGAGCGAGCGGGCGAGCGGGTCGCCGATATCGGCCAGGTGCGGCGTGGGATCAGACGCGGGATGCCGAGGCTTCGGCATCCGACTACATCGACCTTGTGCTGGGCAATATCGCCCGTGAGACCGAGTCAACGACCTTGCGCACCACGCTCGCGCAGGTGCAGCAGGCGGCCACGATGTATGTCGAGCCCGCCGCGCGCGACGCCTCGCGCCGCAAGGTGGCCGATGGCCTGTGGGCGCTCGCGCAGCAGGCCGAGGCCGGCAGCGACTCGCAGCTTCAGTTCGTGACGGCGTTCGCCAACGCGATGGTCACTCCTGAGCACGCCGAGGTGGTTCGCGAACTGCGCGAGGGCACGCGTTCTCTCGACGGTCTTGAGATCGACGCGGACCTCTCGTGGCAGCTTCTTGTGGGTCTGGCCACCGTGGGGGCCACAGACGTCGCTGCCATCGACGCCGCTCTTGCCGCCGACAACACCGCCAAGGGCGGTGAGTTCGCGGCGCAAGCACGCGCGGCTCTTCCGACGAGCGCGGCGAAGCTCGCGGCGTGGGCATCCCTGATCGACAGCGATGAGCAGCCGAACACGATCGTGCGCTCGACGGCGCTCGGCTTCGTGCATCCTGCCAGCCGCGAGGTGCTCGCGGAGTTCGTCGCACCCTACTTCGACATGCTTCTGCCCATCTGGGAGTCGCGCAGCTATCAGATCGCTCAGTATCTGATCGTCGGGCTCTATCCGAAGGCTCGGGCCGATGCCGATCTGCGGGATGCGACGCGTGCCTGGCTCGCGGCGAATGCTGACGCTCCCGCAGCCCTGCGCCGTCTCGTTCACGAGAACCTCGCCGATGTCGAGCGTGCGCTGGCGGCTCAAGAGCACGACGCCGAGGGATAAGGCTCGGTATTCGGCTCTGCTGATCGCTAGGATCACAGCGTGAGAAGTGTTCCCCTTGCCGTCACAGACACCACGGAGTGGCTGTGGGGCGCGTGGGACGCCTTTCTGATCGGTTTCGGAGAGATCAGCGAAGTGCTGATCCAGATCGTCGTCATCATCGTTGTCGCCTGGGTGCTTTCGCGTCTTCTGCGACTGCTCATTCGCCGCATCGTTCGCCGCGTGGTGAACTCGGCGAAGCAGAAGGCACGGGTGGATGACACGCAGGCGCTCGAACGTTCGCCGCTCGCCGACATCCGCTTGGTGCAGCGCACGCGCACACTCGGCACCCTGCTGCAGAACATCTCGAATGTCGTGATCGCGGTCGGCGCCATCGTGCTCTGCGTCCACGCTGCCTTTCCCGATGTGCTCGGCTCTTTCGCGCTCATCACCGCGGCCGTCGGCGCGGGTCTCGGCTTCGGCGCGCAGAACATCGTCAAAGACACCCTCAACGGCCTCTTCATCGTCGCCGAAGACCAAGTCGGCATCGGCGATGTCGTAGACCTTGGGCACGCCTCGGGCATCGTGGAGTACGTCAGCGTGCGCGTGACCCAGGTGCGGGATGTCAACGGAACGCTCTGGTATGTGCGCAACGGCGAAATCCTTCGTGTGGGCAATATGTCGCAGGGCTGGGCACGCGCGATCGTGGATGTGGGCGTTCCTTCAGACGCCGATGTCGAGGCGGTCGAAGCGGCGCTGCTCGAGGCGGCGAAGGGGCTTGCGGGCGACCGCAAGTGGCGCACGCGCATCCTGGACACCCCCGAAGTATGGGGGCTCGAGTCGATCTCGGGCGACACCCTCGTCATCCGGGTGGTGATGCGCACGCGCACCAACACCCGAGACGATGTCGCCACCGAGCTGCGGATGCGGCTGCGCGCGGCGGTCGCCGAACTGGGCATCAGCATGCCGAGTCTGAACTCCGTGACGCTGGCCGGGCAGGATGCCGCCCGACGCGTGCGCGGAGCAAACCCCCCGGTGACCAAGGCGAACGCGGTGACCGGTGTTCCTCCCGTCAGTCGCGGCATCTGGCGGCGCAAGCCCATTGCCGACCACCGCAAGCCCACGACACCACCCGAGAGCGCAGGATCGTGACCTTCTATGAGGAGGTCGGCGGGCGGCAGACCTTTGAGCGTCTTGTCGCCGCGTTCTACCGCGAGGTCGCGAACGACCCGGTGCTGCGCCCGATGTATCCCGAAGACGATCTTGGCCCCGCCGCCGAGCGGCTGACGCTTTTTCTCGTGCAGTACTGGGGCGGTCCGAGCAGCTATCAAGAGTTGCGCGGACACCCGCGCCTGCGCATGAGGCACGGGGCCTTTCACGTCAACCCCGAGGCGCGGGATCGTTGGTTGGGTCATATGCGCACCGCCCTTGGTGAGGTCGCGCTCTCCCCCTTGCACGAGGCGACGCTGTGGGAGTATCTCGACCGCGCCGCGCACGCTCTGGTCAACACCTTCGATCCCACCCCGAACACCGACCCGTCTGCCGCGCCGCGCGCACCGCAGTCGCCCTGCGCGCCCCACTCACCCCGCGATTTGGAGCCATGACCGTGATGTCTTCTGCCTCTGTACACCAGACCGACGTTCTCGTGATCGGCTGGGGGCTCGCCGGGCTTGTCGCAGCCAGCGAAGCGCTCGCCGCGGGGCGCCGCGTGACGATCATCGACCAGGAGCCCCTCTCGAACCTCGGCGGGCAGGCGTGGTGGTCGTTCGGTGGTCTGTTCTTCGTCGACTCGCCCGAGCAGCGCCGCATGGGCATCCGCGACTCGCTTGACCTGGCCCGCGAGGACTGGTTCGGCAATGCCGGCTTCGACCGCCCCGAAGACGCCTGGCCGCGTCGCTGGGCAGAGGCCTATCTGGAGTTCGCTGCCGGTGAGAAGCGGGACTGGTTGCGCGAACGCGGCGTCGGCTTCTTTCCGGTGGTGGGGTGGGCCGAGCGCGGCGGCTATGGTGCCATCGGGCCGGGCAACTCGGTGCCGCGCTTTCACATCACCTGGGGCACGGGGCCGGGTATCGTCGCGCCCTTCGCCGAGGTCGTGCGTGCGGCAGAGGCCGAGGGTCGCGCCACGATTCTGCCCCGGCACCGGGTGACCGCGCTCCTTGCCGCCGGTGGAGCGGTCACGGGTGTGCGCGGTGAGGTGCTCGCCGCATCCGACACCGAACGCGGTGTAGAAAGCAACCGTGAGGTGATCGCCGAGTTTCAGATCGAGGCGGATGCCGTCATCATCGCCGCGGGTGGCATCGGCGGCAATCACGCCCTCGTGCGTCAGGCGTGGCCGAGCGATCGCCTCGGCACGCCGCCTGCGCACATGCTCTCGGGTGTGCCCGCCTATGTCGACGGCTCGATGCAGGCGGTCGCAGAGGCGGCAGGGGCTCATCTCATCAACGGCGACCGGATGTGGCACTATGTCGAGGGCATCACGAACTGGAATCCGGTGTGGCCCGCGCACGGCATCCGGATTCTGCCCGGCCCCTCATCGCTCTGGTTGGATGCCACCGGCACGCGGTTGCCGGTGCCTCTCTTTCCCGGTTTCGACACGCTCGGCACGCTGGCGCATCTGCGCGCGAGCGGCCACGACCACTCGTGGTTTGTGACCTCGCTCAAA
>CAZHIU010000061.1:4328-5434 GCA_964532555.1 uncultured Microbacterium sp.
CGTGAGGTGATCGCCCGTGATCGTGAGATCGACAACGATTTCACCAAAGACGCGCAGATAGGGATGCTGCGTCAGATGCGCAGCTATCGCGGTGACAAGCTCATCCGCACGGCATCTCCGCATCGTCTGCAAGACCCGAGCGCTGGCCCGCTGATCGCCGTTAAACTGCACGTGTTGACCCGAAAGTCGCTCGGCGGCATCGAAACCGATCTCGACGGGCGCGTGCTCTCGGCAGACGGGTCACCGATCACGGGTCTCTACGCGGCCGGAGAGGCGAGTGGCTTCGGCGGTGGCGGCGTGCACGGCTATCGGGCGCTCGAGGGCACGTTTCTCGGCGGATGCCTGTTCTCGGGTCGCCAGGCGGGTCGCGCCGCGGCCCGGTGACCCTCAACCGCGAGGCGTGGTGACGTGGCCTGCCGCACAGATTCAGGGTGCTTCTACGGATGCAGGGCCGGTTGGCGGCGTGTCGCCGTGCATCCGTAGATCGCCCCTGCATCTGTAGCCTGCTCAGTAGGATCGAGCTATGACTTTCGCGAATGTAGGAGTGTTGGGTGTGAAGCCCGGTCATCGCGACGATGTCGTCGCGATTCTCTCTCGCCCGAACCTCGGCAACGGCGACATCGGGTGCCTGCTCTACGAAGTTGGTGTCAACGACGAGCACCCCGACATGGTGTTCGTGATGGAACTGTGGGAGTCGCCCGAAGCCCACCACGCGTCACTGCAACTCGATGAGGTGCGTGCGGCGATCGCTGAAGCGATGCCCTATCTGTCGGGAGAGATGAGCGGCAACAGCTTCACCGTCGTCGGCTCACCGCTTCGCCCCTAGACAACGCGCCGTAGCCTGACAGGGTGTCGCGCCGAGTTGTGCAATCGAAACGGAAATCAAGGAGATCGCCGTGGCTACGAGCGCCACGATCCCTGGTTCCCTGTGAGCGGCGTGCTAGAGGCTGTCGAGTTCTTCATCGTGAGCCTGAGCCGCGCTGCCACCCTGATCAACGGGCAACCCATGAATGCCCCCCCTGAAATGCGGACACAATGCTGAGCGACAAGAAAACCTCTGATCAGGAATGGTTGACAGAACGTTCATTATCGGACCCTTTGACACC
>CAZHIU010000062.1:0-5167 GCA_964532555.1 uncultured Microbacterium sp.
TCTTTGATCGCATCCGTCACCTTCGAGCGGAACACATAGCTTTCGGTGAAGGTCACCGCGCCCGCGTTTTCCATCGCGCCCGCGTTGAACTCGGGCACGAAGAGCTGGTCGTACTTGGCGAAGGGGTAGGGATAGTCGAACTTCTCCTCGTAGTAGGCAAAGCCCTGGCGGGTCTTTTCGAAGATGTAGTCGGCATCCAGGTGCTGCCAGAGGCTCTTGCGCGCATAGACCCCGAGCGGGATGACGCGACCGCTCGCGCTGGTCAGCTCTGAGAAGGTCGCCTCATAGGGGCCGGCGATGATCGCGGTGATGTACGAGGATATGCGCGGCGTCGGCTCGAAGCCCCAGATCGCGCGCTCCTCGTGCAGGATCGGCTCGGGAGTGGGGGAGTTCGAGATCACCTTCCACGCCGGGGGCGCTGTCACCGTGAACTGGAAGGTGGCCTTGAGGTCGGGCTGCTCGAACACCGCGAACACACGCCGCGAGTCGGGCACCTCGAACTGCGAGTAGAGGTATACCTCGTCATCGACCGGGTCGACGAAACGGTGCAGCCCCTCGCCGGTGTTGGTGTAGAGGCAGTCGGCATCCACGACGAGCACGTTCTCGGCGGCGAGATTGTCGAGTTGGATGCGGGAGTCTGCGAAGACATCCTGGGGCACGAGCTGTTCGCCGTTGAGGCTGACCTCGCGCACCTCGCGTGCGATCAGGTCGATGAAGGTCGAGGCGCCAGGCTCTGCGGTGAAGCGCACGACGCTGCGAGATCCGAAGACCTCGCCGCCCTTCGTCAGATCCAGGGCGATCTCGTAGGACTGCGTGTCAACGATCGCGCGGCGCTGCTGCGCCTCGATGCGGGTGAGGTTCTCTCCAGGCACTGCGGGTACTCCCAGGGGTGAGGGGACGGGCCGCGTCGTTTCGCGCAAAGCGCGGGCGGCGCATCTGCCAGCCTACGCCAGGATCGCCGACACCACGGCTCCTAGGATGGTCTTATGCGCATCCACATCGCCACCGACCACGCGGGGCTCGACCTCTCGATGCTCATCCAGGAGCACTTGGTGGCCGCGGGTTTCGAGGTGATCGATCACGGTCCGCTCGAGTACGACCCGGTGGATGACTACCCCGCTTTTTGCGTGCGGGCAGCGCAGGGTGTCGTGGCCGACCAGTCGGCGGGCATCGACGCGCTCGGGGTCGTCGTCGGCGGCTCGGGCAATGGCGAGCAGATCGCGGCGAACAAGGTCGCCGGCATCCGCGCCGCACTCGTGTGGAATCTTTCGACCGCCGAGCTTGCCCGCGAGCACAACGATGCGAACGTCATCGCGGTCGGCGCGCGGCAGCACTCTTTCGACGAGGTCATCGAGTTCGTCGATCGTTTCATCCAGACCCCGTTCTCGGGCGAAGAGCGGCATATGCGTCGCATCCGGCAGATCGCCGACTTCGAGCGCGACGGCTCGTTGCTGCCCGACCCGCGAGCCTGATCGTGCCCGAAGGTCACTCCGTACACCGCATCGCGCGGCAGTTTCAGCGCAACTTCGTGGGCAAGCCTGTTGCGGCGTCCAGCCCGCAGGGTCGCTTCGCCGCGGGGGCTGCAACGCTCGATGGGCGCGAGGTGCAGAGTGTGCGCGCGGTGGGCAAGCAGATGTTTCTCGAGACCGAGGGTGAACTCTGGCTGCGCGTGCACCTCGGGATGTATGGGGCATGGGACTTCGCGGGTGACATTCTGATCGACCCCACTATCGCCTCGGCGAACGGAAGGATCGGGCAGACGAACCAAAGAGGAACGCAGCTCGGCGAGCCGATCTTCGACGCGGCCGGAGAGAACTCGCTGAGTTCGATCGGTGCGCCGCGCCGCGCTCGGGTGCATGTGCGGATGTCGGAGCAGACACGCGATCTCGACACCGACGACGATGACGGTGCGACTGGCCCGTGGCCCCCCGCGGTCGTGGGTCAGGTGCGCCTGCGTCTGCTCACCGATGTCACCTGTGCCGATCTTCGTGGGCCGACGGCCTGCGAGCTGCAGACGGTGGAGCAGATGCGAGCCACGCTCACAAAACTCGGGCCAGACCCCCTCGTGGACGACCCGGCAGAGGGGGAGGAGCGCTTCGTCGCAGCGGTGCGCCGCCGCGCAACGCCCATCGCTCTGCTGCTCATGGATCAGGCGGTCGTCAGCGGGATCGGCAATGTGTACCGGGCCGAGATGCTCTTTCGTGCCCGACTCGATCCGCACACCCCGGGCAAAGACATCCCCGAAGAACTCGTACGCGCCCTGTGGCGCGACTGGGCGACGCTGCTGGCGATCGGGGTCGAGACGGGTCAGATGATGACGATGGACGACCTCTCGCCCGCGCAGTACCGTGCCGCGATGTCGCACCGCGACGATCGACATTGGGTGTATCACCGCGCGGGCCTGCCCTGCCGGGTGTGCGGCACCCTGATCGCGCTCGAAGAGATCGGCGGGCGTAAGCTCTATTGGTGCCCGAGGTGTCAAGCATGAGCGAGCGCGGTGCTCAGATCAGCGTCGTGCGCAATGCGCGCATCGTCGGCGGCGGCAGCGACGGTTCCGGTGGCGAAGGGGTAGACATCCACCTGATCGACGGTGTGATCTCCGAGATCGCCCCGACAGGGGCTCTGCCCGCGCGAGGCGAGGTGCTCGACGCCCAGGGAGCGTGGGCGATCCCGGGGCTCTGGGATAACCATGTGCACACAGTGCAGTGGGCGCTCTCGGCGCAGCGCGAGCCTTTGCATGCCGTGACGACGGCGCAGCAGGCTGCCGCGGTGATGGGGCGGGCCCAGGTGCTCGCCGATGGACGCCGGGTGGGAGCGGGATTCCGTGACGCGCTGTGGCCGGATGCCCCGAGCCTTGCCCTGCTCGATCAGGCGACAGGAGAGGTGCCGAGCTATCTCATCAACGCCGATGTGCACTCGGTGTGGTTGAACTCGGCTGCCCTGCGCCGTGAGGGTTTCGAAGAGGTGGCCGACGACGGCGTGCTGCGCGAAGAGGAAGCCTTTGAGATCTCACGTCGGCTGAACGATGTGGATCCCGCGCTGGGGGATGCGGCGGTGCAGACCGCGGCCGAGCGAGCCGCAGCGCGCGGCATCACCGGGCTCGTCGACTTCGACATGGCCTGGAACGCTGAGGCCTGGTCGCGGCGGCAGAGCAAGGGCTTCGATGTGCACCGCGTCGAGTTCGCCGTCTACCCCGCACAACTCGACCGCGCCATCGCCGAGGGGATGCGAACGGGCGACGAACTACCGGGCGGGCTCATCCGCTTCGGCTCGCTCAAGGTCATCACCGATGGCTCTCTCGGCACGCGCACAGCGGCGTGCTCGCACCCCTACCCGGGTGATGCGAACAACCTCGGGCTGCTGACCGTGTCGCATGAGCAACTCGTCGACATGCTCAGCCGCGCGACCGCTGCGGGAATCACCGCGGCCGTGCACACCATCGGTGATCGCGCCGGGACCTCGGCTCTGGATGCCTTCACACGCACGGGAGCGCGAGGAACCATCGAGCACGCGCAGCTTATGCAGCAGCAAGACATCGCACGGATGGCACGACTGGGCCTTGTCGCGAGCGTGCAACCGCAGCACGCCCTCGATGACCGTGACCTGGTCGCCGCCTACTGGGGGCAGCAGACGGCAATCGCCTACCCGATGGCCTCTCTGCGTCGGGCGGGGGTGGAGTTGCGGCTGGGTTCGGATGCTCCGGTCGCACGGCTTGACCCGTGGCACGCGATCGCGGCAGCCGTGCTGCGCACAGACGACGAGCGCGAACCCTGGCAGCCGCAGGAGCGGCTCTCTGTCGCAGAGGCGCTCGCCGCGAGCGTGCGCACGTCTCTGAGTGCGGGTCATCCCGGCGACATCGTGCTGTGCGCCGAGAACCCGCTCGTGGCGGATGCGGCGACCCTGCGTTCGATGCCGGTGGCCGCGACGCTTCTTGCCGGGCGTGTCACGCACCGGGCGTGACGCCGCGCTCGGCTACTCGGGCTACTCGGCGATGTGCGAGACGAGGAACCAGCGGTCTTTCTCAAGCCCGCGCATGATCTCGATCGCCACATCCTGACTCGTGAGGTCTACCTCGTCGAGGCCGTCGATTGCGGCGCGCACATCGGCGAGAATCGTGTCGATGTCGGCGATGACGGCGCGGATCGTGGCATCCGACTGCGAGAAACCCGCCGCGACCTTTGTGTCGGCGGTCTTTGCCGCGATGGTGTTGAGTCGCGCGTCGATGGGCAGGCCGAGGGCGACAATGCGCTCGGCGGCCTCGTCGGCGAAGGCCTCTGCGTGGTCGACGAGAGTGTCGAGGAACTCGTGCACGCCGATGAAGTTCGCGCCGCGCACATGCCAGTGCGCCTGCTTGCCGTTGACGACGAGGGCTTGCAAGCCCAGAACGATGGGGGAGAGGAACTGTGCGGCAGCGGCGGCAACGGTCGCGTCGCTGGCGGTGGTAGATACGGTCTTCGATGTGCTCATGATGATCTCCTCTAGCTCCGTACAAAGGGGGTGGCCCTCTGTAGAGACAACGCTACTCGGCTGAGTTTTGTGTGCAAGCAAGCTGAGGCTGGGCTTAGTGTCGTGTCTCGGGGGGGCATCGCCGCTCGTCGATGCACCGGTATTCTGTGAGTGTCGGCGCTCGCGTCGACCGCGGGGCGGTGGCCAAGCTGGTCAAGGCAGCGAGCTCATAACTCGACGATCGCGGGTTCAAGTCCCGCCCGCCCCACCGATACGGCCCGTCGTTGTTCGGTGCTTGCCGCTATAGCGCGCCGGGCTGGGCGAGGGCACACGCCATCTCGCGGTTCATCCGCGCTATGACAGCGATGAGTTTCCATAAAACAACTTGCAGGGTGTTTCTACGGATGCAGTGCCGGATGGCGGCGTGTCGCCCTACATCCGTAGATCGGCCCTGCATCTGTAAGGCGACTCGGCTTACAACGTCGCGACGATGCTAAGCACATCGACGGAACTCTTACAATCGACCGATGTGACGGCCGGAAGCCGACTTCGTGGTTCTGAAGTGTTCGGATGTTCTTGTGTCAGTGCTCGCCGCTCGTATAGAAAGTCTTTATGGGCACGGGTTGGCGTAGGTGTTAAAGGGTCCGATAATGAACGTTCTGTCAACCAGAAATCGAGCGGATGACCGGTATTGAGACACGGGCGACGGTGCTGGGTTACA
>CAZHIU010000063.1:0-4833 GCA_964532555.1 uncultured Microbacterium sp.
GGCTTCGGCCTTCTCGTGCTCACCATCGCGGGCTTCTGCCATGTGACCGCCGGCACCCTCGCACCGATCGGGGTGCGACCGCAGCCCCGCGACGGGATGCCGGCGCTCAGTGAAGCGGGCGGGCTCTTCGGCTGGATGATCGGCGAGCCACTCGCCTTTCTCACCGACATGGTCGCCTTCGGGGTGCTGTCGCTTCTGGTGCTGCTCAGCGTGCTCATCATCACCAAGACCCCGCCGAACCGCATCGGTTCGCGCCTGGGCGAGCTCTACTCGTGGATGTTCGGTTTCGAGCGCGGTGACGCCGAGGCGCAGAGCCCCGAGGCCGCAGCCGACGCCCAGGCCGCCGTGCCGTGGTGGCGTCGCAACAAGACCGGGCGCGAGGTGGATGCCGGAGGCACCCTCGGCACCGACGAGTTGACCGCGCTGTTCGACTCCGCCGAGGGCAGTTTCGATCAGGTGATCGCCAAAGCCCCCGCCGATGAAGCGGCCACCGAGATTTTCTCTTCGCTCACGGCGCGGGGAGCAGACTCGGCGATGACCGTCATCCTCGGCGACGAAGAAGGCGATGCCGGAGAACTGGCCGGAATATCGGGTCTCGGCACCGCCGGGCCGGGTCGTTCGGCACCGCACCCCCCCACCGCGCCGTACGTTCTGCCCGCGAGCGGGGCGCTCGCCGTCGGCACGCCGCACCGCGAACGATCGCTCGTCAACGACCAGGTCGTGGCGCAGATCACCGCCGTGCTCGATCAATTCCAGATCAACGCGAAAGTCACCGGCTTCTCGCGCGGACCGACCGTCACGCAGTACGAGATCGAGCTCGGCCCCGGTGTCAAGGTCGAGCGCATCACCGCGCTCACCAACAACATCGCCTATGCCGTCGCCTCGAACGAAGTGCGCATCCTCGCCCCGATCCCGGGCAAGAGTGCGATCGGGGTGGAGATCCCCAACAGCGACCGCGAGATCGTCACCCTGGGCGATGTGCTGCGCTCGGCGAACGCGAAGGCGAGCACCCACCCGATGACCATCGGGGTCGGCAAAGATGTCGGCGGCGGCTTCGTCGTGGCCAACCTCGCCAAGATGCCCCACCTGCTTGTGGCCGGTGCGACCGGTTCGGGCAAGTCGAGTTTCGTGAACTCGATGATCACGAGCGTGCTCATGCGCGCGACCCCCGCGGAAGTGCGGATGGTGCTGATCGACCCGAAGCGCGTGGAGCTCGCCCCCTACACGGGCGTGCCGCATCTGATCACACCCATCATCACGAACCCGAAGAAGGCCGCCGAGGCGCTGCAATGGGTCGTCAAAGAGATGGACATGCGCTACGACGACCTGGCATCCTTCGGCTTCCGGCATATCGACGACTTCAACCGCGCGGTGACGGCGGGCCAGGTGCAGCTTCCGACGGGCAGCGAACGCGTGCTCAAGCCCTACCCCTATCTGCTGGTCGTCGTCGACGAGCTTGCCGATCTGATGATGGTGGCACCCCGTGACGTCGAAGACTCGATCGTGCGCATCACCCAGCTTGCGCGGGCATCCGGCATCCATCTGGTGCTCGCCACCCAGCGCCCCTCGGTCGATGTCGTCACCGGGCTCATCAAGGCGAATGTACCCTCGAGGCTCGCCTTTGCCGTATCGAGCATGACCGACTCTCGCGTGATTCTCGACCAGCCGGGGGCCGAGCGCCTCGTCGGCCAGGGCGACGCTCTGTTCCTGCCGATGGGAGCGGCGAAGGCGATTCGCGTGCAGGGCGCGTGGGTCAGCGAGGGCGAGGTCGAGAAGATCGTCACGCATGTCACACGGCAGGCGCGCCCGGAGTATCGCGAAGATGTGCAGGCCACAGCGGCGAGAAAAGAGATCGACGCGGATATCGGCGACGATCTGGATCTGCTGCTGGCGGCCGCAGAACTCGTGGTGACAACCCAGTTCGGCTCGACCTCGATGCTGCAGCGCAAGCTGCGCGTCGGCTTCGCCAAAGCGGGGCGGCTGATGGATCTGCTCGAATCGCGCGCGATCGTCGGCCCCTCTGAGGGTTCGAAGGCGCGCGATGTGTTGGTGGCCGCCGAGCAGTTGCCGGGGGTTCTGGCGCGTCTGCGCGGGGATGAGCCTGCATCCGACCCTGTCGACGCACAGTTCAGTGGCCACCCGGTTGTCGACGCGGGTGGCTCAGAGGATGCCTGGGGTCTGACGGGTCGCGATTGAGGTGAGCATCCACCCGCAGTTGCCCAACGCGATCACCATCGTGCGCATCGCCTGCGTGCCGCTGTTTTTCTGGTTGCTGTTGGCCGATGGCGCAGAGATGGGCGCGCAGCGCTGGTGGGCGGCGGGCATCTTCATCGTGGCGATCGGCACGGATGGCTTCGACGGCTACCTCGCGCGGCGCTATGAGATCGTGAGCGACGCGGGCAAGCTCCTTGACCCCATCGCCGACAAGGCGCTCACCGGTGCCGCCTTCATCGGCCTATCGATTCTTGCCGAGTTGCCCTGGTGGATCACCATTCTCGTGCTCACGCGCGAGATCGGCGTGACCGTGCACAGACTTGTTGTCGCAAGCGACCATGTCGTGGCCGCGGCGTGGATGGGCAAGCTCAAGACCTTCGCGCAGGCTGTTGCCCTCTCGCTCGCGCTGCTGCCGTTGGCGTCGCTTCTCGGCGAGGCGATGTCGTGGGTCAACATCGTCACGATGACGATCGCGGTCGTGCTGACCGTCGCGAGCGGTATCGACTACGCGGTGACCGAGGTGCGCGGCGCGCGGCGTGCACGGTCGGCGGGCAAGGGGAGAGGCGCAGACGGCGAGGCGGCTGTCGGCACCACGAAGGCCGAGGAATGAACGCGGCCGAGCAGCTCGTCGCGTTGCTGCGCGAACGCGGCCTCACCGTGGGCGTTGCCGAATCGCTCACGGGGGGCGAGCTAGCATCGGCGCTCGTGTCGGTGCCCGGGGCTTCGCAGGTGCTTCTGGGCGGGGTGATTGCCTACGCCGCCGGGGTCAAGCACAGTCTTCTCGGCGTGGATGCGGCCCTGCTCGAAGAGCACGGCGGCGTACACCCCGAGGTGGCTCGGCAGATGGCCGAGGGTGTGAGGCAGGCGGTGGCGGTCGCGGGCCGCGCGGCGGATGTCGGGATCGCTACCACGGGTGTCGCCGGGCCCGACCCGGCCGACGGGCAGCCGGTAGGCACCGTATACATCGGTATCGCGATCGCCGGTGCCACGGAGATACACGCGCACTCCTTTGTCGGGGATCGCGCCGCGATCCGCCGGCACGCGAGCGAGGCCGCGCTCGCGGCGGCGCTGAGTGCCCTGCGAAATGCGGGTTCGGGGGAATAGCGCCGCGGCATCCCTCGTTGTGATTGCTGTGCCGCAGCATTCGCGCGGAAGCGAGGAGTCATGCTCCGAGCGGAAGCACAGCGTGCAGCGGTAGCCTAAGACGGGTCAGATCACGTTAGACTGACCACCCGACAGCTAGTCCAGAAGGGAGGCCCGAGATGATTCTTCTGCGAGAAGAAGTTGGCGATGTGCTCAGGGACTTCCGCCAGCAGAAGGGGCGCACCCTGCGCCAGGTGGCGAGCAAGGCCTCGGTCGCGCTCGGCTACCTCAGCGAGGTCGAGCGGGGGCAGAAAGAAGCGTCGAGCGAGATTCTCGCATCCGTCGCCGATGCCCTTGATGTGCCGATCTCGGTCATCATGCGTGAGGTCGGCGATCGTATCGCGGTGCTCGAGGGCCTTGATGTCTTTCCGGATGTCGTGCCCGACGACTTCGTCACGGCGATCGAGCCGCAGCTCTCGCTGCACTGAGACGTGCCTTTTTCGCGAAGCGGCGTCGGTGGCGATGAGGTGACGGCGTGAAGCGCAGTGAGTTTCGACGCGCTGTCGAAGAAGAGTTCGGTGCGCGCGCATCCTCGCTTCTGCATGATCTCGTGCTGGGCGAGCTGGGATCGCGCACGCCCGCCGAAGCCCTGGATGCGGGCGAGGCACCCAGAACGATCTGGCTCGCGCTCTGCACCGAGATGGATGTGCCTGAGAACAGGCGCCACGGGGCCGGAAGGCTCGAGCCGCGTAAGCGCTAGATCGCTGCGCGCTCTCGGCGTGTCGTCGTACATTCGTTCGAGAGAAGCGTATCGTTCTGCACAGGTGGAATCGAGCGCTTGTTTCCCACAGTGGGGGACTTTCGGGCCGTGATGTCCGAGGTTCTGCATAGTGTGAGGCCATCGCTCGACCACATGCCTTGTCGCAGAGCTCGCCCCATCCGGGGCGAGCGGCGACAGCCTAGAGGCGACAGCACACGAGCAGAAGGAGCACACCATGCCATCACCCGCCGACCGCGAGAAAGCCCTCGACACGGCTCTCGCGCAGATCGACCGTCAGTTCGGCAAAGGGTCCATCATGCGCCTCGGCAGCGACGAGCGCGCACCCGTCGAGGTCATTCCCACCGGCTCCATCGCTCTTGACGTCGCTCTCGGCGTCGGAGGGCTTCCTCGTGGTCGCATTATCGAGATCTACGGCCCGGAGTCTTCGGGCAAGACGACCCTGACCTTGCACGCCATCGCGAATGTGCAGCGCGCAGGCGGCATCGCCGCTTTCATCGACGCCGAGCACGCGCTCGACCCCGACTACGCGCAGAAGCTGGGCGTTGACATCGACCAGTTGCTCGTGTCGCAGCCCGACACCGGTGAGCAGGCGCTCGAGATCGCCGACATGCTGATCCGCTCGGGAGCGATCGACCTCGTCGTGATCGACTCGGTGGCAGCCCTCGTGCCGCGGGCCGAGATCGAAGGCGAGATGGGCGATGCCCACGTGGGTCTGCAGGCCCGCCTGATGTCACAGGCTCTGCGCAAGCTCACCG
>CAZHIU010000064.1:0-440 GCA_964532555.1 uncultured Microbacterium sp.
GGGGATGGGCACGACGCCCAGCTTGTAGGTCGACATGAACTCCGCCGCTTCGGTGTCGGCGGTACCGGTCATGCCGGCGAGCTTGTCGTAGAGACGGAAGTAGTTCTGCAGGGTGACGGTGGCGAGGGTCTGGTTCTCGGCCTTGACCGGCACCCCTTCTTTGGCCTCGATGGCCTGATGGATGCCCTCGTTGTAGCGTCGGCCGACAAGGATGCGACCGGTGTGCTCATCGACGATCATCACCTCATCGTTCATCACGACGTAGTCGGTGTCGCGCTTGAAGAGGGCGAGGGCCTTGATCGAGTTGTTGAGGAAGGAGATCAGCGGCGTGTTCGCCGACTCGTAGAGGTTGTCGATGCCGAGGTAGTCTTCGACCTTCTCGATGCCCGGCTCGAGCACACCGACCGTGCGCTTCTTCTCGTCGACTTCGAAGTCGACGA
>CAZHIU010000064.1:450-3802 GCA_964532555.1 uncultured Microbacterium sp.
GCACGAGGTCTTCGGCACGCCAGGCCATGTTGTCGCGCAGATAGTCGAAGCCGAACTCGTTGTTGGTGCCGTAGGTGATGTCGGCGTTGTACTGCTCGCGACGCACCGCCGGGGTCTGCCCCGAGACGATCGTGCCGACCGTCATCCCGAGCGCCCGGTACACGCGCCCCATGAGCTCTGACTGATAGCTGGCCAGATAGTCGTTGACCGTGATCAGATGGGCACCCTTGCCCGCGATGGCATTGAGGTACAGGGCGAAGTCGGCGGTGAGGGTCTTGCCCTCACCGGTTTTCATCTCGGCGATGTTTCCGAGGTGCAGCGCTGCCCCACCCATGACCTGCACATCGTAGGGTCGCATCCCGAGGGTGCGCTTCGATGCTTCGCGCACGGCGGCGAACGCCTCGGGCATCAGCTTGTCGAGTGTCTCGCCCCGCGCGAAACGTGCCCGCAGCTCTGCGGTCTCGCCGCGCAGTTCCTCGTCACTGAGCTTCTCGAAGTCCTCTTCGAGCGCGCCGACGGCCTTGGCGATGTGGTGCAGACGGCGAAGGATGCGACCTTCACCCGCGCGCAGCATCTTGTCGAGTGGATTGACCACGTAACTTCTCCCTGCCTGTGGGTCTTGTTCCGGAGCCGCTCAGTGCGCCACTACCGGCATACCGTGCCATGTTACCGGTCTGCTACTTGGCATGCGCTGAAAAACCGTGTCGGCAGACGCTGCGCGAGCACCATGCACGACGCCTCGCTCCGATACGCCCGCACCACGATGTCGCTTTTCGTTTCTAGGTATATATATACTCAATAATGTTTTATCGGGGGATGCCTATGCTCCCACCTCGACCACAAGGAGAGCGCAGATGCGTCCCCTCGCCCGCGTAGCCGTCATCTCGCTCGTCATCGGGCTTCTTCTCGGCGCGCTCTTTGTCGGCTTCGCACGTGAGACGCTCACGGTGCTGCACGCCGCGTGCCTCGGTCTGATCTGGTTCACCGGCATCCGGGCCACCGTGCTGTGGGCGCGTTCGCGCCACCGCCTCCCTCCGGTGCCCGCGCACCACGATCCTCTGCGCGTGGCACTGCTGTACTGCACGGCTGATGATCTCAAAGAAGAAACCCTTTTGGCGAGCATCGCCCAAGATGTCGCCGTGGATGTCTATCTGCTCGATGACTCGGCCGGTGACGACGCGCGCGCACACTGCGACGCCGTCGCCATGCGCATCGGCGCACGGGTGCTGCGGCGCGATGCGCGCACAGGGGCCAAGGCGGGAAACCTCAACCACGCCCTCGGGATGCTCGCAGCGGGAACCGACGCGGTGGTCATCCTCGACAACGACACGCTGCTGCCCCCCGACTTCGTGCGACGCACGACCGCCGTGTTGGCCTCTGATCCAAAAATCGCCTGCGTGCAAGCGATGCCCGAAGACGGTGGCCCGAGTTGGTTCGCTCGATTCTTCGGACCTCTCGTAGGCACGCACGCGCGCATCAACCACGCCACCAGAGCCCGCATCGGCTTCGCGCTGTTCGGCGGGCGCGGCGCACTGCTCTCGCTCTCGGCCCTGCGCGAGGTCGGCGGCTTTCCCCTGGCCGTTGCCGAAGACCTCGCCGTGAGCGTCCGTCTGCGCGAGGCGGGGTGGCGCATCGTGCATCGCAGCGATATCGAGTTTCAGGAGGACTTTCCCATCGACTACGCGGCCTTCCGCGTGCAGCAGGGCAAGGCTGCCGAGGGCGCGACGGAGTTTCTGCTCAGCTCCCGCAGCGCGGCACTGCCCCGTCGTGAGCGCTGGGATGTCGCGCTCGAGACCGCGCTGCTGCCCATGGGTGCCCTCGCCGGCCTCAGCGCTCTGGCTCTCGGCACCACCCTTGCCCTGCAGGGCTCGAGAACGCCCGTGCCGCTCATGGTGATCACCGCTGTGCTCGCTCTGGCGCCGCTGCTGCCCGAGGCGATCCGTCGCATCCGGGATCGCCGACCTCTCTCGGCGATGCTGTTTCTGGCGGCAACGCCGATGCTCTATGCCTCGGTGTCGCTCGTCATCGTGCGCCACGCGGCGCGGGTTGCCCGCGGGGCGCGGGCGCGCTTCATCGTCACACCGAAGACCGCGACGCGCCCGGGTCTGGTTCGCACGCTCACCGCCCTGCGCGCCGAGTTCGCCTGGGCGCTGGGCGCGATGACCGTGATGACCCTGCTCGGGATGCCGCTGCTGGGCGTTCCGTTCCTCGTGCCGGCGCTCGCCGCAACCGCACTGCTGCTGCTGGGTGCGCGCTCGCACATTCCCCTGATCACCCCCGCGGCATACTCGCGCAGCCGCACTGCCTGAATCGGAGAACACCATGTCTGTACGTCAAAGCCTGCTCGCCATCCTCGACCAAGGCCCCTGCTACGGCTACCAACTGCGCACGGAGTTCGACCGGCGCACGGGTTCGACCTGGCCTCTCAATGTCGGCCAGATCTACAGCACCCTCGACCGCCTCGAGCGCGACGAACTGGTCGAACGCGGCGAACCCGACGATCAGGGGCATGTGTACTGGCACATCACCGATGCCGGTTCGGCCGAGGTCGCCGCGTGGCTCGCCTCACCGGTTGTGCGCAACAACGGCACCCGCGACGAACTGGCCATCAAGCTCGCCGTGGCCGCGACCCTTCCCGGCGTCGATGTCACCGCGGTCGTGCAGACGCAGCGGATGGCATCCCTCGCTCAGCTTCAGCAGCTTCAGCGCGCGAAGTATGCGGGCTCCGACCCGAATGGCCCGGAAGAGCTCTCCTGGTCGCTTGTCATCGACGCGATGATCTTCACCGCCGAGGCCGAGATCCGCTGGCTCGATCACACCGAGCAGCGGCTGGCCCTGCATCCCAAGCACGCGATGGCTCTGGAGACCGAGCGGCCCAAGCGCGGTCGTCCGGTCAAGGCGGATGCCGAGGTCACCCGATGAACGCGAAGGCAGCGGTCCTGCGCCTGGAGGGCGTAACCCAAGAGTATGGCGAAGGCAATCTGCTGCGTCGGGCGCTCTCCGACGTCGACCTCGTGGTCGATCGCGGCGAGATGGTCGCGATCATGGGGCCTTCGGGATCGGGAAAATCCACCCTGCTGACGATCGCGGGCGGCTTGCAGACTCCCACCGCGGGCGGCGTATACGTCGAGGGGCGACGGCTCGGGGGGCTCGACGCGAGAGAGATCGCGCGTCTGCGCCGACGTTCGATGGGCTTTGTCTTTCAGGACTTCAACCTCATCCCGACGCTCACGGCTCTCGAGAACGTGACCCTGCCGCTCGAGCTCGACGGTTACCGTGGGCGTGACGCGCGAGAAGCCGGGCGCGAATCGCTGGATGCCGTGGGCCTGGGCGACCGCCTCGACTCCTACCC
>CAZHIU010000065.1:0-3678 GCA_964532555.1 uncultured Microbacterium sp.
CTGGCCGGAATCGACGTGCAACCGGCTTCGGTCGATGTGCTGCAGGCGGTGGCGACCGGCAGCATCCCGGTGGTGAGCGAAGAAGAAGAGGCCTACTCGCCCGTCGTCATCCGCACCAAGCAGTTCGAAGCGGAGTGGATGACGGTCGAAGAAGCCGTCGACCGCATGGAGCTGGTCGGGCACGACTTCTTCCTCTTCATCGACGCGCGCAATGATCAGCCCAGCGTCGTCTACCGGCGCAAAGGCTGGGACTACGGTGTCATCTCGCTTTCGGCACAGACGACATCCGCGCAGGCGCTCGCCTCGTAGCCATCAGCGCGCGAGACATCGGCGACACACGAAGAATAAGTGCACACAGCCTCGCGCAACGATAGTCTCGCCGATACGGGCATTGTCGCCCGCCTGAAGAACGTGTGAAGAAAGGGAAAGCGCATGGAATGGATTCTGGGTATCCTCGGCGGTGCCGCCGGTGGAGTCGGTGCCGGAGCCGGAGTGAAGCAGAACAAGCTCGGCCCCGTCATCAACGGTGTGCTCGGCGCGGTTGGTGGCGCCGGTGGTAGCGCCATCGTCCAGAGCATGATGGACGGTGGTCTGGAGAACGTCGGCGAGATCGCCGGAAGTCTGCTCGGCGGAGGTGCCGTGGGCGCGATTGTCGCGACGGTCGTCGGTTTCATCGCCAACGCACTGGGCAAGAAGAAGGACTAAGCCGCAACGAGGTGAGGGAGCTGACCTGAGCGGGTCAGCTCCCTCACCTCGTTGTTGATGCGTGGTGTGCTCAGCCGATCGCCGTGCGCCGGGTCAGCGTCGCATCGCGCGGCGGGATGAGCCACGACACGAGCGCGATCGCCAGCGGCAACGCCACCGCGAGAAGCGCGAGCCACAGCCAGGGGGCATCCTGCATGGTGGGGCCCCCGTTGACCACGTCGTTCGACATCATCGATATACCCCACATGGGGATGAGTCCCGCGACCGTTCCGGTGACCGTGCCGATGCCGACGATGGTCAGAGCCTGCCAGAAGGCGATCCCGCGCCGGATGCGGGGGGCCGCACCCACGGCCGCGAGGGTCGCGTCATCCGGACGACGCTCGACGCGGGCAAGTCCCAGTGCGACGCCACCCGCCCCGAGAATGAGCACCCCCGCAGCGCCGAGTATCAGCCACAACCAGGGGGCGCTATCAGGCGGACCTTCTTCGAGTCTGAAGGAGAAGTGGGACTGGAACTCGGATCCCGCCGCCGCCGCGAGTGCATCCAGCTGCTGTCGCGTGGGCGGCTCATCGTGGACGGCGATGAGGTACCGGGGTTCCGTGAGGTAGTCGAAGCGCTGTGCCGCGAGGGGGGAGAGGATGACACTCCACCGCAGCGTCTGCCCGGGTTCGAGGAGTTGCGCGGGAACGCGAACAGTGTCCAGCGCGACGGGCAGGGGTGTATGGGGATTCCAATCGTCAAAGAGGCGGTCGATATCTGCTTGCGCCCAGCGGTTGAGCACGACATGTCCTTCATCGAGATAGTCCGGATTGAGGGCGAGAGCACCACCGGCGGCAAAGCGCTCTCGGGTGGCTCGGTCAATCTCGATGCCGAGCACGATCTCGAGGTCTTCGGCAGCGACGACATAGGGCGTGCCACTCCAGAACGGTGCCTCAGCCGCGACCACGCACCGGCCATCTCCATGAAGATCCCCATCATCGCAGGCCGTGAAGTGGATGAGCTCGATCTGCACCACCGTCTCGGGGGATCCGGGTTCATCGTAGAACCAGTCACGGTTCGAGTGAACGACAGCGATCGCGGTCGGTTCGGTGCGCTCGACCGCGCTCCAGGCGTAATCGAAAACCTCCGGATCGCTACTGTCGCCGTACATATAGAGCACGAGGGATCCCACCGGCGCCTGGTACCACCACGAGCGTGCGCCATACTCGGAGAACACCTTCGTGGCCGTCAGCCCGAAAGAGGCCAGGAACACGCACGCCGCGATCGCGGCGAAAGCAGGCACCGTGCGCCCGGGGTGGGCAGCGGCATCCCTCGTCGCGATGCGCGCGGGCAGACTGGATCGCTTCCCGGCACCCGCGATGAGCGAGAGCAGCCAGTGCCCGGCGACGATCGCCCCGATCTGGAAGAGGATAGGGCCGGCAACGATCCCGAACAGATAGACGTGGCGCATCGGATTGTTGTAGTCGATGAACCCCACCGCGTTGAGCGCTCCGAGGCCGAGGCCACCGATCACCGTTGTCGCGAGGCCGACAGCGATGATGAGCGAACCCCAGAAAGGTCGGTCGACTCGCAGCCTGGCGGGCTTGCGCGATCCGCGCAGGCTCGAGAGCACATCGCCGCGGGTCGCGGCGCGGGCCGGGACAAGGGCGGATGCCGTACCGATCGCCACGGCGAAGAGCACGATCCCCGCGATCCCCCACCAGGGCACATGGAACCCCCAGAAGCTGCCTATCGCGCCATCGTCGAAGAAGTTCAGCACCGGGAGGGCAAGGCCGATCCCGATGGCGACTCCGATGACACCACCGACAAACCCCAGAACGGTGCCTTGGAACAGCACGACACGAAACAGCGAGCCCTTGTCGGCCCCCACGCTGGCGGCCACCGCGAGGGAGCGTTGCTGGCGGCGTGCGCTCACGGCGAAGCCCGCCCCGGCAAGCAGGATCACCAGATACGCGGCAAAGGTGCCACCGATGGCCCAGAGTGTGAACATTGCCCAGGCTTCGGAGGGATGAACCTGAGCGGCGGTGTCCTCGACCCGGATCAGATCGCGCGCGTAGGCGAGAACCCCCGCTCTGTTCAGGGCCGGCAGTTCGCTTGCCGTGGGTTGCCATTCGGGGGAAAACCACCAGGTCTCTTCCGGATCGGCGTTGAGGGATGCCACCATCGTGCCGGGTAAGAAGACGCTCTGCACGATGTTGGTCGATGTGGCACGTTTCATGATGCCGACGATCGTGAAGCTCGCCGCGGGATTCTGTAGCCTCAGCGTGTCACCGATCTTCGCTTCGAGGTGGGTCAGAGCTCCCGGTGAGACGAGGGCCTCACCGCTGTTCTGCGGCCGACGCCCGTCGATCAGCTCGAAGCGGCCCTCGAGGCGCGCATCGGCCGCATCGCCTGCATAGGCCCGGACGCGTGTCACACCGCCCGGGGTGCTCACGGTGACTTCGGCGCTGGCCACCTGAAGCAGCTCGGTGCCGCTGGGTATGAGACCGCTCAGATCGTCAGGGGGAGGCAGGATGGGGTGGATCGGTTGGTAGTCGTTGTCCACGTCGACCCAGTGCCATTGCGCGCCAGGATGCTGTTCGCGACTGGGATCGAAGCCGCCGACGATGCGGAACCACGCCTCCGTGCTGCCCAACTCGCTCGTGAAGACCTGCGAGAGGGTCGGGGTGCGACTGGCGAGGAAGGTCGCTATCGCACCCATCGGAACCAAGGGAATCGCGACCAGGGTGGTCACCAGCAGGCTCGTCGTCCAGGCGCGCCGTGTCTGGCGGGTGGCCAAGCGCAGCTCTACCTTTCGCCGGGCGGCCCGTCCCTCGCGCGCGCCACTCTGCGCCGCGCGCTCTTGCCTGCGCGGCTCGTCGACCAGCGTCATGGCGTCGCCTCGCTCAAGAGCGATTCGGCGCCTTCGCGTCGCGACTCGTCGGTGATCCTGCCATCGCGCAGGAACACGATGCGGTCGGCCCACGCCGCGTG
>CAZHIU010000066.1:0-2870 GCA_964532555.1 uncultured Microbacterium sp.
GCCGACGACAACCAGCCTTCGGTGTCGATCCAGGTCTTCCAGGGCGAGCGCGAGTTCACTCGCGACAACAAGCCCCTCGGCACCTTCGATCTGACCGACATCGCCCCGGCTCCCCGCGGCATCCCGCAGATCGAGGTCACCTTCGATATCGATGCCAACGGCATCGTGCATGTCTCGGCCAAAGACAAGGGCACCGGCAAGGAGCAGTCGATGACCATCACGGGCGGTTCTTCGCTGCCCAAGGAGGACATCGAGCGGATGGTTCGCGAGGCCGAAGAGAATGCGGCCGAAGACAAGAAGCGCCGTGAGGCTGCTGACACCCGCAACCAGGCCGAAACCCTCGCCTACTCGATCGAGAAGCTGATCAAGGACAACGAAGACAAGCTGCCGGCCGACGTCAAGGACTCGGTGACCGCAGATGTCGACGCGCTCAAGATCGCGCTCGCGGGTGAGGACGACGCGGCGGTCAAGGCCGCTTTCGACACGCTCAACCAGTCGCAGGGAAAGATCGGCGAGGCGATCTACGCGCAGGCACAGTCGGCCGCTTCGGCTGAGGCACCCGCCGAAGAAGCCGCCGCGTCCGACGAGGATGTCGTCGACGCCGAGGTCGTCGACGACGAGGACGAGCAGAAGTAATGGCGGGCAAGGGCACCGATCCCGAAGCCGCCGAGCCGAACGAAGAGCCCGAGGCGGTGACGGATGCCGCGGAGCAATCTGCGGCATCCGCCCCCGAGGGCGACGGTTCACCAGACGAAGCGCTCACGGTCGAGGACATCCTCGGCACTGCGCAGACGGAGGACGCGGCTGTTGCCGATGCGAGCGAAGGCGAGCAGGATCTGCTGCTGGATCTCAAACGATTGCAGGCGGAGTACGCGAACTATCGTCGTCGCACTGAAGAGCAGCGGGCCTACGAGATTGCTCGCACCAAAGGCGAGGTCGTGCAGCACCTTCTTCCGGTGCTCGATGACCTTGACCGGGCCGCGGCGCACGGCGACCTTGCCGAAGGCAGTGCCTTTGCCGTCATCGGTGAGAAGGTGCGCGGCATCGTCGAGCGGATGGGCGTTCACAGATACGGCGAGGCGGGTGAGCCCTTTGACCCGCAGCGCCACGAGGCGGTGCTGCAGCATCCGGTGCCCGGAACCGAGCAGCCGACCATTCTTGAGGTCGTCGAGGTCGGTTACCTGCTGGGCGACGTCGAACTGCGCCCGGCGAAGGTCATCGTCGCCGTTCCGGTAGAATAGGCGGTGACGCATGGCTAGCCAGGACTGGTTCGACAAGGACTTTTACAAGGTGCTGGGCGTCTCGAAGGACATCTCGGATGCCGATTTGAAGAAGGCGTACCGCAAGCTCGCGCGCAGCTACCACCCCGACTCGAACCAGGGCGACGCCAAGGCCGAGGCCAAGTTCAAAGAGATCAGCGAGGCCTATGCGGTGCTCTCCGATGCCGCCCAGCGCGAGGAGTACGACCAGATCAGGGCGATGGGTTCCGGAGCGCGTTTCAGCGCCGGCGGCGGGGGCTTCGAGGATGTCTTCAGCCGCTTTGGTCAAGGCCGCCAGACCGCCGATTTCGACGACCTCTTCTCGATGTTCGCCCAAGGTGGCGGGAGCTTCGGTTCTGGGCGTTTCGGGCAGTCCACGGGAGGCTTCCGTGGTTTCGGCGGACCTCAGCGAGGGGCCGATGTCACCGCGCGCACGACGATCGACTTCGTGACCGCCACCCAGGGCGACACGATCTCTTTGCAGGGCGAAGACGGAAAGCCGTTCAAGGTGAAGATTCCCGCCGGGGTGTCCAACGGGCAGAAGATCCGCCTGCGCGGTCGCGGTCGCCCCTCGCCCGATCGGGGTGAGAACGGCGATGT
Organism: uncultured Microbacterium sp.; assembly: GCA_964532555.1. GTDB lineage: Bacteria > Actinomycetota > Actinomycetes > Actinomycetales > Microbacteriaceae > Microbacterium. The sequence continues at coordinate 1,860 of CAZHIU010000066.1, forward strand.
TGTCGTGACGGTGACGGTGCGACCGCATCCGGTGTTCAGCCGCGACGGCTTGAATTTGCGCCTGGTGGTGCCGGTGACCTTCACCGAGGCGGTGCTTGGGGCCACGATCGAGGTGCCAACCCTCGGGGGCGATCCGGTCAAGCTGCGCGTGGCTCCCGGCACCCCTTCGGGTCGGGTTCTGCGCGTCAAAGGGCACGGGGTCAAGACCCAGAAGGGCACGGGTGATCTGCTCGCCGAAGTTCAGATCGCCGTCCCCTCGTACCTCGACGACCGTGCGCGTGAGGCCCTCGAACGCTTCAGTGCGGTCGAGCCGCAGGAGAACCCACGGGCCGATCTGATGGCGAAGGCTCGGGGGCAGTCGTGATCGGCGTGATCCGCGATGACTGACACGCCGCTCAATGAAGATGCCCCCCTCTTCGCGGTCGCTATCGCGGCGGAGCTCGCGGGGATGCATCCACAGACGCTTCGCCAATACGACCGCATCGGTCTGGTCGTACCCGGTCGCACGCGCGGAGGCTCGCGGCGGTACTCCGCACGCAACATCGCGCAACTTCGCGAAGTCGCGCGGATGTCGGCGGAGGGCATGAGTCTGCCCGCCATCGCACGTCTTCTCGACCTCGAAGACGAGGCCAGGATGCTGCGCCGCCGGGTCATTGAGCTGGAGATCGCGCTGCGTGCCGAGCGGGAGAGTCGCCCGGGCGTGCGCGTTTTCGCGGCCGGGGCAACCGGCCAGGTGATCTCGGTTCCGCAGGGACGCCGCATCCGGCGTTCGACCGAGGTCGTGCTCTGGCGCCCCGATTCCGAAGACTGAACCGGGCGATTCGTGCTCGATGATCAGCGCGCCGTGTGCGCCGCGACGAACTCCGCGTGGTCGCGCGCCGAGACATCGACGTAGCGATAGCACCAGTCGAGGATCGCCTCGGTGACCTGACGCCCTCCGCCGACGTATCCGGTGATGCGCGCGGCCGAGTCCGATTGGCTGTGTGCACGCGCGAGCACCGTGGCGCATCC
>CAZHIU010000067.1:0-2809 GCA_964532555.1 uncultured Microbacterium sp.
TCATCGCCGACTCGGTCGAGACGGTCGTCATGGCCGAGCGCCTCGACGGCACCGTCTTGCTGGCCGGATGCGACAAATCCATCCCCGGGATGCTGATGGCCAGCGCCCGCCTCGACCTTTCCAGCGTCTTTCTCTATGCCGGCTCCATCGCCCCCGGGTGGGTGAAGCTCTCTGACGGCACCGAGAAAGACATCACGATCATCGACTCCTTCGAAGGGGTCGGCGCCTGCCGTGCCGGTCTCATGAGCGAAGAAGACCTCAAGCGCATCGAATGCGCCTTCGCGCCGGGCGAGGGTGCCTGCGGCGGCATGTACACCGCCAATACGATGGCATCCGTCGCCGAGGCGTTGGGTCTCAGCCTGCCGGGTTCGGCCGCACCCCCCTCGGCGGATCGCCGCCGCGACGAGTTCGCACACCGCTCGGGCGAAGCCGTCGTCAACCTTCTGCGTCTGGGGATCACGACCAAAGACATTCTCACCATCCAGGCCTTCGAGAACGCGATCGCCCTGGCCATGGCGCTCGGGGGCTCGACGAATGTGGTGCTGCACCTGCTCGCGATTGCGCGCGAGGCGGAGGTCGATCTCAGCCTGCACGATTTCACCCGCATCGGTGACCGAGTGCCGCACGTCGCGGATATGAAGCCCTTCGGCGCCTTTGTCATGAACGACATCGACCGGCACGGCGGCATCCCGGTCGTCATGAAAGCGATGCTCGACGAAGGCCTGCTGCACGGCGACGCGCTGACGGTCACCGGCAAGACCCTCGCCGAGAACCTTGCCGAACTCGCCCCCGGCCCGGTGGACGGGGTGGTGATCCACTCCTTCGACAACCCGATCCACACGAGCGGGGGGCTGACCATCCTGCACGGCTCTCTTGCCCCCGAGGGGGCCGTGGTCAAGACGGCGGGCTTCGACGCGAGTGTCTTCGAGGGGCCGGCACGGGTCTTCGAGCGCGAGCGCGCGGCGATGGATGCTGTCGCCGAGGGGTCTCTCGACGCGGGCAGCGTCGTCGTCATCCGTTACGAAGGCCCCAAGGGCGGCCCAGGGATGCGCGAGATGCTCGCGATCACCAGCGCCATCAAGGGCGCGGGCCTGGGCAAAGACGTTCTGCTGCTCACCGACGGGCGCTTCTCCGGCGGCACCACGGGCCTGTGCGTCGGTCATATCGCTCCCGAAGCGGCAGACGGCGGGCCTCTTGCTCTTGTGCGCGACGGTGACCTCATTCGGGTCGACATCGCCGCGCGCACCCTCGATCTGCTCGTCGATGATGCCGAGCTGAACGCCCGCAGGGCGCAGTGGCAGCCGCTGCCTCCGCGCTATACGCGTGGCGTTCTCGCGAAATACTCCCGTCTCGTGCGCTCGGCCGCCGAGGGCGCGATCACGGGCTGAGGCGATCAGGCAGCCGCCCACAGCTTCCGACATCATCGACAAAGCAGGAATCACATGAGCACTGATACGACACCCGCCAAGGCCGCTCCGAAGACCGCGCCGAAGACGGCTCAGAAGGCCGCCCCGAAGACCGAGGCGCCTGCTGCGCCCACCGCACCCGAGATGACCGGGGCCGAGGCGGTCGTGAGGGCGCTGGAGAACCTCGGCGTCACGGATGTCTTCGGCATCCCCGGGGGCGCGATCCTTCCCGTCTACGACCCCTTGATGGACGCCTCGGCGATCCGCCACATCCTGGTGCGCCACGAGCAGGGGGCCGGGCACGCGGCGGAGGGCTATGCGTCGGCATCCGGGCGCACCGGCGTCGCCATCGCCACCTCGGGGCCGGGCGCGACCAACCTCGTCACCGCCATCGCCGACGCGCACATGGACTCGGTGCCGATCGTGTGCATCACCGGGCAGGTGTTCTCGAATCTGATGGGCACCGATGCCTTCCAAGAAGCCGACATCGTAGGAATCACGATGCCCATCACGAAACATTCGATTCTCGTGCAAAGAGCCAGCGAGATTCCGGCGGCGCTCGCGGCAGCCTTCGAGATCGCTTCGACCGGCAGGCCTGGCCCCGTGCTCGTCGACATCACAAAAGACGCCCAGCAAGAGGTGGCGCCTTTCGTGTGGCCGCCGCTGGTCGAGTTGCCCGGCTATCGCCCGGTGACCAAGCCTCGACCCAAGCCCGTGCAGACGGCGGCGGCGCTCATCGCGGAGGCCAAGAAGCCGGTGCTGTATGTCGGCGGGGGCGTTATCCGGGGTCGAGCCTCGGCCGAGCTGTTGAGCTTCGCCGAGGTCGTCGGGGCACCGGTGGTGACGACCCTGATGGCGCGGGGGGCCTTTCCTGATTCGCATCCCCAGCACCTGGGGATGCCGGGCATGCACGGCACGGTCTCTGCGGTGCTGGCGCTGCAGGAATCTGATCTGCTGATCTCGCTGGGTGCGCGTTTCGACGATCGGGTCACCGGAAAGGTGGCTCTGTTCGCGCCGAAGGCCAAGGTCATCCACGTCGATATCGACCCCGCGGAGATCTCGAAGATTCGCACCGCCGAAGTGCCGATCGTGGGCGATGTGCGCGAGGTGCTCGTCGATCTTGAGGCGGCATACCTCGAGCACACGAGGGATGTCACACCCGACATCGACGAGTGGTGGTCGTATCTCGAGGGTCTGCGCAAAGAGTTTCCGCTCGGTTACACCGACACGAGCGACGGCCTGCTCTCACCTCACTACGTCATCACGCGCATCGGCGAGCTCACCGGGCCCGAGGGCATCTACACGGCAGGTGTCGGGCAGCATCAGATGTGGGCGGCGCAGTTCATCAAATATGAGCGCCCGAACTCCTGGATCAATTCCGGAGGGTTGGGAACAATGGGATT
>CAZHIU010000068.1:0-2504 GCA_964532555.1 uncultured Microbacterium sp.
TGCGACATGCACTTCTCGGTGCCGCGGCGGCCCTGATCGGGGCCGTGCCGGCATCCGCACAGGACTATGCCGAGATCCTGGCGACGGCGCGCCCCGACATGCCGCTCGCCCATCCGATTGCCGAGGTCGACATCCCGCCGCCGCCGTTCTCGCTGGTGGCGGACCGGCCGGTGCGGCCGGCCTATGTGCCGGGCCTGCCCGGCCTGCCGCAGGGCTGGCAGGTGACCGACGACTTCGGGCGCTCGCCGCCGAAATACGACGGCGTCTTCATCCGCCAGAGCCGGGTCGAGAACGGCGAGGTGGTGATCCCCGCCGGCGGCCTCATGTACATGGAGGACACCTGGGGCGGACAGGTCGCGCTGCGCGGCGAGCCGATCCCGGTGCTGGGCCGCACGCCGACCTATGTCGATTACGACATGTCCATCGTCGTGCAGGAGGACGTCACCATTCCCGCCGGCGGCAGCGTGGCGGTGGGCGGCACCGTCTATCACTACTATGCCACCGTCGGCCACAACAGCACCGCGAACCACACCCTGCACGTCAAGACCATCGCCGGCACCGACTGGGAATGGGCCTTCGGCGCGCCGGTGCTGGCGCCGACCCAGCCCGGCTGGTGGGGCGGCGAGCGCTTCACACAGCTCTACAACCAGGGGCAGGCGCGGGAGGTCACGCGCCAGCAGATGGTCTTCGACTGGCTCTCGGGCGTGCGCATGGACCGTCTGGTGCTCGCCGAGGCGCAGGTCTTTGCCGGGCTCGCCGGCGCGGGCGACGAATGGAGCGTGGGCGACAGCACCCTGCGGGTGGCGGCGATCGACGTGGAGGCCGGCACGGTCGACATCGAGGTGCTCGAGAACGGCGCCGTGGTCCATGCCCGCACGCTGGGTCCGGTTCAGCCTGACCTGCTGATCGAGGACACGGCGGCGCGCAAGGCGCTCGTCTTCGAGCACGGGGATCTCGTCGGATTTCTCTCGCCCTGGCCGGAGCCGTTCGAGGACGGCAAGGCCAACCTCAAGCTCTATTCGGGGGCGTTCAGCCTCGGCTACGGCGAGGACTACGCCTGGGACGACCGGTTCACCGTCTATCCGGTCGGCTGCCCCACCGGCCACAACTTCGGCTTCATGCTGGTCAACAAGGACGAGATCCGGCTGAAACCCGGCGAGAGCGCCGAAGGCCCCGAGGGTTATTTCCGGATCGCGGTCGAGGGGATCGAGGGCGATCATGTCACCGCCTGGCATGTCGAGGACGGCGAGGGCAACCGCTCGGTCAATCTCGGCGGCCCGACGATCACCAATGTCGACCTGGTGCTCGGACAGGGGCGGATCGCCGGACAGGCGATCCTCAAGGACGTGGGCCGCGCCATGCTGGAGCGCACCTATGACAACATGGCCGCCCATGCCGGGCACGAGGTCGCGCCGATCACGCCGGCGGCGGTCGCGGCCCCGGCTCCGGCGCGGCCGTCGATCGGCCTCTATGCCGCCTTCGGGATCCTCGCGGTCGGGCTCGGCGCCGTCGGCTACGAGACCGGGCGCCGGCGCGGCAAGTCGGGCTGACCACAACGGCAGGCGGTCGGCGAAGGACGCCGGCCGCTCCGCACATAACAGGCATAACAGGGAGGAAGCACGGATATGGATATCTCCATCAGGCGGCGAACGCTGATCGTGGGCGCGGGGGCGGCGGGGCTGGCGCTTGCGGCGCCGGCGATCGCCCAGACGCCGAAGCTGCGGTTCGGGGTGGGTCCGCTGCTGCCGAACCCGACCGACACGCGGACGGCCTATATGCCGGTCTTCGCGCATCTGGCGGAAAAGCTCGGGGTGGAGTTCGAGCTCTTTGCCACCACCGACTGGGCCGGGATGGCGGTCGCGATGGGGTCGGACCAGCTCGATGTCACCTGGATGGGGCCCTGGGGCTACATCATCGCCAACAATGCCACCGGCTGCGAGGCCGTGGCGACGGTGAAGTACGACGGCGCGCCCTATTATCACGGCATCATCGTCGGCCGGCCCGATCTCGAGGTGAACACCTTCCCCGACGACACCGAAGGCATGTCGATCTCGTTCGCGGATGTCGGCTCGACCACCGGCTGGCTGATCCCGACCTTCTACGCGCTCACGGTCTGGGGGATCGACCCGACCACCTTCTGGCAGTACCGCGACGGCGCCACCCATGGCGCCAACGAGGTCGCGGTGGCCTCCGGGCAGGTCGATCTCGCGACGGATTTCGATCGCAACCGCAACGCGATGATCGAGAACGGGCAGCTGCCGGCCGACGCGACCAAGGTGGTCTGGCAGTCCGAGCCGCTGCCCAACGATGCCATCGCGGTGCCGGCCGGGGCCGTCGACGGGCTGGGCCGCGAGGTGCAGGAGGCGCTGGTCGCCATCACCGATGCCGAGGCCGAGACCCTGCTGCCGTCGCGCTACACCGGCTTCGTGGCGGCAAGTCACGACTCCTATGCGATGATCGAGAACGCCGGCATTGCCGTGGGCAAGATCGAGCCGAGGAGCTGA